>NZ_MLYN01000024.1:0-163612 GCF_001866675.1 Streptomyces sp. MUSC 14
CGCTTGACGAAAGACATAGAGGCACCCCCCCTCACCTCCCAGCATCTCGGCTGGCGCCGCTGCAAGGCCTCCGGCGACTCGACGGCGCCCGGCGGCGAGTGGCGGTGCGCGACGCTCACGGTGCCGCTGGACTGGTCCGAGCCGGGCGGGGCGACGATCGGCCTCTCCCTCATCCACGCCAAGGCGACCGGCGGCGACCCTATCGGCTCCCTGCTGTTCAACTTCGGCGGGCCGAGCGGCTCGAGGGTGCAGACGATGCCCTGCTACGCGGCCACCGTCTCCGCCCTGCGCGAGCGCTACGACCTGGTGAGCTGGGACCCACGCGGCGCCGGCGCGGGGGTCCGCTGCAGTGACGACCGTCGGATCACGGCCGCCGAGGACGTGGACGCCACGCCCGGCACCCCGCAGGAGGAACAGACGTACCTCCAGGACGCCGCCGACTTCGCCAAGGGCTGCCAGAAGGCGGCCGGCCCGCTGCTCGCCCACGTGTCCACCACAGACACCGCCCGCGACATGGACCTGATGCGCCAGATCCTGGGCAACGGCACGATGCACTACTTCGGCATCTCCTACGGCACCGAACTCGGCGGCGTGTACGCCGACTTGTTCCCGCGGCGGGTCGGGCGGCCGATCCTCGACGCGGTGGTGGACCCGACCGCGGACGCGGTGGGTCACATCGAGAACCAGGCCCGCGGATTCCAGCGGGCACCGGAGGACTACCTGAAGTCCACCGGGCAGGATCCCGCGCAGGGTTCCCGGAAGATCGCCGCCCTGCTGAAGCGGATCGACGCGAAGCCGCTGCCGACGTCCTCCGGGCGGAAGCCGACCCAGACACTCGCGACCACCGGCATCATCGTGCCGCTGTACAGCGAGTCCGGTTGGCCGCGGCTGGCCAGCGCGCTCGACGCGGCGCGAAAGGGCGACGGTTCACCGTTGCTGGCGCTCGCGGACAGCTACAACGAGCGGGACTCGTCGGGGCACTACGGCACCACGACCCAGTCCCAGCGGGTCATATCGTGCCTGGACGAGGAGGAGCGCCCGACGCTCGCCGAGACGAAGAGCAGGCTGGCGCGCTTCGAGCGGATCTCGCCGGTGTTCGGGGACTTCCTCGGCTGGGACACGGCAGGCTGGTGCCATGCCTGGCCGGTACCGGGCCAGTTCACCACCCCACAGGTCAGCGCCCCGGGTGCGGCACCGATCCTGCTGGTCGGCAACACCGGGGACCCGGCGACCCAGTACGAGAGCGCCCGCACGATGGCCGACGCGCTGGGCAAGGGCGTCGGTGTGGAGCGCACCTTGAAGCGCGAGGGCCACGGCGCCTACGGCAGCGACTGCGTCGACTCGACGGTGAACGCCCACCTACTGAAGGGAACGGTGCCGCAGCACGGGAAGGTCTGCTCCTGACGTTTCCGGTCGCTCCGTCACTTCTCGGCCCGCTGGGTGATGGCCGCCTCGGTACGGTCTCCCAGGAACTCGTACCAACGGCGTTCGAGACAGACGTAGCGCACGTCCGCTTCGACGAGGCTGAGGAAACCCGACACCGTCTCGGTGAGACGTTGTTGAAGCCCCGGGTCGGCCAGGGTTCCGTCCTCGGCGAAGGCCTGGTAGCTGTTGGCCACGCTGAACATGTCCGGGTAGACACGGGTGCCCAGGTGTTCCAGTGGAACCCTCAGCGCCCACAGCCCGCGATTGCCGCCGACCAGCGACGGCGAGGCGGAGACGAGCAGCGCGTGCTTGGTCTTGAACGGCTGCGGCCGGACACGCGAGACCCAGTCGATCGCGTTCTTCAGCAGTCCCGGCACGGACGCGTTGTACTCCGGCGAGGAGATGACGAAGGCGTCGCTCTGCTCAAGCCTGTCGCGCAGGGCGAGGGCGCCCTGCGGCAGCCCCTCACTGGCCTCCGCGTCGCCGTCGTACAAGGGCATGTCGAAGTCGCGCATGGAGGCGAGGTCGACGGAGGCACCGGTGTCGGAGATGAGCCGGGCCACGAGGGAGGCGAGGCGGGCGTTGATCGAATCGGCCCGCAGAGCCGCGCCGAAGACCAGGAATCGCAGCGGGCCGGGAAGCGTGTCCGTGGGCATGGGTCCGTCCTTTCGTCGCGGGCAAGCGCCTCCGGGAGAGCGCCCCACCGACCAGTGTGGTTCCCCGGCGGGCGCCGCGCGACAGCGCCGGGAACCGACAGGTCCGAGCCGGCCGGGACGATGTCCGAAGCCGACCGGCAATGCCGGAAGCCCACGGCATCTGAGCTGGTCAGAGACGTGGGCTTCGGCGGTCCCGCTGGTCGGCGGGGTTGTCGGTCAGTAGACCGGCTTGTTCGGTTCGATCTGGTTGACCCAGCCGATGACGCCGCCGCCCACGTGGACGGCGTCGGCGAAGCCCGCGGACTTCAGTACGGCGAGGACTTCCGCACTGCGGACACCCGTCTTGCAGTGCAGGACGATCTTCTTGTCCTGCGGGAGGTCCTGCAGGGCCGCGCCCATGAGGAACTCGTTCTTCGGGATCAGCTTGGCGCCCGGGATGGAGACGATCTCGTACTCGTTCGGCTCGCGGACGTCGATGATCTCGATGTTCTCGCCGTCGTCGATCCACTCCTTGAGCTGCTTCGGAGTGATCGTCGAACCGGCGGCCGCCTCCTGGGCCTCCTCGGACACGACGCCGCAGAAGGCCTCGTAGTCGATGAGCTCGGTGACGGTCGGGTTCTCGCCGCAGACCGCGCAGTTCGGGTCCTTGCGGACCTTGACCTGGCGGTACGTCATCTCCAGGGCGTCGTAGATCATCAGGCGGCCGACCAGGGGCTCGCCGATGCCCGCGAGGAGCTTGATGGCCTCGTTGACCTGGATGGAGCCGATGGACGCGCACAGCACGCCCAGGACTCCGCCCTCGGCGCAGGAGGGGACCATGCCCGGGGGCGGGGGCTCCGGGTAGAGGCAGCGGTAGCAGGGACCGTGCTCGGACCAGAAGACGGAGGCCTGACCGTCGAAACGGTAGATCGAGCCCCACACGTACGGCTTGTTCAGCAGCACGCACGCGTCGTTGACCAGGTAGCGGGTCGCGAAGTTGTCCGTGCCGTCGACGATCAGGTCGTACTGGCTGAAGATGTCCATCACGTTCTCGGCTTCGAGCCGCTCTTCGTGAAGGATCACGTTCACGTACGGGTTGATGCCCTTGACGCTGTCACGGGCGGACTCGGCCTTGGAGCGGCCGATGTCGGACTGGCTGTGGATGATCTGGCGCTGCAGGTTCGACTCGTCGACCTCGTCGAACTCCACGATGCCCAGGGTGCCCACGCCCGCGGCGGCCAGGTACATCAGCGCGGGCGAGCCCAGGCCGCCGGCGCCGACACACAGCACCTTGGCGTTCTTCAGCCGCTTCTGCCCGTCCATGCCCACGTCGGGGATGATCAGGTGGCGGGAGTACCGGCGAACCTCGTCTACGGTGAGCTCAGCGGCTGGCTCAACCAGGGGTGGCAACGACACGGGGACTCCGTTGGTCGGTCAAACAGTACGGTTGTTCTGCCCGTAACACTGCCACGGCCTTTTTCATTCCGAGACACCTGTTCCGATACGCGAGACGATGTCGTCCCAGTAGCCGGGCATCGTCTCCCACGGATCGGTGCGGCCGCCGCGGTCCGTGCGGTCGGTGAAGTAGATCGTCGCCGCTCCCTGCCAGCGGGCGATGCGCAGCGCCTCGTCCAGGTGTCCCAGGGGGACGCTGTGCACGAAGTGGCAGAAGCGGTCCGGCGGATAGTCGGCGGTCCACTCGGCGACCTGCGACCAGCGGTAGTCGGACCAGGAGCCGGAGAAGGTCACCAGCTGGTCGGCGTTCTCCGCGTAGCCGGGATACGGGTGGCGGCGGTGGCCGAGGACGATGTGGGCGGTGTCACTGATCGCCCGCAGCGTGGTGACCGCCCGTCGGACCTCAAGGAGCGCCGCGCGCTCGCCGGGGCAGCGGTCGAGCAGGAAGCCGTCGACGCGGTACCAGTCGAGGTGGCGGTGCGCGTCGCCGAGCACGTCGGCGAACGAACGGGCGCCGTAGGTGAGGTCCAGCTGGCCGAGCACACGGACCCCGGCGCCCCGGAGCCGGCCCGCGGCCTCCAGGCAGTGCGGGTCGGGGCGGGTGCCCGGCCCCGCGGACACGTTGAGGACCACCCAGTCCAGCGGGGTGCCCGGCCGGGCGAGCTCGGCCCACTGGGCGGGGGCGACGAGCGGATGGGCGAACCCCGGCACGCCGAGGGCGGTGCGCACTCCTGTGCTCGCGGCGCCCGCCTCGGTCGTGGTCAGATGCGGCATGCCGCCTCCATCCAGATGTCGGCCAGGGATTCTTCGAGGTTGATACGGGGGCGCCAGCCGAGCCGGTCCCGCGCGGTGCGCACATCGGCCTGCTGCCAGCTGCCGCAGCCGTCCGGGTACGGGTAGGCGACCGGAGCCGCGTGGTCGGAATCGGCGCGGGGATGGCCGATGGGGCCGCGCAACGGGCCGGGCGGGGCGTCGAGTTCGTGCAGCGCACCGCCGTACCCGGCGACCCGGGCGAGGACCCCGGCGGCGTCACGGAGACGGACGGCGCGCCCGGAGCCGATGTTGATGACGCCCTGCGCGGCGGAGAGCGAGGCGGCGTGCACGGCGCGCGCGACGTCGCGTACGTCGACGAAGTCGCGCTGGACGCCGAGCCCGCCGAGTTTGAGCTCACCGTCTCCGGACTGCATGGCGCGGCGCATGGCCTCGGCGAGCCGGCCCAGCGGGGAGCCGGCCGGGGTGCCGGGGCCGGCCGGGGAGAAGACGCGCAGGACGACGGCGTCCAGGCCCGAGCCGAGGACGAGTTCGGTCGCGGCGAGCTTGCTGACACCGTACGGGCCACCGGGGCGGGGTACGGCGTCCTCGGCCGTGGAGGAGCCGGGCTGGCTGGGGCCGTACTCCGAGCCGCAGCCGATCTGCACCAGCCGGGCGCCGCACCCGCTGCGGCGCAGGGCCTCGCAGACGGTGGCGACGGCGACGGTGTTGTGCCGGGTGAGTTCGCGGGCGCCGCCGCGGGTGGCGCCCGCGCAGTTGACGACGACACCGGGGTGGACCGCGTCGAGGAAGCGGGTGAGCGCGCCCGGGCTGCCGGTGGCGAGGTCGAAGCGGACGTCGGCGTCGTCGCCGCGGCCGAGCGCGGTGAGCTGGACGGCCGGGTCGGCGAGCAGGCGGTCGGCGACGAAGCGGCCGATGTAGCCGTTCGCTCCGATCAGCAGGACCCTCATCGGGCGCCTCCCCGGGTGTGCGCGCCGGCGGCACCGGCCTTGGCGATGGCACCGGTCGCCGCGGGCGCTCCGGCGGTTCCGGCGGCCCCGGACGCTCCGGACGCTCCGGGTCGGGAGGTGGTCATCTGGTCTTCTCCTTCGAAGGGGTGGCGCGGGTGCCCGCGGCGGTGGGCCGTGGCGGAAGGTTCACTCGGAGACTCACTCGGGAGCCTCCGTGAGCGCGTGGGCCGAGGCCCGTGTGAGGGTGTGGCCGGCGTGGAACAGCAGGGCCAGGGCCGCGGCGCCGCACGCGAGGGCCGGGACGGCGGCCGGGCCGCAGGCGTTCACGAGGGCCCGCACCGGGGCCGCGAGGACGGCGCAGCCGGGAAGCCGGCCGGTCAGCGGCAGGGCGAGTGCCGCCACCTCGGCCGCCGCGGCGGTGCCCAGCGCGAGGGCCGGTGCGCGTCGGTGGCGGTGTACGGCGAGCAGGCGGGCGAGCAGGAGCAGAGCGCCCAGGGTGAGGGTCTGCGCGTAGGCCGGGGGCTGGCGCAGGACCGTGCCGCACAGCAGGAGCAGCGCGGTGAGCGTGCCGACGAAGAGTGTGAACGTGCCGAACAGCAGTGGCCGGACGCTGGCCGTGAAGTCCTCCAGGCCCCGGCTGTCGGCCAGTCTGCGGCGGGCACCCGCGCCGAGCAGGTGGGCGCACCAGGCTGCCGGGGCGCACGCCAGCGTGAGGGCCAGCACGGGCGCCACGGCCGTCGGCCAGGCGGCGTCCGGGGCGCCGGTCGGGAGGGCGTCGGGGCCGCCGGTCAGGATGTCGCTCAGCAGACCGCCGCCGAAGAGGGCGTACCCGAGCAGCCAGACGCTCCACGCGCGCGTGGCGCTCGTCGCGTGCCACGCGCGTGTGCGGGGCGGCCCCGCGAGCGGGCCGTGGCGCAGTGCGGCGCGCGCAGCGAGGCAGAGGGTGAGAAGGCCCACGAGGGCGACAAGGAGGCGCGGGTGCCCGTGGGTGAGCCGCAGTCCGGCCGTGGTGGCCGCGCCCAGGGCGCCGGGAAGGAGGGTGAGCAGCACCCAGCCGGCGCGGACGCGGGGTACGGGCAGGGGTTCGGTCCCGGGGCCCGCTTCGGCGCTGCTGCGCGGCACGCGTGCGTACAGTTCCTCGGCCAGCGAGAAGACGTCACGGTGCCGGAACCGGGCGGCGGTCCGGTCGGTGATGCCGTGCGCCTCCAGCCCGGCGGCGATCTCCAGCGGGTCCACGGCTCGCTCGCACAGCTCACGGTGCCGGTGCAGCAGGGCCTTCACCGGGTCGGCGGCGCCACGCCGGGGCGCCGGGCGCGCCGCGGAGGACGCGGGTACGGGCGCGCTCGCGGACGCGGACTCCGACGTCACCAACGCGCGCGTGGAAGCCGACGGCGTCTGCGGTGACGTCCTCCCGGTCCCGAGCCGCTCCCCCGCCCGTGAGTCCCACGGTTCCGCGCCGCTCGGCATGCCGGGCAGGTCCGTTCCGCTCGGGCTCCCGCCGCTGAGCCCGTCCCCGTCGCCGTAGCCGTCGTCCTGTACGTCGATCACGCCCATCACGCCCCCTCCGGCGCGGTCGTGGCCCAGCCGGGGGCGGTCCGGGGCAGGACGCGCGCCGTGGGGCCGGTCCAGCGGCCGGGAACGTGGGACTCGGCGGGGGCGGCGAACGGCCGTGGCTCGCCGGACGCGTCGAGGACGACCCGGCGCACCGGGCAGTGCGAAACGATCTGCAGGTAAATGCCGTGAAATGCCGCGATGTTCTGCTCGACGGTGAACAGTTCGAGCGCGCGGGCGCGCGCGGCGGCGCCGAGGCGTACACGGCGTTCGGGGTCGTGCAGCAGCGCCACGCACGCCTCGGCGAGCGCCCGCGGATTGCGCGGCGGCACGACGAGCCCGGTGCCGCCGATGACCTCGACCACCGCGCCGACGTCGGTGGAGACCGTGGCTCGGCCGCAGAGCATGGCCTCCACGAGGCTGATGGGGAAGCCCTCGACCACGCTGGACAGCACGACGACCGCACCGGCGGCGTACGCGTCGGGCAGGGTCGGGGCCTCGGGGCCGCCGATCTCCTCGAAGGAGACGGGGTTGTCGCCGACGGCGTGCGCGCCCTCCGCCTCGTCCGGGAAGAGCTGGGCGGCGAGCGCCCGGCAGTGGCCGAGGTAGGCCGCGCCCTCGGGACCACAGGGCGCCCCGACGATCCTGAGCCGTGCCTTGGGCTCCTCCTTGCGGACCTCGGCGAAGGCGTGCAGCAGCGAGATCAGGTCCTTGGCCGGTTCGACGCGCCCGACCCAGACCAGGGTGTCCGGTTCGGCGCGGTCGGGGGCCTCGCCGACCTCCGCGAACCGGGTGGCGTCCATGCCCGGGTAGACCGTGCGGATCCTGGCCCGGTCGGCGCCGCACCGTTCCTGCCAGCGGCGGGCGTGGGCGTTGCCGGGGGTGAGGATCTCGGCGCGCCGGTAGACCTCGGCGGCGAGCCGGCCGTGGAAGGCGCTGAGGAGCGCGCGTACGGCGGGGGCGGCGGCGTCGGGGCCGAGACCGAGGTAGTGCGAGCGGAGCTGCACGCCGTACTCCGTGACGAGCAGCGGTACGCCGCAGAAGCGCCGGGCGAGCAGGCCGGGCAGGGCGGCGGGGCCGCCGGCGGTGGCGTGGCAGAGGTCGGCCGCGCCGAGGCCGTCGTCGCCGTACCAGTCGAGGGTGAGGGGGCGCAGGGCGCGTTCGAGGTGCGCGGTGACGGCGAGCAGGTCGGAAACGCGCGCCTCGTGCGCCGTGCGCAGGGCGCCCGGGGCGCGGCAGGCGCGCTCCAGGGTGCGTACGGCGGCGTCGGAGCGCAGGGCCCCGACCAGGCCGCCCTCCTCGCGGGCGAGTTCGGCGAGCCCGTACAGCGCGCTGCCGAAACGGTCCGCCAGATCGGCGGACGCGCCCGCCGATTCGCTGGATCCGCCCCCGGACGGACCGTCGGCCCCCGGGGCGGCTCCGGCGCACACGGCCCCGACCAGCTCCCCGTAGCACTCGGCGAAGCGCCGGCGGGCGCGCCGCCCGTGGGTGACCCCGTCGTCGTCGGCCGTCCACAGCGGCGCCGTACGCACCCGGCTCACCTGCGGCGGGAGCGGGACCCAGCCCGCGTCCTCCTGCTGTCGGCTGCGGCTGAGCGCGTAGAGGTCGAACTCGTGCTGTTCGAGCCCGCGTACGAGCCGGTCGCACCAGAGTCCGGCGTCACCACTCACATACGGATAGCCACCCTCCGTAAGCAGTCCGATGCGCACGTGTGCACCCCCGATCTCCCGTCTCGGGAGCCGCCGTTGTCCCGGCGGCTCACAGCGGGACGAACGTAAGCGGACAAGGCGGTGGCGCGACGGACGGTTGTCCATCGCGCCACCAAAAGGGGTGAACGGTCGTAACTTTCGCGTGCGGGTCGCGTTTCGTCGCGCTAAGGGCTCAGCGCGTCATCGGCCGTGCACGAAACGTTACGCCACGACCGGTTCCCGCCGGGCCGCGCGCCGCTGGGCCGCGAGTTCCGGGTCCAGCGCGGGTACGGCGGCCAGGAGCTGCCTGGTGTACGGCTCGCGCGGACTGTCGTACACCTCGTCGGCGGGCCCGTACTCGACGACCCTGCCGCGGCGCATGACCGCGACGCGGTCGCTGACCTGCCGTACGACGGCGAGGTCGTGCGCGATGAAGACCAGCGCGAGGCCGAGCTCCCGCTGCAACGCGCCGAGCAGCTCGACCACCTGGGCCTGCGTGGTCACGTCGAGCGCGGAGACGGGCTCGTCGCAGACGATGACGCGCGGGTCGGCGGCGAGCGCCCGGGCGATGCCGATGCGCTGGCGCTGGCCGCCGCTGAACTCGTGCGGGTAGCGGTCGTAGTGTGCCCTTTCGAGCCCCACGCGCTCCAGCAGTTCCGTCACGCGCCCTCGTATGCGCTCCTCGTCGCTCCCCCACTCTCGGCTTCGCTCGAGCGGGGGGACCCCCACGCCACGCGCGCGGAGCGGGTCGGCGATGGACTCGCCGACGCTGCGGCGGGGGTTGAGGGAGGAGACCGGGTCCTGGAAGACCATCTGGACGGCCGGGTTCACCGTGGTGTGCGGGCAGCCCTCGTAGCGGATCGCGCCGGCGGTCGGTTCCAGCAGCCCGACCAGCATCCGGCCGAGCGTCGTCTTGCCGCTGCCGCTCTCGCCGACCACGCCGAGGGTCTCGCCGCGGCGCACGGTCACCGAGACGTCGTCCACGGCCGCCGCCGCCCGCTTGCCACGCCCGAACTCGCGCCGCAACCCGGTGGCCTCCAGCACGACCTCGTCGGTGGCCTCGGAGCCGGTGCGGCGCGCGCCCACGCGCGGGACGGCGTCGAGCAGTTCGCGCGTGTACGCCTGGGCGGGCGCCGCGAGGACGGTGCCGACCCTGCCGTGCTCGACGGCCCGGCCACGGCGCATGACGAGGATGTCGTCCACGCTCTCGGCGGCGACGCCCACGTCGTGCGTGACGAGCAGCAGGCCCATGCCGGTCTCCTCGCGCAGCGTGTGCAGCAGGTCGAGGATCTGGGCCTGGACGGTGACGTCGAGGGCGGTGGTCGGCTCGTCGGCGATCAGCAGGTCCGGCTCGCAGGCGAGGGCCATGGCGATCAGGGCGCGCTGGCGCATGCCGCCGCTGAACTCGTGCGGCCGGGACCGGGACCGGCGTGCCGCGTCCGCGATTCCCACCCGCTCCAGCACCTCGACGGCACGCGCGCGTGCGGCACGTCGCGACACGCGCGCGTGCACGCGATGGACCTCGGCGATCTGCTCGCCGATCGCGTAGTACGGGTCGAGCGAGGACAGCGGGTCCTGGAAGACCATGGCGGCCTTCGCCCCGCGCAGCCGCCGCAACTCCTCGTCCGTGGCCTCCTGTACGTCCGTGCCGGCCACGCGGACCGACCCCGCGACGCGGGCTCCGGTGCCCCGGTGCAGGCCCAGCAGGGCGCCCGCGACCGTGGACTTCCCGGAGCCGGACTCGCCGACGAGGGCCAGCGCGGCGCCCCTCGCCAGGCTGAAGGAGAGCCCGTCCACGGCCCGCAGGGAGCCGAACTCGACGGTCAGGTCAGTCACTTCCACCAGGCTCATGCGAGCACCACCCGTCGGTCGGCCACCGCGTACAGCACGTCCGCGACGGCATTGGCGAGCACCACGAAGAAACCGACGACCAGGACCATGCCGACGACCACCGGCAGGTCCACGACCTGCACCGCGTGCACCAGCTCCTGGCCGATGCCAGGCAGGCCGAACAGGGTCTCGGTGAGGACGGCACCGCCGACGGCCGAGCCGAACGTCACCGCGTTGAGCGCGATGACGGACGCGGTCGCGCCGCGCAGCGCGTGCCGGGCGATCACCGCCCGCTCGCCGACGCCGTACGCACGGAACGTGCGGATGTGGTCCTCGGCCAGCGTCTCCAGCATCGCCGCCCGGGTCAGCCGGGCGAAGCCCGCCGCCTCGATGAGGGCGAGGGAGAGCCAGGGCAGCAGCAGGTTCCACGCCCACTGCTCGGGGTCGTCGGTGAAGTTCACGTACTCCGGGAAGGGCAGCAGCTGGAGCTGGCCGCAGACCACGATCATCAGGACCAGGCCGATGACGAAGACGGGCGTCGCCGTGCCCGCCAGCGTGATCGCGGTCAGGACCCGCTCGCTGAACCTGCCGCGCCGCCAGGCGGAGAGCACGCCGGTGCCGACACCGAGCAGCAGCCAGATCACCATCGCGCCGAGCACCAGCGAGAAGCTCACCGGCAGCTTGGTCAGGATGATGTCGGTCACCTGCTGGTCGTTCTGGTACGACTGGCCGAGGCAGGGCGCCGAGCAGTGCTCCACGCCGGTGCCGGTCGAGAAGTCCTGGCCCGCGAAGATGCCCTGGAGGAAGTGCCAGTAGCGCACGTACAGCGGGTCGTCGAGGTGCAGTTGCTGCGCGACCTGGTGGACCTGTTCCGGGGAGCAGCGCGGGCCGCAGGTGATCTGGGCGACGTTGCCGGGGGTGACGTAGAAGACGACGTAGATGATCACCGAGAGCGCGAACAGGGTGACCACGGCGCCGATGGCGCGGCGCAGGACGAAGCCGGTGAGGCCGTTCATGCCCGGTCCTCCGTCCGTACGGCGGCCGGGTTCGCCGTGTCCGTCGCCGGTACGGCCTTGTCCGCGCGGGCCTCGCGCCTGCGGCCGGTGCCGATCCGCAGACGCGAGGCCGCGCGCGGGTCGAGGGCGACGCGCACGCCGTCACCGAGGGCGGTCAGCGCGACCACGGTCATGAACAGGGCGGCGGCGGGCAGCAGCAGGTACTGCGGCGCGGACTGGTACCAGACGTCGGCGGAGGCGAGCATCTGCCCCCAGGACGGCGTCGGCGGCTTCACGCCGACGCCGAGGAAGGACAGGGCCGCCTCGGTGCTGATGTTCGTCGGGATCAGCAGGGCCGCGTACGTGATGACGGGCGCGGCGAGCCCCGGCAGGAGTTCGCGTACGGCGGTGCGCCAGGTGCTCCAGCCGCTGAGCCGGGACGCGGCGACGTAGTCGAGGTTCTTCAGGGTGAGGGTCTGGGCGCGCACCATCTTCGCCGTGGTGCTCCAGCCGGAGACCAGGGAGATGATCAGCGCGACGAGGACGGGCCGCGGGAAGCCGTTCGGCACGATGGCGAGCAGCGCGAGCGCCATGATCATCAGTGGCATCGAGACGAAGATGTCGGTGATGCGGCTCAGGACCAGGTCGACCCAGCGGTTGCCGAGGCCGGAGGCCACGCCCATGGCGACGCCGAGGACGACCTGCAGCACCGTGGCGGCCAGCGCGACGCCCAGGGACACCTGCGCCCCGTAGACGAGCCGGGCGAACATGTCGCGTCCGGTCTGCGGTTCGACGCCCAGCCAGTGGTCGGCGCCGATGCCGCCGAAGGAGCCGATGGGCACGCCTCCGCGCGCGGAGTCGATCAGGGACGGGTGGTACGTGGTGGGGTCCTGGCCCTCCAGGGCGGTGAGCAGCGGCGCGGCGAGCGCGACCAGGACGAGCAGCGCGACGACGGCCGCCGCGACCAGGGCGGCGCGCTGCGCTCGCAGCCGCCGCCAGAACTGACGGGCCCCCGAGGCCGCCGGGACGGACGCGTCCGTCCCGGCGGCCTCGACGGCGACAAGTGCCTCACTCACGGCGCTACTTCACCGCGACCTGGGAGATGTCGAGGACGCCGGTCCAGTCGCTGATGACGATGTTCTTGACGTCCGTGCCGTACAGGCGCTTGTAGACCGGGTGGAACAACGGCACGACGAGGGCCTGCTCGCCGATCTTCTGGTCCAGTGCGCCCCATCGCTTGGCGGCGGCGTCAAGGTCGGTCAACTTGTTGATCGAGTCAATCTCGTCATTGACCGACGTGTCATTGAGCAGGCCCGTGTTGAAGTTCGCGCCGTCCTTGACGATCTGCCGGCCGTCGAATATCGGGGCGAGGAAGGGACCGCCGGACGGCCAGTCGGCGCCCCAATGGGCGAGGAAGAAGCCGGGCTCGGTCTTCACGCCGTGGATCGTGTCCCGGTAGTCGTTGTCCTCCAGGCCCTGCAGCCTGACCGTGATGCCGGCCTTCTTGAGCGCGTCCTGGACGGCGGTCGCGATCTCCGGGCTGGTCTCGAAGTCCTTGGCGTTGGAGTGGGTCAGCGTGATGGTGAGGCCGTTCTTGTAACCGGCCTGCGCGAGCAGCTGCTTGGCCTTGGCCGGGTTGCCGGACGCGCCCGCCGGGAACGGGTCGTACGGCGTGTAGCCGAAGGACTTCTGGTCGGGCAGGAAAGTGGTCGCGGACTCGGCCAGGGCGCTGCCGCCGGCCGCGTTGACGACCGAGGAGCGGTCGACGGCGTACGCGATCGCCTGGCGCACCTTGGGGTTGTCGAACGGCTTCACGGTCGGGTTGAACGCGATGTAGTTCGTGTAGCCGAAGTGGCCGGTGCCCACGCGCGCGGCGAGGTCCTTGTCGCCGCTGACCTTGGCGAGTTCGGCCGGGCCGAGGTTGGTGTCCGTGGTGACCGCGGCCGCGTCCGCCCCCTGGGACGCGGACAGCCGCTGGTTGATCACCGAGGAGTCGAGGCCGGAGCGGACGTCGATGGTGTCCGGGTAGGCCTTGCGCTGGTCGTCGAGGGCCGTCGACCAGTACGTGTTGCGTTCGAGGAGGACGTGCTCGCCGTCGTTCTCGTTCTTGACGACCTTGTACGGACCGGACGAGACCGGGTGCTCCTCGTACTTGGTGCCGGTGTCCTTGCTCTTCGGCACCGGGGCGAACTGCGTCTGCGTGGCGAGGAACGGGAACTCGCCCTCGGGCTTGTCCAGGTGGAAGACGATGGTCCGCGCGTCGGGCGTCTCGATCGCCGAGAGCCCCTTCTTGTCCTTGTACGGCCCCTGGTAGTCGGCCGCGCCGACCAGCCAGTCCCGCAGGTAGGGGGCGCCGCCGGACAGCTCGGGGGCAAAGGAGCGCTCGATGCCGTACTTGATGTCGGCCGAGGTGATCGGCGTGCCGTCCTCGTACTTCAGGCCCTTCTTCAGGGTGTACGTCCACACGGTCGCGTCCTTGCCGGGACGCCCGGTGTCGGTGGCGAGGTCGGGGACGACCTTGGCGCCGGCCTGGCCGTTCGCGCGGTTGCGGGTGGTGAGCGTGCGGAAGACCAGGGAGGGGACGTTGCCGCCGCCGGAGGTGTAGAGCCGGGCGGGGTCGAAGTCGGTCTGCGGCTGGGCGTTCAGGACCGTGAGCGTGCCGCCCTTGTGGGGCGTGGAGTCGCCCCCGGAGCCCTTGGCATCGTTGTCCTTCGGGCCGCAGGCCGCGGCGCCCGCTGCCACGACCAGGCTGACGGATGCCACTGCCACGCGGCGCGCTATGACGGACGGTTGACGCATCGGAATGACGACCTCTCGGGGAACTGACGGGGCTCTGATCGAGGGTTTCTCGAAGAGTGAGACATGTGGACGAGGAATGAGACGTCTGTGCGCAGACGTCGGCCCCGGCGTCGGGTCGTCGAAAAGTCCGTGACAGTCACGGACGGAAAAGGAGAAAGCGGTCGCGACGCGTACGCCGGGGAGGCGGCGTCAGCGACAGTGGATGTCGGCCACGCAGAGCGCGGTCACACCGAGGAGCGCCAGCTCGATGGCGGCGCTCTCATGAAGGGTGTGACGGGACCACATGCGCAGAAATATGAACGAACTTGCGACTCATGTCAATGTGACATGAGAAGCATCTGTCAACTCCCGGGATAGGGCCAGGGATTGGGCAGACAGTGGATTCCGTCATGATCCAGGAACTTGGTCTGCTGCTGCATGACGGGAGCGAGTTCGCCGCTCTTCTGGCACGTCACGTGGCCGTAGCCGAGGCGGTGACCGACCTCGTGGTTGATCAACATCTGCCGGTAGGGATGAATCCTGTCCCCGTATGTCTTGCTGCCCTGCGCCCACCTGTATGCATTGATCATCACTCGTTCGGTGGAGGCCGAGTCGCAGGAGACGTTGTCCTCCGTGGTGTCCAGTCCGGACTTGGCGCACCAGGCGGCGGTCGTGCCGGGGCTGGCCAGCGTGATCACGAAGTCGGGCTTGCCGGAGGAGATCCGCTCGAAGGTGCGGGCGCCGCCGTGGGCCCAACTGCGGCTGTCGTTCAGGGTCTTCTGCACGGCTTCGGCGAACAGGGCGCCGTCCAGCCCGAGCCCCCGCTCGACGTCGACGCGGTAGGTGTACTTGTGCCCGGTGCCCGGCGCCTTGTCGAACCCGGGGACGGCGTCGAACGTGCCCGAGGCCTTCAGCGTGGCGCTGAGCGGGTACGTCCGGTCCATCGCCTGCTCGTACGTCAGCGGCACCGCGCTCGCCGAGGCGGAGGGCACCGACCCTGCGGGCGCACGGGTGTCCTGATCCTGGTCGGTGGCCGACCGCGACTGCGTGGCGCTGTCGCCCCGCTGCCCCTCGGCCACCTGTCCGGCGACGATCACGGCGAGCACCGTGGTGACGGCGGCCGCCGCGACCCCGGTGAAGGCCCGCCCCTTGCCCCCGGAACGCTGCGCGGGCAGCCCGGCAGGGGCTGTGCCGCCGCCATCGGCCTCGGCCTCCAGGGCGGTCGTCGCGTACGCCGACGGCTCCTCGGTACCGCGTGGCCCACGCGCGCGGGGCGTGAAGACGTCGACGTCCTCCGGGTCCGCGCCGCCGGCCTCGGCGTCACCGAAGGCGTCCAGGTACTCCTGCCGGGGCCCGCCCTCCTGCCCCGCCCGCCGCTGCCGCGGAAGCACGACACCGGGACCACCGCCGGCACCGGGACCGCCGCCTGCTCCGGCCCGCCCCGCGAACTCGCCCCAGCCGCCGCCCCGTTCCCGCTGTTCGGGATGTCCCCCGCGCGCGGGAGCCCCCTCCGGGAAACCGGGCACGCCATGGGCAGGGGTGCCGTCGGGCAGCCGGGGAACGCCCCGCACGGGCGTCCCGTCGGGAAGACGCGGCACACCACGCGGGGGCGTACCCCCGCCGAACCCCGGCATGCCGTGGGCGGGCGTGCCGTCGGGCAGCCGGGGCATCCCCTGGGCCGGAGTCCCGTCGGGAAACCGCGGCACCCCCTGCGCGGGCGTGCCGTCGGGAAGACGCGGCACACCACGCGCGGGCGTACCCCCGCCGAACCCCGGCATGCCGTGGGCGGGCGTGCCGTCGGGCAGCCGGGGCATCCCCTGGGCCGGAGTCCCGTCGGGAAACCGCGGCACCCCCTGCGCGGGCGTGCCGTCCGGCAGCCGTGGCGCCCCGCGCCCGGGCGTGAGCCGTTGCTCGGCCCCCTCCGCCCGCCCAGCGCCCTTCGAGTTCTCCGTGCGCCTTGCGGCTATGTCCGCGGCACCGGTCCTGGGGGCCGGTCCGCGACGGCTGTGGCGTCCCACGCCGGCCTCAGCTCCCCGCGCCCTGGACGGTGACGTCGCCCTCGGCGGACGCGCGCGTGGCGCCCGCCCCCGAGGCGCCACCAGCCGTCTCGGCAGCGTCGGCGGCGCCGACCAGGAGTTCCCGGAAGGCGCTGGCCACCACCCCCGGGTACTCCATCATCGCCACGTGCCCGGCGTCCGGCAGGGACAGCAGACGGGAGTCGCGGAAGGTGCGGGCGGCCTTGGCGGCCATACGGAAGCCGACCAGCTGGTCGCGGCCGCCGTAGACCAGCAGGGTCGGCGCGAGCACGCGCTCGGCCTGGCGCCACAGCCCGTGCTGGCCGCCGAGGGTGTAGGCGTCGACGATCCCGCGCGCGGAGCGGGCCATCGCGTCCCAGAAGTACGGCAGTTGCAGCCGCCGCTCCAGCTCCTCGACGGCCTCCCGGAACGCCTCGGGAGACACCTTCGAGGGATCGCCGTAACAGAGCGCCATGACCCCGCGCACCCGCTGTTCGGCCGACCACTCCTTGGTCATCCGGGTGAACATCGCGGCGATGCCGGGCACACCGAGCAGCGCGGTCGGCACCGCCGTGCGCTGGACGCGCAGCTCGGGCAGGGCGGGCGAGACGAGCGTGAGCGTACGGACGAGGTCGGGGCGTACGGCGGCCACGCGCGTGGTGACGGCGCCGCCCAGCGAGTTGCCGACGAGGTGGACCGGGCCGCGGCCGGCCGCGTCGAGATACCGGATCACCGCGCGCGCGTGCCCCGTGACGGAGTAGTCGCCGTCGTCCGGGGGCGGGGAGTCGCCGAAGCCGGGCAGGTCGAGCGCCTCGCTGTCGACGACGCCGTCCAGCTCGGTCATCAGCTGCGACCAGTTCTGCGAGGAACCGCCGAGCCCGTGGACGTACAGCGCGGGCGGCAGGCCCGCGCGCGCGGGTGGGCGGGAGCGGATCGACAGGGTGACACCGGGCAGCCCCACGGACCGCAGCCGCTCGCCCTCACCGACCCGTACGGGCGCCACCTTCGGAAGCACGCTTGCGGCCGACACGGACGGCGACTCGGTCGAAGACATGCGGCAATGTTACGAGGTGATCACGCCGAGGTCCGTGTGTTCGCCGTCACAGCGTGCGCCGTACGCGCGCGATGCAGCGTATGGCGTCCGGTTCCGCTCTCTCCTAGGCTCGTACCCAGGGCACCCGTGTGTGCTGCTTCCAGGGACGTTCGTAGGAAGGGAGCCCACCATGGCCTATGACCCCACCGAGCCCGACACGACCGACGACCCGGAGAGCGAGACGGCGGAGCTCGACGTCGAGGCCCCCGAGGTGGACGCCGCCGAACAGCACGCCGACCTCGCGCCGGACCGCGACGACCCCCTGACGGACGTGGACCCGGACCGGGCCGCGAACGTGGCCGACCAACTCGAACAGGCGCACGTGGTCCGACTCGACGAGGACGACTACCGCTGACCTCTGGCGGACTTCCGGCCCGTTCCAGAGGATGATCACGGCTTTCGCCACCGTCCGGTACATGAAATTCTGCGCTCGCACCGCGCACACCACGGTTACCGAAAAGTACGATGGCCGCGCGGCCGACACCGCATGTGGACGACTTTGGGAGGCGGCGTGACAGCCATCGAGCAAACTGAGGCGGCACGCCCGCGTGGCACCCGTCTGCCGCGCCGAGCCCGACGGAACCAGCTCCTGGGCGCCGCCCAGGAGGTTTTCGTCGCACAGGGCTACCACGCGGCCGCGATGGACGACATCGCCGAGCGGGCCGGAGTGAGCAAGCCGGTGCTCTACCAGCACTTCCCGGGCAAGCTCGACCTGTACCTCGCCCTGCTGGACCAGCACTGCGAAGCACTGATCCAGTCCGTGCGCACCGCGCTCGCGTCCACGACGGACAACAAGCAGCGCGTGCGCGCCACCATGGACGCCTATTTCGCCTACGTCGAGGACGACGGCGGCGCCTTCCGGCTGGTCTTCGAGTCGGACCTGACGAACGAGCCCGCCGTGCGCGAGCGCGTCGACAAGGTCACCAACGACTGCGCGGAGGCGATCTGCGAGGTCATCGCCGAGGACACGGGCCTGTCGCGCGCGGAGTCGATGCTGCTCGCCTCCGGCCTCGGCGGTCTGGCCCAGGTCGTGGCCCGCTCCTGGCTGCACAGCGACCGCAGCGTCCCGCGTGATCAGGCCGTGCAGCTGCTGGCCTCGCTGGCCTGGCGGGGCATCGCCGGCTTCCCGCTGCACGGCACCGAACACCACTGACGGCCGTTTGTTCCCGACGGCTGTTCGCTGATGGCGTTCCGCCCCGCAGCGTGTACGTCCCCTCACCGGGCTAATGTGTGCTGCGTACGGCGCGGAAGATCGCGCACATCACTGGCCGTCGGAGGGACATAGCCGTGGAGGTCAAGATCGGCGTGCAGTACGCGCCCCGCGAGATCGTTCTGGAGAGCGGTCAGAGCGTCGAGGAGGTCGAGCGCCTGGTGAACGACGCGCTGGCCGGAAAGACGCCCCTGCTGAGCCTTCAGGACGAGAAGGGCCGCAAGATCCTGGTGCCGGCGGACCGCCTGGCGTACGTGGAGATCGGCCAGCCCACCGTGCGCAAGGTGGGCTTCGGCGCCTAGTAGGCCGATGCAGTGAGAAGGGCCCGGCGGCAATTCGGCCGCCGGGCCCTTGCTTTCGGGGATTCGCACACAGGTAGGACACAACTCCCGCACAGCGGAGGGTTGCAGTCCGCAGGCCACGGGTATGACGGGCTACGAACGTCAAGGCAGAGACCGGCCATGGGAGGGACTCCGACATGATCTTGGAAGCACTCGCGTCCGCAGTGCTCGGTCTCGTCCTGGCGTGGGCGGCGGCCCACCGCCTCTCCCACCGGCTCCCGGCCCGCCCGCTGGTGTTCTCCACGGGCATCGCCGGAGCCCTCTTCGGCGACTTCGTCACCCACACCGCCCTCGGCCCCGGCACCGCCTGGCTGAGCCTCGTGGGCGCCGCCGTCATCTCGGCGGCATCCCTGTCCCTGCTCCTGCGCCCGACCGGCAGAATCCGCCGATCAGCGACGGCGTAGGGTTTCGGGGCCGCACCCCGAAGGGGCGCGGGGAACTGCGCGACCGGCCCCGACGGACCCGCAGCCGCGCAGCTCGCCGAAACCGACCCCCACGGAGCGCACCGGCCCTCAGGCCGCGAGGCCCAGCGCCGCCATCCGCTTCGTGTGCGCCTCCGTGATCCGCGAGAACATCCTGCCGACCTCCGCGAGATCGAACCCGTCGGCGACACCGCCCACGAGCATCGTCGACAGCGCGTCCCGGTCGGCGACCACCCGCTGGGACTGCGACAGCGCCTCGCCCATCAGCCGCCGCGCCCACAGTGCCAGCCGGCCGCCCACGCGCGGATCGGCGTCGATGGCGGCCCGCACCTTCTCCACCGCGAACCCGGCGTGCCCGGTGTCGTCGAGGACGGCGAGGACCAGCTCGCGGGTGTCGGAGTCGAGCCTTGCCGCGACCTCCCGGTAGAAGTCACTCGCGATCGAGTCGCCGACGTACGCCTTGACCAGGCCCTCCAGCCAGTCCGACGGCGCGGTCTGACGGTGGAAGCCGTCCAGGGCCGCGACGAACGGGTCCATGGCGGCCGTCGGCTCCTCGCCGATCTCGGTCAGCCGGTCCCGCAGCCGCTCGAAGTGGTGGAACTCGGCCGAGGCCATCTTCGCCAGCTCCGCCTTGTCCGAGAGGGTCGGCGCCAGCTTCGCGTCCTCCGCGAGCCGCTCGAACGCCGCCAGCTCCCCGTACGCGAGCGCGCCGAGCAGATCCACGACGGCCGCGCGGTACTGCGGGTCGGCGGAGGCCCGCGCCCAGTCCTGGGCGGCGATGCCCGTGGGTGCGACGGAGTCCTTCTCAGGCTTGTCAGCGCTAGTCATGAGCCGCACAATAGCCCGCTCGCGCCCCCCTGGAAGTGCCTGGTCGATCAGTGTGACCACGACTACGTGACCAAATCGGCCATCGCGTGTGCGCCAATCCGGGGTATGGTGGTAATGCGCCTGCTGAGTGCGTTGACAATATTCGACGTGCTCCGACAGGGCGCACGCATGAGGATGCCCGGTCGGTGGCCCGATCGGCTCCGACCCGACAGCCCTCCCTGGCCGTACGGATCAGTACGTACGACGACCGGAGGGACACCCTCAGCGGTACGAGCGCTAGAGCGTCGGCAGAGGTCCCGTGTCTTACGGCTTGCCCGAGTGGTTCGCCCGTACGGCTAGCCGACGTCCCCGGCACGGTCAGACATGACCCCCGCGCTCGCCTCGCACCGCACCACACAGAAGAGGCAGCACCCTGACTACGACGTTTCGAGAACTCGGAATCCTTCCCGAGACCGCCGAGGCCCTGGAGGCCGTCGGCATCATCAACCCCTTCCCCATCCAGGAGATGACGCTCCCCGTCGCCCTTTCCGGCACGGACGTCATCGGCCAGGCCAAGACCGGCACCGGCAAGACGCTGGGCTTCGGCCTCCCGCTCCTTGAGCGCGTCACCGTCCCCGCCGACGTCGAGGCCGGACGCGCCGCCCCCGAGGCCCTCACGGAGGCCCCTCAGGCCCTCGTCGTCGTCCCCACGCGCGAGCTGTGCACCCAGGTCACCAACGACCTGCTGACGGCCGGCAAGGTCCGTAACGTGCGCGTGACGGCGATCTACGGCGGCCGGGCCTACGAGCCGCAGGTGGAGGCCCTGAAGAAGGGCGTCGACGTCGTCGTCGGCACCCCGGGCCGGCTGCTCGACCTCGCGGGCCAGAAGAAGCTGAACCTGAAGCACGTCAAGTGCCTCGTCCTCGACGAGGCCGACGAGATGCTCGACCTGGGCTTCCTGCCCGACGTCGAGAAGATCATCGACATGCTGCCGGCCAAGCGCCAGACCATGCTGTTCTCGGCCACCATGCCGGGCGCGGTCATCGGCCTCGCGCGCCGCTACATGTCCCGGCCCACGCACATCCGCGCGACCGCGCCGGACGACGAGGGCGCGACGGTCGCGAACATCAAGCAGTTCGTGTACCGCGGTCACTCCATGGACAAGCCGGAGATGGTCGCCCGCATCCTGCAGGCCGAGGGCCGCGGACTGGCGATGATCTTCTGCCGCACCAAGCGGACGGCCGCCGACATCGCCGAGCAGCTGCAGCGCCGCGGTTTCGCCTCCGGCGCGGTCCACGGCGACCTCGGCCAGGGCGCCCGCGAGCAGGCGCTGCGCGCGTTCCGCAACGGCAAGGTCGACGTCCTCGTCTGCACCGACGTCGCCGCGCGCGGTATCGACGTCGAGGGCGTCACCCACGTCATCAACTACCAGTCCCCCGAGGACGAGAAGACGTACCTGCACCGCATCGGCCGTACGGGCCGCGCGGGCGCCAAGGGTACGGCGATCACGTTCGTCGACTGGGACGACATCCCGCGCTGGCAGCTGATCAACAAGGCGCTGGAGCTGGACTTCAACGACCCGGTGGAGACGTACTCGACGTCCCCGCACCTGTTCTCCGACCTCGACATCCCGGCGGGCACGAAGGGCATCCTGCCGCGCTCGGAGCGGACGCGTGCCGGTCTGGACGCGGAGGAGCTGGAGGACCTGGGCGAGACCGGCGGCCGCGGTGCGCGCGGTCGCGGTGACCGGGGTGACCGAGGTGACCGCAACGGCCGTGATGGCCGCGGCGGTTCGGACGCCGCTGCCGCCCCGGCTGCCGAGCGCGAGCGTCCGTCCCGTACGCCGCGTCGCCGCCGCCGTACGCGCGGTGGCACCCCGTTGGACGCCACGGGCAGCACGCCCGCCGCCACGACGGCTCCGGCGCCTGCAGCCGAGTCCGGTCCGGCGGAGGAGGCCCAGACGGCGCCCCGCACCCTGCGTCGCCGCCGCCGTACGCGCGCCGGAGCGTCGGGCCAGCCGGTGCCGGCCGCCGAGAGCGTGGTCGAGTCCGCCGTCGTGGCCGACACGGTGACGGCCCCGGCCGCGCCGGAGACCCCGGAAGCGGACGAGAAGCCGCGCCGCCGCCGCACCCGCAAGTCGGCGGAGCCGACGGTGCCGGCGCCCGCCGCCGAGCCCACGGCCGAGACGCTCTTGACGGTGACCGAGACCGTGTCCGCGTCCGCGTCCGAGCCGGTGACCGTGGCGGCCCCGGAGGCCGAGGCCACGCCGCGCCGCCGGACCCGCAAGGCCGCCACCACGGCCGAGCCCGCCGCGGAGCAGGCCGCCACCACGGCCGAGCCCGCCGCGGAGCAGGCCGTCGCCACGGCCGAGCCCGCTCCGGTGGCCAAGCCGCGCCGCACGCGCAAGACGGCGGCCGCCGCCGAGGCCGCGGTGGACACCGCCGAGGTCACGGAGACCAAGCCCCGCCGCACCCGCAAGACGGCTGCCACCGCCCCGGAGACGGCCGAAGCCCCCGAGGCCGAAGCCAAGCCCCGCCGGACCCGCAAGACGGCGGCCGCCGCCGAGACCGTGGCGGACACGGCCGAGGTCACGGAGGCCAAGCCCCGCCGCACCCGCAAGACGACAACGACGGCCGAGGCTCCGGAAGCCGAGGCCGAGGCCAAGCCCCGTCGCACGCGGAAGACGGCCGCCACGGCCGCCGTCGAAACCGCCGAAGGCACGGAAGCCAAGCCGCGCCGGACCCGGAAGACGGCAGCCGCCGCCGAGGCCGCGGTGGACACCGCCGAGGTCACGGAGACCAAGCCCCGCCGCACCCGCAAGACGGCAGCGACGGCGACGGCGACGGCCGAGGCTCCGGTGGCCGAGGCCAAGCCGCGCCGGACCCGGAAGACGGCGGCCGCCGTGCCCGAGGCCGCGGAAGCGGAGGCCAAGCCCCGTCGCACCCGCAAGGCCGCCGCCACGGCCGCCGCCACGGCCGCCGACGCGGACGGTGCCGCCGAGGCCAAGCCCCGCCGCGCGCGGAAGACGGCAGCCACCGCCGAGATCCCGGCGCAGGCCACCGAGGAGCCGGAGGCCAAGCCGCGGCGCCGGACCCGTAAGGCCACGGCGGTCGTCGAGGCAGCCGAAGGCTGATCCGGAACGCCTGTAACCGACGGCCCGGCCCACTCCTTGTGGGCCGGGCCGTCGTGCATCCGGCGGACCACAGCCTGCCCCCCCCTTCCGTCCCCTCCCCGCTCCGCTCGGGTGTCGCCCGACCGATAGCCTCTCCCCATGAGCAGGCCCGCCACCTTCGTCCCGCCCCCCGGTGCGCGTGCGTACGCGTTGCGTACCGCGCGTGGGGAGTTCGCCGTCGTCGACGCTCCCGTGGCCGACGGGGTGGAGCCCCGAGGGATCGCGCTGTTGCTGCCGGGGTTCACCGGAAGCAAGGAGGACTTCAATCCTCTGCACGTGCCGCTCGCGCGGCGCGGATACCGGACGGTGGCCGTGGACGGACGCGGACAGTTCGAGTCCGCCGGGCCCGAGACGGATGAACGGGCCTATGCCCAGGCCGAGTTGGCGCAGGACGTGCTGGCGCAGGCGGAGGCCGTCGGGGCCGGGAGCCCGGTGCATCTGCTGGGGCACTCGCTCGGCGGGCAGATCTCGCGTGCGGCCGTACTGCTCGACCACGCGCCCTTCCGGTCGCTGACCCTGATGGCATCCGGTCCGGCGCAGATCTCGCCGTCCCAGCAGCAGCGCGTGAAGCTGTTGCGGGACGCGCTCGCGGTGATGAACATGGCCGAAGTCTGGGAGGCGATCCAGGCGATGGAGACGCCCGAGGAGACCGAGACGGCCGCGCTCGACGGCGGACTCGACGACCGGGACGATCTGCGGCGCCGCTGGCTGGGCACCACTCCCGCCCAACTGATCGCCACCGGACGGCAGTTGTGCACGGAGCCGGACCGGGTCGCCGAACTGGCCGCCGTACCGCTGCCGTTCCATGTGCTGTCGGGCGACAAGGACGACACCTGGCCGCTGCCGCTGCTCGACGCCATGGCGGTACGGCTGCGGGCGCGGCGCACGGTCGTCGCGGACGCGGAGCACTCGCCCAACACCGACCGGCCGCTCGCCACGGCCGAGGCCGTCGCCGACTTCTGGGACGCTGCGGACGGGGCGGGCGTGAGGGACGTGGCGGACCAGCCGCCCGCGGTCACCGGATGAGCCGCTGACCCTGTGGTCACCGTACGCACCGCTGACGCAGGACGACTGCCCTGCTCCGACGGGGGATGCAGAGCAGGACAGCCGTCTTCAGTGTGCCACTTCCGACCGCCGTGTCCTAGTCGGTCCACGTGGCGTGCAGGGCGCAGAGGCTGAAACCGGGTCCGTAGGCGACGATCAGAGCCTGCTCGCCGTCGGCCGGAGGACGGCCGTGGGTGCGTTCCAGGACGCGAAGAACCGATACGCCTCCGAGGTTGCCCTCTTCCGACAGGGTGTCGAGCGAGTGGCGGGCGTCGTCCTCGGTGAGGCCGAGGGCCGCGGCGGTGTCCATGATGATCGGCCGGGAGCCGGGGTGGATGACCGGAACCGTGACCGAGCGGCCGGCGAGCCACTCCAGGAGAGCGGGCATGACGTGCTTGGCCCCGCCCATGGCGGCCTTGGTGGAGTCGAAGTGCAGGCCGTGGCTGTCCATACGACCCGCGTAGAAGTCGAGAGAGTCCGGCAGGAGGTACTCGAAGAGGCCTCCGGGTCCGTCGACGGTGAGGCCGGGGCCGAGGGGGTCGCTGCTGACGACGGTGGCGGCCGCGCTGTCGCCGAACAGCGCCTTGTAGATCATGTGCTCGATCTCGGTGTCCGTGTGGTTGTAGACCGAGGAGGGAACTTCGGCGGCGACGACGAGGACACGGGAGCCGGGGTGGAGCAGTGCCTGCTCGACGGCGCGGACGAGGGCGGTGACGCCGCCCACGCAGGCCCCGGTGGTCAGGGCCGTACGACGGACGGCGGGACGCAGGCCGAGCCGGTGCACCAGGTGGACGTCGAGGTTCGGTACCGCCCAGCCGGTGGCGTGGGCGGTGATCAGGCCAGTGATGTCGCCCGGTTCGAGCCCGTGGCTGCGGAGTGCGGAACGGGCCGCGCGCTCGGCCATGCCCAGGGCGTCGGCGAAGGCGGCGGGCGCGCGCTCCTCGACCGGGGCGGTGCCGCTGACGGTGGGCGAGTCCAGCGGCTGGGTGAAGTACCGGGTCTGGACACCGCAGTTACCGAGGACACGGAGGATCGCCCCGAGGCGCGGATGATTGGGGTGGTGGGCCCGGATGTCGTCGGCTATCTCGCCCGTGGTGACCTTGTGCGCAGCGAGGAGGGCGCTCGGACGGGCGATGTGGACGGGCATGTGTCCCCCCTAGGGCACGCAACCTGATAAAGGTCAAGGTACGGCAAAGTTGGCTGGTTCGAGCCACTGCCGTCTCGGCCATGCTCTCTCACTCTTTGCCAATCTCGCGCAAAGAAGGGGGGTTTGAAACGGTCAGCGGGCCTGGAGCATGGGGGGACACTGGCTCGGCTGCCGCGGACCTGGCCGAAAGATGAGGATCGTGAGGCGTGCCCCCGGAGCCGCCATCGGCTCCGCGACGCACATCCTCACCCAGCCCGAGCCGTCGACCGCGTGGCGGATCGGCCGCTCGTCGCCGTCGGGGTGGATCCAGGCGCCGCCGACCTCGTACAACGGGCGGGCGAGGCGGTCGTCGAGGACATCCTGCTCGATCTGCCTGAGGACCTTGTCGTCGGGGCGCTGCGCGAGCGCGGCCTGCAGCTGGGGCATGACGAGCGGCGCCCAGGCACTGATCCAGTCGGTGAGTTGCCCGCGACCGTCGATCAGCATCCAGCGCATGGTGTTCCCAGGGGCCTGCCCGGACTCGAAGATCCGGTGGAACGGCTCGTTGCAGGTGACCAGGTTCCAGGAGGCGTCGGTGACATAGGCGGGGTGCGCCACGGCGGCGACGGCCTCCTCCCAAACGGAGGGGACGGCGTGACCGCTGGTGTCGTAGAGCGGGCCGGGCGGGTCCTCGCCGCGCGCGTACCGGCACAGCGAGATCCACTCCTGCTCGTTCAGGACGAACAGGCGGGCTATGTCGCGCAGCAGGTCCACGGGCGGGTTGGGATACGTGCCGGACTCCAGGCGGTGGTACGTGCCGAAGGCCCGGTTGACGAGCTGATCCACCTGGTGCTGGGACAGGCCCGGGGCACGCCGGCCGGATCCGGTGGGGCGTGTGAGGCCGTGGGCTTCGGGGGCGATGAGTGCGCGGCGGTCCTTGAGCAGGCGTTTCAGTGCTCGTTTGTTCACTGGTGCGGATCCCCCGGCGTTGTCGGCAGTCAATCAGTGTAATTAATGGTGCTGGCTTTACTCCGAAAGATCTCCCGTAGAAAACGTGTAGGTGAGTCCTGCATGCTCGATGGTGCGCGGCGCTGGCCTGCCAGTGTGCTCACCAGTGACCACGTGGATACACCCCCTCGCGGACACTGGCTGGAAATATTCGAATTACCGGCCGGTTTTCGCGGATGGGCCGCAGGAACAGAGCCGGATGAGCTATCGGTTCACGCCACCGCTTCCCGCAAGGGAACCACAGGGCGGGCTCCGCATCACCGCCGGTGCACCACTGGCGCAGCCCCGGCGGCCAAGCTGCGGCCGGTGCCCTCCCGCCCCACACCAGGGGACTCGGCACCGGCCGCCGACGTATCACCGACCTCAGTACTGCGCCTGCAGGTGCTCCCAGAATCCGTCGCGCAGGGCGCGGCGCAGATCGGCCTGGCCGCGCAGGGAGTACTGGAGCAGCCCCTCGGCCTCGACCAGCAGGTCCTGGTCGACGGAGCCGGGCAGATAAGGGTGGCCGGGCAGCAGCTCGACCAGCGCATCGCGGCCGCGGGAGGCCAGCCACTTCGCCGCGATCTGGGCGCCGACGAAGCGGACGTCCTCGCGACTGGGCCGGGTTCCGGCGGAGGCGTCGTACGCGGCGGCGGTACGGCGCGAGACGTACGGCTTGAAGAACTCAAGCTCGAAGGTGCGCTGGCTGTCGACCTCCCAGAGCAGGGGCTCGGCCTGGTTGCGGCCGTCGGGCGCCTCGATGCCCCACAGATGGACCCGGGCGCCGTAGCCCTGGGCCGCCTCGACCGCCGAGACCAGGTCCTCGTCCCCGCCGAGGAGGGCGGCGTCGCTGATGGCGCGGTGGCGGGCCAGCGACTCCAGGTCCGTGCGGATCAGCGAATCGACGCCCTTCTGCTGGTTGTTGGCGTTGAGGTTGCCGAGACGGACCTTGACGTCGGGCAGTTCGGCGATGGTCTGCTGCTCGGCGGTGTGGATGCGGCGGCGGGCGCCGTCGTACCAGTAGACGCGCAACAGCCGGCTGTCCGCGAAGATCGTGCGGGCCTTGTCGATCAGCGCGTCGATCAGCCCCTCGGCGTCGAGGTCGAAGGCCCGGCGGTCCTCGGTCCCGGCGACCAGCCGGCCCGCGGCCGCGTACAGATAGCCCGCGTCGACGAAGATCGCGTGCGTGGAGGGCGTCTTCGCCACCTCGGCGAGCATGCGCTCCAGCAGCTCGTTCGTGCGCTCGATGCGGGCGGCCAGGGCCGCCGGGTCGTCAGTCATCGTCCCCATTGTCCCGGTGGTCACGCTGCGAACACAACCGGTCCCGATCGGTTCCTTACCCACTAGTAATTAGTCGTTCGAAAAATTTCTTTAGCGTAGGGAATGTTTGTAACACGAAGCACGTTGACTGTGGTGTACGGCAACACAGTCACCAGTAGTTCTCCTCAGGAGGATGACCAGACGAAGGGAGAAGCCCGTGCGCTTCGAGATCAGGCGACTCGACGAGGTCGACGGCACCACCGTGGACTGCACCGTCGTGGACGCCGCCTCCGTCAACCGGATCGTTCAGCAGGCCGCCGCCATCGGGCAGCGCCTGTGGATCCGCCCGGCCGAGACCCCGGCCTCGTAACGGGGCGACCACACTCACGCTTTCCGGGGGAGCCGGGCCGAGGACGGCTCAGCTCCCCCGGATCACCTGAGTGATCCCGTTGATGATCTGCTGCACGGCGATCGCGGAGAGCATCATGCCCGCGAGTCGCGTCACGAGGACGACACCGCCGTCCTTGATGACCCGGATGATCAGCAGCGAGTAACGCATCACCAGCCACAGCACGACGTGGATCGCGAGGATCGCGGACCACACGGAGACCTGCGTGGCCACACTGCCGGCCTTCTGCACGGCCAGGATCACGGACACGATCGCCCCGGGCCCGGCGAGCAGCGGCATGCCGAGCGGTACGAGGGCGACGTTCACGTCCTTCGTCTGCTTCGGCTCGTCGGTCTTGCCGGTGAGCAGGTCCAGCGCGATCAGCAGGAGCAGCAGGCCGCCCGCGATCATCAGCGCGGGGACGGAGACGTGCAGGTAGTCCAGGATCTGGTGCCCGAGCACGCCGAAGACGGCGATGACCCCGAACGCCACGCAGACGGCCTGGAAGGCCATCCGCTTCTGCACCTTGGCCGGCCGTCCGGCGGTCAGGGCAAGGAAGATCGGGGTGATCCCGGGGGGATCCATGATGACAAAGAGGGTCAGGAACAGGGAGCCGAAGACGGCGATGTCGAACATGCGGAAGCAGGCCTTGCGGAAAGAAGTGATACGGGCGTGAGTGGGTGAGGCCGGTGCCGGCCCCGGCCTCAGGCTCCGCCGGTGCCCGGCACCGGGAACGCGCCGGTGGCGCGTCGCGTGATCTCCCCGTACACCTCGGGGTCGGTCGTGTACGCGCCGAGCGCGACGGTCTTGCGGCTGCCGTGGTAGTCCGAGGAGCCCGTGACCAGCAGGTCCAGGTCCTTCGCGAGGCCCCGCAGCCGCTCGCGCGCGTCGGCCTCGTGGTCCATGTGATCGACCTCGAGGCCGTCCAGACCGGCCGCCGCCAGCTCGGCGATGCGCGCCTCGGAAACGGTCCGGCCCCGCTTGGCGGCGGCCGGATGCGCGAAGACGCAGACCCCGCCCGCCCCCTTGACCAGCCGGATCGCCTCGAACGGGTCGGTCTCGTGCTTCTCCACGAAGGCCCGCCCGCCGTCGGCCAGCCACTCCTCGGTGAACGCGTCGCTCACGGTCGGGACGACGCCCAGCTCGACGAGCGCGGTGGCGACGTGCGGCCGCCCCACGGAACCGCCGGCGGCGATCCGCTCGACCTGCTCCCAGGTGACCGGCACGCCGAGGTCGTTGAGCCTCGCGACCATCCCCCGGGCGCGCGGCACCCGGTCGTCCCGCACCAGCTCCCGCTCGGCGAGGAGCGCGGGCTCCTCGGGGTCGAAGAGGTAGGCCAGCATGTGCATGGACACCCCGTCGACTCGGCAGGAGAGCTCGGCGCCGGTGACCAGGGTCAGCCCCGCGGGCAGCGCGGCGATCGCCTCGCCGTACCCGCGCGTGGTGTCGTGATCGGTCAGCGCGACGACGTCCAGCCCGGCGGCGGCAGCGTTCCGCACCAGCTCGGCCGGGGTGTCCGTACCGTCGGAAGCCGTGGAGTGACAGTGCAGATCTATACGCACAAGGACTCCAGACACCGACGATTCAAAGGGGAACACTTGATGGTACCGGCAATTGCAACCCCTAAGGGCGCGGGACTGTATCGATCTGCGGCTCCGCCGCCTGGGCGCGATCAACCACAACGCACCGCACCCGCCGACGGCGGGCAACCCGGCACCCCCACGGGCGCTACGGCCGGAGCAAGCGCGGCGACAACGCTCCGCAGGGCACCAGATCCAGCTCCGCCCCCGCGTCCCGCAGATCCGTCAGCACCAGCTCGTCGTACATGAGCAGCCCGGACTGCTCGGGCCACATCACCGCCCACAGCCACATGCCGAGCGCCTCGCCCGCGAAGACCGCGCGGTCCTCGGGGGTGCGGAAGACGTGCCAGAGCGGGGTCGGGCGGCCGACGGCGAGCACCTTGGCGTCCGGTGGCTTCTCGATGTTCATGTACGGCCCCGGGTCCGGTCCGTCGATGCCCGAGTAGCGCGCGCCGAGACCGACGCCGAGCTCCTCGGCGACCAGGACGAGTTCGGCCGGGCCGCCCAGCGGACCGGGACCGGTACAGGCCACGGCGGTGGCGCGGCCTCCGCTGCGGTCGTCGCCCGCGTAGGTCACCCCCGTGAAGAGCCAGCCGACCGGCAGCGGCCAGGGCATCCACACCGGGACGTGGGTGCGCTGCACGACGGCGGCGAGGGCTTCGACGCTGGGCGGGATCACGGGCTGCAGCGGATACACCGTGCCGTGCACGTCGCACTGCCACGCATCGGCGAAGAGACCGGGCGCCCTGACCCGGCCACCACACCTCGGGCAACTGGGTTCGCCCCTCATAGGGCCCCACGGTCCTACCCCTGCCCGCCCACGTCAAGGACGATCACCCGTCCGGACGGACCCCTTGACGGGGGCAACTATTTGCATAGTGCACCGGCTTTGTCTCCAGCCGCATCGGCGGGCGCTGGACCCTGCTGCTCGGCCTCGTGTTCGTCGGCGTCTTCGCGGGCCTGGCCGGCACGTCGGACAGCGTCGGCCGGTTGGTCGCCTTCCGGGCGGGCCGGGGCCTCGGCAACGCCCTGTCGGCCTCGGCATGGTCTGCGGCCCGCTGCTCGGCGCGGTCCTCGGCAACGGCAGCCGGCGCCACCCGTTCGTCGGGACGGCCACGCGGATGGCGATCGGCTTCCTGTGCGTCACGAAGTTCCTGGAGGAGCAGCCGAAGCCGGCCCCGGAAGACCTCGGCGCTCGACCCGGCAGGGCGCTCGGGCGCGGTGTTCTTCGCCCGGGGCGTGCTGCTCGCCGTCTTCTCGGTGATCGTGGCCCCGCGCCCGCAGGCCCGCCTCGGCTCGCTGAAGGTGCTCGGCGCCTCGCTGGTGGCGCTCGCCGCGGACGTCCTCGTCCTCGGCTACAGCGACCACACCACGGCCGTCGTCCGCACGGTCCTGTCCGGCGCGTTCATCGGCGTGAACGACACCCTCTGCACCGAGCCGGCCCTCGGCGTCCCGGACGCCCTGCGCCCGGTGGCGAGCGCGGGCTGCGACTTCGTCCGCTGCTTCGCGCCGAAGACCGAGGGCTGGACCGACATCCACGTCCCGTTCGTGGTCGCGGCGGTCACCGCCCTGCTGGGCGCGGCCGTGATCGTCGTACGGCGCAGGGCGCTCACCGACGGGGCCGAGGAGCGGGACGTGGCGCACGCCACGGAGGACGGCGTCAGCGCGTTCGCCAACTGACCGGAATCCGCCTTGTGTTGGTGAGTTCGGTCACGCCGGGTTCAGTCCAGCGGGACGGACGCGCGGGCCGGGTCCCTCAGGTCCGTCCCCTGGGCGAGCCAGCGTTCCTGGAGGGCCTGGGCGCCGTGCACCCGCTTCCAGGCGGCCTCGTTCGGGGTCATCGGCAGCAGCGGCAGGAACCGTACGGGATCCATCGGGTCGTCCAGCTCCAGATCCTCGACCAGCCCGCCGGGCTCGCCCACCAGCACCGACGTGAAGGGGGCGCCGGGCCACAGCGGCTCGCCGGTGTCCAAGGAGGCGCCAGGCGTCACGATCAGACCCTCGACCTGCGGGGACGCGGCCAGCACGGCGAGCGGGCGAAGCACCTTGTCGGTGTCGGCACGGTCCGCGCGAACCGTGAGGACCAGCTCGGCGCGGGGCCCCTTGACCGGGTCCGCGACCGCCGCGGTGGGATCGGTCATGGGGTGCCCGGACATGCCGAGGGTGGCGTACCGCAGGAGGTCCCCCTCCCGGAACCGAAGCACCTCGACGCGGTCCGTGCCGAGGAAGGTGACGGCGGCGCGCGCGTCCGGTTCGCCCAGAGCGGTGCTCAACCGTGCCTCGACCAGAGGAAGAACATCAACCATGCGGCGAGCATAGAACTCGTCAGTGCCGGGCAAAGCGGCACCTTGACAGTTCGGGCGGCTGCTACTCTGAGCCGGTGGTTCGGGGCGGCACGCAGATGGGTGCCCCTCCCAGGCCTTAGGCACTGGGGGAGTCGATCTCGCCCCGGCGACCATGGGGACTCCCTTACGAGGGACCGGCCGGAGGAGGTGGGGCTGTCATGGATCGAAGTCGACCTGGTAGTACCACCCGCTCTTCCGACCGCTGATCCGGTCACTGACTGAAACCCCCGGCTGTCCGCCGCCCTTTCGTGTGCGCCGTGGTCCGGCCGTCGTCTTCGAACAGCTCCGGAAGATCCGGAAGAGCACTTCATTCGCTTTGCCTGATCCGTCTGATCAACGTCAGTTCCGCATCAGTGGCGAAGTCGCCACCGCGACGGTGCGGTGCTCCCCGCTTTGTGGACGTGCCAAACATCCCGTAGCCAGGACCGTCCTCATTCCGGGTAGTTCCACCCGTCGTCACGCGCTCTCGCTGCCTGCCCGCGAAGGAGCCTGCCCATGTCGATGATCCGCGACCTGCGCGCCGCGGTCCGCCCGTCGTCGCGTTCCTCGCTGCACAAGGACACCGCCCCGTACGACACCACCCGCGACCCCGGCACCTCCTCGGCCGTCGTGGACTGCGCCGTCTACCGCGACGGCCGCCGGGTCGCGAGCGGCAAGCCGCTCAGCCCGCACGAGGCGATGCGCCAGGTGCGGCGCGACGGCGACTTCGTCTGGATCGGGCTGCATGAGCCGACCGAGGCCGAATTCGCCGGTATCGCGGGCGAGTTCGGGCTGCACCCGCTGGCCGTCGAGGACGCGGTGCAGGCCCATCAGCGCCCGAAGCTGGAGCGCTACGACGACTCTCTCTTCACCGTCTTCAAGACCATCCACTACGTCGAGCACGACCGGCTCACCGCCAGCAGCGAGGTCGTGGAGACCGGCGAGGTGATGTGCTTCACCGGCCGGAACTTCTTCATCACCGTCCGGCACGGCGGCAAGGGCTCGCTGCGGGCGCTGCGCCACCGCCTCCAGGACGACCCGGAGCTGCTGGCCAAGGGCCCCTCGGCGGTGCTGCACTCCATCGCCGACCACGTCGTGGACGGCTACATCGCGGTCGCCGACGCCGTGCAGGACGACATCGACGAGGTGGAGACCGAGGTCTTCTCGCCGGGCCCGGGCGGCAAGGTCTCGCGCGGTGTGGACTCGGCGCGGATCTACCAACTCAAGCGCGAGGTATTGGAGTTCAAGCGGGCGGTCGCGCCGCTGCTGCGACCCATGCAGCTGCTGAGCGAGCGGCCGATGCGGCTGGTCGACCCGGACATCCAGAAGTACTTCCGGGACGTCGCCGACCACCTCGCCCGGGTCCAGGAGCAGGTCGTCGGCTTCGACGAGCTGCTCAACTCCATCCTCCAGGCCAACCTGGCGCAGGCCTCCGTCGCGCAGAACGAGGACATGCGCAAGATCACCGCCTGGGCCGCGATCATCGCCGTGCCGACGATGGTGACGGGCGTGTACGGCATGAACTTCGACCACATGCCGGAGCTGCACTGGAAGTACGGCTACCCGCTGGTCCTGAGCCTCACCATCGGCATGTGTGTGGGCATCCACCGGGTGCTGAAGCGCAACGGCTGGCTGTGAGCGCCGCTCGATAGGCTGGGCGCATGACGAGCAATCCGCCCGGCCGGGCCCCCCTCGACCAGGCCCTTCTCGACCAGGCCCTCATCGAGGAAGCCGCGAAGAAGTCCGGCCTGATCTGGGTCAGGGGCACCGGTGCTCCGGCCGCGCGGGCGCTGTGGCACGTGTGGCACCAGGGCGCGGTGTACCTGGTCGGCGACGGGCCCGGGGAGCAGCCGCTGCCGGAGCTGGTCGACGGCGGCTCCGCGGAGGTGACCGTGCGCGGCAAGGACAAGGGCGGCCGGCTGGTCACGTTCCCTGCGGCCGTGACCGAGCTCGCGGCGGGCTCCGAGGAGTGGGAGGCGGCCGTCGCCGAGCTGAAGGGCAAGCGCCTGAACGCCCCGGACGGCGAGGGAATGCCGGGCCGCTGGGCGCGCGAGTGCCGGGTGCTGCGCCTGGCTCCGGCCGGGTCCGTGGTGCCGTTGCCCGACGGCAGCCTGGCGGAGCGTCCGGTGCCCACTGCGGCGACCACCAGGGGGCCGATTCCGGCGGGCCTGCCGAAGCTGCTCGGCAGGCGACGGCGGGCCTAGGTGTATTGACCCGCAGCCGGATTCGGCGCCGGGCCACCGCTATGACGTCGGCAGCTGCTTGCCGTAGTCCACCGTGTCCCCCTGGTCCGGTTCCGTCACCGTGAAGTCCTTGCCCCAGTCCGAGAAGCTGAGCGCGCCCGCACCACCGGCGCGGACCAGGCGCAGCGGGTAGGGGGTGCCCTGGAGGGAGACGTCGAGGGTGCCGCCGGAGCCCTTGTCGCCGGTGATACGGATGGTGGGGGTGCCCGACTGGTCGTGGTGGCCATCGGTCGCCAGGCTGCCGTGCAGCGTCAGCAGCCCGTCGAGCAGGACGGACTTGTCCGTGAAGCCGCTGAACCTCTTGTACGCGGGGTCCGTCTGCGGCACCTTCACGTACTTGCCGTTCAGCTTGCCGGCCGTGCCGTCACCGCCGCCGTCGCCGCCGCTCGCGTGGTTCCAGAAGTCCGAGTCGGCCTTCAGATAGAGCTGCTCACCGACCCGCAGCAACTGGAAGGTGGCACCCTGCGCGGTCACCGAGCCGGTGCCGCCGTCCTCCTTGAGGCGCATGTCCAGCTGATACGTACGGCCGCTGGTCACGACCGCGCCGGCCAGCCGTACCGCGGCCGCCCCGTCCGCCGCCGCGCGGGTCCTCGTCTGGATCTGCTCGGCGGGCAGCTTGCCCACGCCGTTCGTCCCCGCGTCCGGATCGTCGCCCCCGCAGCCGCCCAGCACCGCCACCCCCGTCACCGCCAGTGCGCAGATCGCGGTCGCCCGCGCGGTCCGGCGGGTTCGGCCCTGGGGAATCGCAGTCACAGGTCAAGTCGCCTTTCTGACGGGTCCTGAGCGGCGTACGGCAGCGTACCGGTGCCCCGGTCCCCCGGCGGAGTCAGTCCGTCCGGACCCCCCACCAGGGCGTGTCCGACCGCCACGGGCTAGCCTGAAGCGCACCCGAGCGGGCAAATCCGAGCAATTCATCGATCACTTCACAAAGAAAGCGGAACACCCCCTGAGGGAGATTCCCAGGCCACGTCAGCAGAGGAAGCACAGCCATGGCAGCCGGCGCCCCCCGGATCTTCGTCTCGCACCTCGCCGGGGTCCCCGTCTTCGACCCCAACGGCGACCAGGTGGGACGCGTCCGCGACCTCGTCGTCATGCTGCGCGTCGGCAGACGGCCCCCGCGCGTGCTCGGGGTGGTCGTCGAGCTGTCCACCCGGCGCCGGATCTTCCTGCCCATGACCCGGGTGACCGGTATCGAGTCCGGCCAGGTCATCATCACCGGCGTCATGAACGTCCGCCGTTTCGAGCAGCGGCCCACCGAGCGGCTGGTCTTCGGCGAGCTGCTGGACCGGCGCGTGACGCTCACGGAGACCGGCGAGGAGGTCACCGTGCTCGACGTGTCCGTGCAACAGCTGCCCGCCCGCCGGGACTGGGAGGTCGACCGGGTCTTCGTCCGCAAGGGCAAGAAGGGCGGCGCCTTCCGGCGGGTCAAGGGCGAGACGCTGACCGTCGAGTGGTCGGCCGTCACCGGTTTTTCGCTGGAGGAGCACGGGCAGGGCGCCGAGAGCCTGCTCGCCACCTTCGAGCAGCTGCGCCCCGCCGACCTCGCCAACGTCCTGCACCACCTGTCCGCCAAGCGCCGCGCCGAGGTCGCCGCCGCGCTCGACGACGACCGGCTGGCCGACGTCCTCGAAGAGCTCCCGGAGGACGACCAGATCGAGATCCTCGGCAAGCTGAAGGAGGAGCGCGCGGCGGACGTGCTGGAGGCCATGGACCCCGACGACGCGGCCGACCTGCTCTCCGAGCTGCCCGAGGCGGACAAGGAACGGCTGCTGAGCCTGATGCAGCCCGGCGACGCGGCCGAGATGCGGCGCCTGATGTCGTACGAGGAGCACACGGCGGGCGGTCTGATGACCACCGAACCGATCGTGCTGCGCCCGGACGCCACCGTCGCCGACGCCCTCGCCCGGGTCCGCAACCCCGACCTCTCCCCCGCCCTCGCCGCCCAGGTCTACGTCTGCCGCCCGCCCGACGAGACCCCGACCGGCAAGTACCTCGGCACGGTCCACTTCCAGCGGCTGCTGCGCGACCCGCCGTACACGCTGGTCAGCTCGATCGTCGACACCGATCTGCAACCGCTCGACCCGGACGCGGCGCTGCCCGCCGTCGCCGGGTTCTTCGCCACCTACGACATGGTCGCCGCGCCCGTGGTGGACGAGGCCGGGCGGCTGCTCGGCGCCGTGACCGTGGACGATGTACTGGACCACATGCTGCCCGAGGACTGGCGGGAGCACGAGTTCCATCTGGACGAGGGATACGAGGGAGAGGGGGCGGCCGCGCATGACTCCTGAGCGCGAGAGCGGCACCCGTGAGCGCACCCCGACGGGCGCGACGGCGGCCACCCGGCACCGCACGCCCCGCCTGGACCAGCCGCGCCCGCCCCGGCGCCGGTATCTGCCGGAGTGGGACCCCGAGGCCTTCGGCGTGATGTCGGAGAAGATCGCCCGGTTCCTGGGCACGGGCCGCTTCATCGTCTGGATGACGGTCGTCATCATCCTGTGGGTGCTGTGGAACGTCACCGTGCCCGGCAGCCTGCGCTTCGACCAGTACCCGTTCATCTTCCTGACCCTGGCCCTGTCCCTCCAGGCCTCCTACGCCGCCCCGCTGATCCTGCTCGCGCAGAACCGGCAGGACGACCGCGACCGGGTCAACCTGGAGCAGGACCGCAAGCAGAACGAGCGGTCGATCGCCGACACCGAGTACCTGACCCGGGAGATCGCCACCCTGCGCCTGGGCCTCGGCGAGGTGGCGACCCGCGACTGGATGCGCTCGGAACTCCAGGATCTGCTGAAGGAGCTGGAGGACCGCCAGGGCCGCAGCGACCGTGTCGTATTCCCGGCGGAACGGTCAGAACGGTCGCCCGGACGTGACACAGACGACCGCTGAGGGGCATCCCGAACGCCCCGCACCGCGCCGTACCATCGTCCTTATGGCTACGGAAGACGCGGTGCGCGAGGCACTGGCGACGGTGAACGACCCCGAGATCAACCGCCCCATCACCGAACTGGGGATGGTCAAGTCGGTGGAGATCGGTGCGGACGGAGCGGTCGCGGTCACCGTGTACCTGACGGTCTCCGGCTGCCCCATGCGCGACACCATCACCCAGCGCGTCACCGAGGCGGTCTCCCGGGTCGAGGGCGTCACCCGCGTCGACGTCACGCTGGACGTGATGAGCGACGCGCAGCGCAAGGAGCTGGCGACCGCCCTGCGCGGCGGCCAGGCCGAGCGCGAGGTCCCCTTCGCCAAGCCGGGCAGCCTCACCCGCGTCTACGCGGTCGCCTCCGGCAAGGGCGGCGTCGGCAAGTCCTCCGTGACGGTCAACCTGGCGGCGGCCATGGCGGCCGACGGACTCAAGGTGGGCGTGGTCGACGCCGACATCTACGGCCACAGCGTGCCGCGCATGCTGGGCGCGGACGGCCGTCCCACCCAGGTCGAGAACATGATCATGCCGCCGTCGGCGAACGGCGTGAAGGTCATCTCCATCGGCATGTTCACGCCGGGCAACGCCCCGGTCGTCTGGCGCGGCCCGATGCTGCACCGCGCCCTCCAGCAGTTCCTGGCGGACGTGTACTGGGGCGACCTCGACGTCCTGCTCCTGGACCTGCCGCCCGGCACCGGCGACATCGCGATCTCCGTCGCCCAGCTGGTCCCGAACGCCGAGATCCTGGTCGTCACGACCCCGCAGCAGGCGGCGGCCGAGGTCGCCGAGCGCGCCGGCTCCATCGCCGTACAGACCCACCAGAAGATCGTCGGCGTGGTCGAGAACATGTCCGGCCTGCCCTGCCCGCACTGCGGCGAGATGGTCGACGTCTTCGGCACGGGCGGCGGCCAGCTCGTCGCCGACGGCCTGACCCGCACCACGGGTGCGACGGTCCCGGTCCTCGGCTCGATCCCGATCGACGTCCGCCTGCGCGAGGGCGGCGACGAGGGCAAGCCGGTGGTCCTGACCGACCCGGACTCCCCGGCGGGCACCGCCCTGCGGGCGATCGCCGGAAAGCTGGGCGGCCGGCAGCGGGGCCTGTCGGGCCTGTCGCTGGGGCTCACCCCGAAGAACAAGTTCTAGCGCCGTACGGAACACCGTCCAGCCGCATGACGAAGGGCGCCGAAATCGATCGGCGCCCTTCGTCATGCGGTCCCGCGCGTCGTCACGCGTAGGCCGCGACGTCCTTCACCACGGCGAACCCGAGTCCGTACGCGCTCATGCCCCGGCCGTACGCGCCCAGGTGCACCCCCGCCTCGGTCGTACCGGCGAGCACCCAGCCGAACTCGGACTCCCGGTAGTAGAAAGTGGCCGCGACCCCGTCCACCGGGAGGGACAGCGTGGACCACTCCGGTCCCTCCAGATCGTCGGCCAGTGCCCACGCGGTCTCGGTCTGCTGCTCCAGCCAGTCGTCCCGCAGGCTGTGGTCCATCTGTCCGGGCCAGGTGAACGACAGCAGTCCCACCCCGGCCAGCCACGCCGCCGAGGACACGGAGGTGGCCTCCAGCAGTCCCGTACCGTCGGCGCTGCGCCGCGACGGCTGCGCGGCGACCGTGACCACCACCGCGAACTTCTCCCGCGGCTCAGTGGCGGAACCGGTCTCGCCGCGCACGGAGGGCTCGTCGCCGTGCCCCGTCGAACCGTGCTCGACGGCGCCGTCCGCCGCCGTACCTACCTGCATCAGCCAGCGCGGTCCGGTGAACGCCTCGTCGAGGCCGTACCACGGGAAGGACGCCTGAAGATAACCGTCGACCGTACGCCGGGCGGAGGAGAACTGCTGTCCGCCCTCCGCGGCCGGCGCCTGTGCGCCCACCCGACTCGTCGTCTCCATCTGCCCGGACGCCTCCTCGCTCTCGTCGGACCGGGGCGGCCCGCCCCCCTTCGGGCGTACTCCTCCGGTCCGCACAACAACACGGCAGCATATCCACACGAACGAGTGCGGCAGGGCAGGCAGTAGGTGCGTGGGTCGTACGAACGGCCTGTTCAGGCCGTGCGCGCCGGGGGTGTGTTATGAAACGCGTCACGTGCGCGGTGCACGCCCGCGCGCGTGTCGGCAACGGTCAGGTGGCGTCCGCGTCGAAGGGCGGCCGGTCGTCGTTGCCGGGCTCCTCGGGCTTCTTGGTCATGTCGATACGCCCGCCGGAACCGGAGCTCGAGGACGACGAGGCAGAGGAGGACGACGAGGCGGAGGAGGACGGGGCCTCGGTGTCCCGGCTGTTGACGGCGTCGGTGACCTCGGCCATCTCCTTCTTCAGGTCGAAGCCGTTGCGGATCTCCTTCAGCCCCAGTTCGTCGTTGTCCAGCTGCTTGCGGATGAACGTCTTGGGGTTGAGGTCCTCGAACTCGAAGTCCTTGAACTCGGGACCCAGTTCATTGCGGATGTCCTGCTTCGCGCTCTCCGAGAACTCGCGGATCTTCCGGATCGTGCGCGTCACGTCCTGGATGACCTTCGGGAGCTTGTCCGGACCGAAGACGAGCACGGCGATCACGACGATCGTGAGCAGCTCGAGTGGTCCTATGTCATTGAACACCTGACGCTCCTATTGATGTCCTCGGTCGCTCAACGGTACCCGGCGTTCCCGTCCGACCGGTACCGTCCCGAGGTGAGACTTGTGTCAGTTCTGCTCCGCCGTGCCCAGGACCAGCGGGACCTCCCGGTCGGTGCCGTCGCGCCGGACCGTCAGCCGTAGCCGGTCACCGGGCCGGTGGGCGCGGATCCTGACGATCAGCTCCCGGGCGGAGTGCACGGGCTGTCCGTCGACCGCGCCGACGACGTCACCCGCCTTCAGACCGGCCCGGTCACCGGGGCCTCCCCGGGTGACGGCGGGGCCGCCGCTGGCGCTCTTGCCGTCGATACGGGCGCCGTCACCGCTGTAGGCCATGTCGAGCGTGACGCCGAGCACCGGATGGGTCGCCCGGCCGTGGTTGATCAGTTCCTCGGCGACGCGCTTGGCCTGGTTCACCGGGATGGCGAAGCCGAGGCCTATGGAACCGGACTGGCCGCCGTCCGGCTCCGAGCCGCTGTCGGCGGACCGGATGGCGGAGTTGATGCCGATCACCCGGGCCTCGGAGTCGAGGAGCGGGCCGCCGGAGTTCCCCGGGTTGATGGGCGCGTCGGTCTGCAGCGCGTCGACGTACGACACGTCGCTGCCGTCGCCCTTCTCGCCGCCGGCCGTGATGGGCCGCTCCTTGGCGCTGATGATGCCGGAGGTGACGGTGTTGGCCAGGTCGAAAGGGGCGCCGATGGCGACGACGGGGTCGCCGACCCGGACGCCGTCGGAGTCGCCGAGGGGCAGCGGGGTGAGTCCGTGCACGCCGTGCACCTGGACGACCGCGAGGTCGTAGCCGCTGTCCCGGCCGGCCACCTTGGCCTGCACGCTCTCACCGCTGCTGAAGGTCACGGATATCGCGCCGCTCGATCCGGCGGGCGCGACGACGTGGTTGTTGGTGAGGATGTGCCCCTGGGTGTCGAGCACGAAGCCGGTACCGGTGTCGGTCTGGTCGGTCCCGCTGACATGCAGGGTGACGACGCTGGGCAGGGCGCGGGCGGCTATCCCGGCCACGCTGTCCGGCGCGCGCCCGGCGGGCACCCGCCCGGCCTGCGGCAGGCGCACCTCGCCGTCGAGCCCCTGCCGCTCGGCATACGCGCCGACGATCCCTCCGACCCCGGCGGCGACCAGGGCGACGACCACCGTCCACCCCACCATCAACCGCCTACTCGCCTGCCCGGCCCCGCCGTACCGGAGCACCCCCCGCCGCACCGCCTGCTCCTGCGGAGACCCGGGCGCCCAGGGGTCGTACCGCCCCCAGGGATCGTCATCGACCCCGACCAGCCCACCGGGGGCGGGAGCGCCGAGTGCGGGGGCGTCGGGTGCGGGTGCGGGGGGCGTCGGTCCCGGGGTTGCGGGGCCGGGGGCCGGTGCCCCGGTACCGGCCCCGGGTGCGGGGAGCGCCATGCCGAGGGGCGACACCCCGGCGCCGGGCGCCGGGGCAGGGGCAGGGGCAGGGGGTGACGTCGGAGGGACGGGGGCGGGGGCACTCGGCGCCTGCGTCCCCGGTGCCGTCGTGGGGGCGCCGGGCGTGGGGGCGCCGGGGAAGGCGGTGCCCGATGCCCCGGGGCCGGGCGTCGGGACAGGGACTTCAGAGGGTGACGTCGGAGGGACGGGGATGGGCAGGGCTGCGCTCGGCGCCTGCGTCCCCGGTGCCGTCGGTGCGGGCGTCGGCCGGGCCGCCGGGTGCTGGACGGGCGGTGCGGGTGCCCAGGGGCCCGGCTCGCCGTACGGCGGGGTGCCGTAGGGATCGGGGGCGTGCAGGGGCCTGGGACGCTCGGTGGGGGCCGCCCAGGCGTTCTCTCCGGGGACGGTCTCAGCCGGTACGCCGGCCACCCCGGCGGCGCTCTCCTCAGCCCCGCTTTCCTCGCCCCCGCTCGGCTCGGCCAGTTCGAAGTCGCCGTCGGCCGCGGCATCCGGCGCCTCCGGCCGCGCCAACTCGAAGTCGGCCGACCCGGAATCCGTCGGCCCAGAGATCCGCCCCGAGTCGCCCGGCGTGGTCTGCGCGCGATGCCCGGCCGGCCGGTCGGCCGGCTCCGGCGCCGCCGGTCCCTCCGGCTCCGCCCCCGGCGGAACACGGTTCCCCTCGTTCATGCTCTCCCCACAGCTGGCCGCGGCCGCACGCTTCGGCGGCGGACGCGGAATGTCGACTGCGCCCCCGGGTCATCGCCGCGGGAACGGCCCTCACAGGATTCAACCAGGTTCCCGAGGCCGGAGCGCAGTGGCAGGTCAGGGGGTCTGCGGCGGTGAGGAGGGGGAGGTGGAAGGCGCGGCGGGCGCCGTGGGGGACGCAGGGGTGGGGACGGGGGCGGACAGCAGGCCGGAGCCGGTCGCTCCGGGGACCGCGGACCATGCGGCGAGCGGATAGGCCACGGTGTCGTCGAGCGGACGTATCAGCGGGGAGAGGGCGGCCACGCCGGCCATCACCGGTGCCGTGAGACCGCGCAGCGCGCTGCCCTGGACCTGTCCGGTGCCGGGGGTCGGCACTCCGGGCACCAGCGGCGCGGACATCGAGGTCGGTGCCACCGAGGTCTGTCCGAGCAGCGTGCTGCCCTGGACGGCCGGCGGGCCGGTCGCACGGCGGCGCTGGCTGTCGGGCGTGACCGCACCCGCGCCCGAGCCTGCCGAGCGGGCCGGGACGACGCTGCCGCTGCCGCGCGCGTCCGCCGTCGCGTCGGAGGGGAGAGCCGTGGTCACACTGCCGAGAGCGACCGCGGCCAGGGACACCGCACCGGCGGCGGCGACCGCGAACCGCAGACCGCGCGAAGCGCCGCGCCCGTCGTCCGGGCGGCCGACGGGGTGGATACGGAAGCCGCGCTCGTGGTCCGCGGGGACGGCGGGCCGCGAGGGGGCGGGCAGGTAGCCGAGGACGAAGCGCTCACCGCCGCGCCGCGATCCGAAGACGCCGGAGCCGCCGAAGACCCCGCCCGGTACGGCGGTCAGGCCGGACGGACTGGATTCGTCGGCTCTCGCGGCGCTCTCCTCGCGGGGATCGCCTCCGAAGAGGCCGCCGCCGGGCGGGGACGTGCCGTCGCCGCCGGGCAGGCCCTGGAGGCGGGCCAGGAAGCTCGCCGAGGGCGGAGGCGGGGCCGCCTCCGCGAACACGTTCTTCAGCCGGCGCTGGGCGTCCGCCTCCGCCTTGCACCGGGCACAGGTGGCCAGGTGCGCGAGGACCCGCTCACGCGAGTCATGACCGAGCTCTCCGTCCACCAGGGCGGAGAGCCGGTCTCCCAGATGCTGTTCGGCGAGATGCGCCTTCTGGTGCGCCTTCTCCACAGGTTTCGGCCGGGATCCACTCACGCGGTCGCGCCCCCTCCCCCCAGAGCGGGGACACGGGCCACGAAGGAGCGCCGCTCGGCCGCACGGGCCTCCGGGGAGCGGTGCGCGAGGGCCTTGCGGAGCTGGGAGCGGCCGCGGTGGATACGGGAGCGGACCGTGCCGAGCTTCACGCCGAGGGTCGCGGCGATCTCCTCGTACGACAGTCCTTCGATGTCGCACAGGACGACGGCGGCGCGGAACTCCGGCGCCAGGGTGTCGAGGGCCTGCTGGACGTCGGCGTCGAAGTGCGCGTCGTTGAAGAGCTGCTGCGGGGTGGGCTCGCGGCTGGCCAGGCGCTCGGCCGCGTCCTCGCCGAGGGCGTCGAAGCGGATGCGCTGCTTACGCCGGACCATGTCCAGGAAGAGGTTGGTGGTGATGCGGTGCAGCCAGCCCTCGAAGGTGCCCGGCGAGTACGTCGACAGGGAGCGGAAGACACGGACGAAGACCTCCTGGGTGAGGTCCTCGGCGTCGTGCTGGTTGCCCGTCAGGCGGTAGGCCAGGCGGTAGACCCGGGCGCTGTGCGTGCTGACGATCTCCTCCCACGTGGGCGGAGTCCACGCCTGCCCGTCCGCGTCGGTGGAGAAGGTCGCGGTCTGGGTCTCGCCTGCGGCGAGACCGGCGTGGTGGTCAGCAGCGGTGTAGGTCACGGATTTCGGCCTGCCCGCCGATCCGAGGAAGCGCCGCAGCACTCCGCCCCGGTCCCCGGGCGCAGCCGCACCTCCCCTGTCGGCTCTGGTGGTGTCCAGTGGAGCCCCTACCATAGCCACCTCGCCCGTTAGCTCCGGATAAGCGGTTTTACGAGAATTTGATACTTGCTGGCACGGCTCATACGGCTGCGTCAGCAGTTGCTCGGTGCCCTGATCCACCTCATACCCCCCGTCGCACATCCGGCCACCGTCTCTTCCCCTTAAACGTCCGGTCCCATCTGCGGGTTCCCGCCGCCAACGGATACAGTCACGCCCAGGCAACCACGGGGACAGGAGAGGGTCATTACCGGCAACCGGCAGACGAGCTGGGCGTTCGCCGACGCCTACGTCGCCGAGGACGCAGCGCTGCTCTGGGCCCGTGACCGGGCCCGCGAGGCAGGGCTGCGCTCGGTGTCGCCGGCCACGGGCGCGGCCCTTCGGCTGCTCGCCGCGTCCGTGGACGCCAAGGCCGTCGCGGAGATCGGCACCGGCTGCGGGGTGTCCGGAATTCATCTGCTGCACGGCATGCGCCCGGACGGAGTGCTCACGACGGTCGATCCGGAGCCGGAGCACCAGCAGTTCGCCCGGCAGGCCTTCCGCGCCTGCGGTTTCGCCAGCAACCGGGCGCGGTTCATCCCGGGCCGCGCGCTGGACGTCCTGCCCCGGCTCGCGGACGCGGGCTACGACCTCGTCTTCTGCGACGGCGACCGCCAGGAGTACGCGGACTATCTCGCTGAATCGTTGCGCCTGTTGCGGCCGGGCGGTCTCGTGGTGTTCGAGGGCGTCCTCGCGGGCGGCCGTACGGTCGACTCCGCGCCGCAGCCGACGGAGGTGCTGCGCCTGCGTGAGCTGCTGCGCTCGGTGCGCGAGAGCCAGGAGCTGCTGTCGTCGCTGCTGCCGGTCGGCGACGGGCTGCTGTGCGCCGTCAAGAGGTGAGCACGGTACGCACGGTCGGCGCCCGGCCGCCGAGGCCGGGCGGCCGGGCCGCGAACGCGTCTGCCCCGGCACCGCGTACGATGCCGGGGCAGACGTAAGGACAAGATCGCTGGCGCGTCAGACGGTGACCTTCTCCAGGGCCTCACCGAGCGCCTTGGCCTCGTCAGGGGTCAGCTCGACGACGAGTCGACCGCCGCCTTCGAGCGGAACGCGCATGACGATGCCCCGCCCCTCCTTGGTCACCTCGAGCGGGCCATCGCCCGTCCGCGGCTTCATGGCCGCCATGCTCGTTCCCCTTCCTGAAACCAGCTCATCGTCTGCCGACAGCCCCGAGGAGGGCATCCGCGGCCCGGGATCGGACACACGACACCGGCATCGAACACATTGCTTCCCGGCCATTATCCCGCATCGCAGGACCCGATGACCAACATCAGTCGGCATCGCTTGGGCAACGCGCGCGAGCAAAACCACCCAATTCGGGGATGTGGCTGCGATACTGCGCCACCGCACCGACGCCCACCGGCGGACTCCGCTCCGTTTTTCTTTGACGCAGGTCACACGTCCGGTCCGGTCCTTGGCCCGTGATCTCCGCCATGCTGTGCTCGTACGCGGACGTACTGAGCGGTACGTCAGCCGCGACCACGAGGAGGAGTCCCATGGCCGACACCGTGCTCTACGAGGTGAGCGACGGGCTTGCGACGATCACGCTGAACCGCCCCGAGGCGATGAACGCGCTGAACATCGCGACCAAGGTCGCCCTGCGGGAGGCGGCGGAAGCCGCGGCCGGGGACACGGCCGTACGAGCGATCCTGCTGACCGCGGCCGGGGAGCGGGCGTTCTGCGTGGGCCAGGACCTCAAGGAGCACATCGGGCTGCTCGCGTCCGACCGCGAGACGGGGGCCGGGCAGACGATGAGCACGGTCAGGGAGCACTACAACCCGATCGTGACGGCGCTGGCCGGGGCGCCGAAGCCGGTGGTCGCCGGGGTGAACGGCGTCGCGGCCGGGGCCGGCTTCGGTTTCGCGCTCGCCGCGGACTACCGGGTGGTCGCCGACACGGCCGCCTTCAACACGTCCTTCGCGGGCGTCGCGCTGACCGCCGACTCCGGCGTCTCCTGGACCCTGCCCCGGGTGATCGGCCCGAGCCGTGCCACCGACCTGCTGCTCTTCCCGCGCAGCATCAGCGCGCAGGACGCACTGGAGTTGGGCATCGCCAACCGGGTCGTACCGGCGGGCGAACTGCGCGCGGAGGCCGAGAAGGTGGCGCGGGCGCTGGCCGAGGGGCCGACGGTGGCGTACGCGGCGCTCAAGGAGGCGGTGGCCTACGGGCTGTCGCACTCGCTGACGGAGACGCTGGAGAAGGAGGACGAGCTCCAGGCCAGGGCCGGGCAGTCCGAGGACCACGCGATCGCCGTGCAGGCCTTCGTGCAGAAGGAGAAGCCCGCGTACCTGGGCCGGTGAGCGGTCAGCGGGCGTGCGGACCGGTGCGGCTGGCGCAGGCCGCCAGGTGGTCGTCGACCAGTCCGCACGCCTGCATGAGCGCGTACGCCGTCGTCGGGCCGACGAACCTCAGCCCGCGCTTCTTCAGGGCCTTGGACAGGGCCGTGGACTCCGGGGTGACGGCCGGGACGTCGGCGAGGGTCTGCGGGACGGGGCGGCCGGCCGGGTCCGGGGCGTGGGACCAGATCAGCTCGTCCAGCTCGCCCTGCGCCCAGTCGGCGAGCACGCGCGCGTTGGCGAGCGTGGCGTCGATCTTGGCGCGGTTGCGGATGATGCCCGCGTCCGCCAGCAGCCGCTCGCGGTCGTCGTCCGTGAAGGCGGCGACCTTCTCGATGCGGAAGCCCGCGAAGGCGGCCCGGAAGCCCGGGCGGCGGCGCAGGATCGTGATCCAGGACAGGCCCGACTGGAAGGCCTCCAGGCTGAGCCGCTCGAAGAGGGCGTCGTCGCCGTGGACCGGGCGGCCCCACTCCTCGTCGTGGTACGACACGTAGTCCTCGGTGGACAGGGCCCAGGGGCAGCGCAGGGCGCCGTCGGGTCCGGCGAGGGCACTTCCGTCGCTCATCGCTGGTCCTCGGGGTGCTCGGGCTTCTCCAGGTGGACGTGCGCGGCCGCGGCTCTGGCGCCGGCGAGCGCCGACTCCAGGTCGGCGATGCGGGCGTCGCGCTCGGCCAGCTCGGCGCCGAGGCGGCCGAGGGCGTCGTCGACATCCGCCATGCGGTAGCCGCGCGGGGCGAGCGGGAAGCGCAGGCTCTCCACGTCGGCACGGTCCACCGGCCGGTCCGGGGGCAGCGGGTCCTGGAGCCGCTCCGGCGCCACCTCGGGCAGCGGGGCGCTCTCGCCGCCGCCCACCACGGCGAGCGTCACCGCGGCGACCACGACGGCCAGCGCGACGACCAGGAACAAGAACATCACCATCGCCAGGGCCCCACGCTCTCTGCCGGACACAGAAACTGTCAGGGTCCGATCGTGCCATGCGCGTCTGACAGTTAGGGTCGCAGGCGGCCGTACTGCGGGACGTTCTGGGAGAGGTCACAGCGGATGCTCAGGCTGGGCAAGCGGGAATTCGGGGCGCACGAGCCGGTGATCATGGCGATCGTGAACCGGACGCCCGACTCCTTCTACGACCAGGGGGCCACGTTCCACGACGAGCCGGCCCTCGCGCGCGTGGAGCAGGCGGTGGCCGAGGGCGCCGCGATCGTCGACGTCGGCGGGGTGAAGGCCGGGCCGGGCGAGGAGGTCACGGCCGAGGAGGAGGCGCGGCGGACCGTCGGCTTCGTGGCGGAGGTGCGGCGGCGCTTCCCGGACGTGATCATCAGCGTGGACACCTGGCGGGCCTCGGTCGGCGAGGCGGTGTGCGAGGCGGGCGCGGATCTGCTGAACGACGCGTGGGGCGGGGTCGATCCCGGGCTGGCGGAGGTGGCGGCGCGGTACGGGGCGGGCCTGGTGTGCACGCACGCGGGTGGCGCCGAGCCCCGTACGCGCCCGCACCGGGTGACGTACGACGACGTCATGGCCGACATCCTGGACGTGACGGTCGCTCTTGCGGAGCGGGCGGTGGCGCTGGGCGTGCCGCGGGAGTCGGTGCTGATCGACCCGGGGCACGACTTCGGCAAGAACACCCGGCACAGCCTGGAGGCGACGCGACGGCTGCCCGAGATGGTCGCGACGGGCTGGCCGGTCCTGGTCTCGCTGTCCAACAAGGACTTCGTGGGCGAGTCCCTGGACCGCCCGGTCAAGGAACGGCTGATCGGCACGCTGGCGACGACGGCGGTGTCGGCGTGGCTCGGGGCGCAGGTGTACCGGGTCCACGAGGTCGCCGAGACCCGTCAGGTGCTGGACATGGTCGCCGCCATCGCGGGCCACCGCCCTCCTGCGGTGGCCCGCCGCGGCCTGGCCTGACCGGCCCGCGCCCGACGAGGGGTCCTCCAGACCCTGTCGTCAGACTCCCTCCCCCAGCCTTCGGCCGGGAGGTGCCCCCAGCCCCGCGAGGCCATGCACGCTCCCCCACTGCCTTAAGGGCGTGGGAGGCCCCCACTCGCCGCACCGGGCCCCGGCCCAAGTACATCCAGTACGAGGGCCAAGGCCCGGCACGCCGGCAGCACGCACCTGACGCCGCGAGGCCCGCCCTCCGGGCGGACGGCGCGAGTTTGACGACAGGACCTAGCGGGCCGCCTCCTTGGAGACCAGGGCCACCGCTTCCGAGACCTCGTCCGTGACGTGGAAGAGGAGGAGGTCCTTCTCCGCGGCCTTGCCCTGCGCGACCAGGGTGTTCTGGAGCCAGGAGACGAGGCCGCCCCAGTACTCGCTGCCGAAGAGGACGATCGGGAAGCGGGTGACCTTCTGGGTCTGGACGAGGGTCAGGGCCTCGAAGAGTTCGTCCAGGGTGCCGAGGCCGCCGGGCAGGACCACGAAGCCCTGCGCGTACTTCACGAACATCATCTTGCGGACGAAGAAGTAGCGGAAGTTCAGGCCGATGTCGACGTAGGGGTTCAGGCCCTGCTCGAAGGGCAGCTCGATGCCGAGGCCGACGGAGGTGCCGCCGGCCTCGCAGGCGCCCTTGTTGGCCGCCTCCATGGAGCCCGGGCCGCCGCCCGTGATCACCGCCCAGCCCGCCTCCACCAGGCCCCGGCCGAGCCGGACGCCCGCGTCGTACTCCGCCGAGTCCACCGGGGTGCGGGCCGAGCCGAACACGCTGATCGCGGGCGGGAGTTCGGCGAGGGTGCCGAAGCCCTCGATGAACTCCGACTGGATCCGCAGGACCCGCCAGGGGTCGGTGTGGACCCAGTCCGTGGGGGCGCGCTCGTCCAGCAGCCGCTGGTCGGTGGTGCTCGGGATCACCTGCCCGCGCCGCCGGAGGACCGGGCCCAGGCGCTGCTCGTCCGGCGGGATCTTCTTTCCCTCGGGGTTGCCGGTAGGCATGTGCGCTCCCTCCACTTGCGGGTAGTTCGATCTCAGACTAGATCGCCTCGGGTTACGGAGGGGGGACGTAGGCATGTCCGGTCCGGCACCAGCGGCTCCTACGCCGTCAGCCAGTTCCGCAGGCGCTCCTCGCCCGCGAGGATCTTGGCCGTCTCCACCCGCTCGTCCCGCTTGTGCGCCAAGTGCGGGTTGCCCGGACCGTAGTTGACGGCGGGGACGCCGAGCGCGGAGAAGCGGGACACGTCGGTCCAGCCGTACTTCGGCAGCGGGGTGCCGCCCACCGCCTCGATGAAGGCCGCCGCGGCCGGGTGGGAGAGGCCGGGCAGGGCGCCGCCGCTGTGGTCGTCGACGACGAACTCCGCCACCCCGCAGTCGGCGAAGACCTCGCGGACGTGCGCGATGGCCTCCTCCTCGGTGCGGTCGGGGGCGTAGCGGAAGTTGACCGTCACCACGCACGCGTCGGGGATGACGTTGCCCGCGACCCCGCCGCTGATGCCGACCGCGTTGAGGCCCTCGCGGTACTCCAGGCCGTCGATGACCGGGTAGCGGGGCTCGTACGCCGCCAGCCGGGCCAGGATCGGGGCCGCCGCGTGGATGGCGTTGGCGCCCATCCAGGAACGCGCCGAGTGCGCCCGCTCGCCCTCGGTCTTCAGCAGCACGCGCAGGGTGCCCTGGCAGCCGCCCTCGACCTGGCCGTCGGAGGGCTCCAGCAGGATCGCGAAGTCACCCTCCAGCCACTGCGGACGCTCCTGCGAGACGTGCCTCAGCCCGTTGCGGCTGGCCTCGACCTCCTCGTTGTCGTAGAAGACGAACGTCAGGTCGCGGTTGGGGGCGGGGACCGTGGCCGCGATGCGCAGCTGCACCGCGACGCCGGACTTCATGTCGCAGGTGCCGCAGCCCCACAGCACGCCGTCCTCGTCCAGGCGCGAGGGGACGTTGTCCGCGATCGGGACGGTGTCGATGTGGCCGGCCAGGATGACGCGCTCGGTGCGGCCCAGGTCCGTCCGGGCGACGACGTTGTTGCCGTAGCGGTCCACCGTGAGGTGCGGCAGGCCGCGCAGGGCGGTCTCGATCGCGTCCGCGAGCGGCTTCTCGGTGCCGCTCTCGGAGCGGAAGTCCACGAGCTGCGCGGTGAGCGCGGCGGCGTCGAGCGTGAGGTCAAGCGAGGTGTCGGCCATGCCTGCGACCCTAACGCGTCACCCGTGGCCGCCGGGTTGCCCGCGCTGCTCCGGCCTGGTCAACGGCACCGGCCAGACCCCCCGCAGGGACCGGACGGGGCTCCAGTACCTTGTACGCGTGTCAGAGCCCCCCACCCGTATCAAGCGTCGCGGCCGTCTGTTTCGTTTCTCCGCGGCCCTGTTGGTCCTCTGCGGCGTCGCCGCCTATCTCGTGGTGCAGTACGTCACCGGAGGCGGTGGAGCCCACGGCTGCAGGGTGGTGTCGGCCGACGCCGACGGGACGTCGTACGAGTTCACGCCGGAGCAGGCGCAGAACGCGGCGACGATCGCGGCCGTCGGCACCGGGCGCCACATGCCCGAGCGGGCCGTGGCGATCGCGCTGGCCACGGCCCTCCAGGAGTCGGGACTGCGCAACATCCAGCACGGCGACCGGGATTCACTGGGCCTGTTCCAGCAGCGGCCCTCGCAGGGCTGGGGCACCGAGGCGCAGGTCATGGACCCGGCGTACGCGGCGGGCATCTTCTACGCCCACCTGGCGAAGGTGCCGGACTACACCGGTCTGCCCCTGACGGTGGCCGCGCAGCGGGTGCAGCGCAGCGGCTACCCGGAGGCGTACGCCAAGCACGAGCCGGACGCCACGCTGCTGGCGGCGTCCCTGACCGGGACCGCGTCGGCCACGCTGACCTGCGACGGCCGCCCGCAGCCCGGGGCCTCGGCGACCGGCCCGGACGCCGTACGCGACGCGCTGGTACGGGACTTCGGGCGCGACGCGCTCCAGGAGACCGGTGCGGAGGTGGGCGGCGTTCCGGTGCCCTCGCCGTCCCCGTCGCCGAGCGTGACCGCGACCGCGCAGGGGCGGACGGTGACCGTACCCGTACCCGAGGGCCAGCGGACCGACGCCGGCGGGTACGGGGAGCGGCAGCGGGGCTGGCAGCTGGCCCAGTGGGCGGTCGCGAACTCCTCGGCGCTGCACATCCAGCGGGTGTCGTACGCCGGGCGCGAGTGGGCCGCCGGGAGCACCGACAGCCAGTGGAAACCGGTCGTGTCGGACGGGGCCGGCGGGGCGGAGCAGTCCGCGGGGGTCGTCCGGATCGTGACCGGACAGTAGTACGAGGGGTCACTCCGGAGGGTTGCTCGGCCGCGGTTCACCGCGCCGGGCGGCCCGATTTCGCACCGGACGTGGAAACCCTTGGAAATAAAAGGATGTAAGGATTCTGCGTGGTTTCCGGGTGATGTTCTTTGCCCGTTTTTATCCACACCTGATTATGCGATGCGTTATATATTCGTTACCTGGGACGTCCGCAACCTTCGCGGGCTTCGAGCGGTAGTCACGGCGTCCGAGCCCGGACCCGAGCCCGGACCAACACCGTTCTCTCCCGTCGAATGGAGCATCATGTCCCTCCCTCTGACCCGCCGGATCGCCCGTACCGCGCTGCTCGTCGCAGCGGGAGCGGCAGCCGGGGTCGGTGCGGCCGGCTCCGCCAGCGCGGCCCCGAGCCAGCCCACGGTCGCCCCGAACCTGAGCGGTCTGTCCGCCGTGGACGCGTCGCAGCTCTCCAACACCGCCGACGGTGCCGCGCAGAACGCCACCACGCTCGCCGGCAACGCGGGCGGCCGTGTGGTCGGCACGGCGGTTCCGGCCGCGGGCCAGGCGGCCGGCGGCGGCCTGAAGAAGGCGGCCCCGGTGGCCCAGCAGGCCGCGGGCAGCGTGGCCGGGGCGGCCGGGAACGTCCTCGGGGACGCCGCGTCCGGCGCGACGAAGGGCGGCACCCTGCCGACGTCCGGCCTGCCGATGCAGGGTGTGCCGCTGAGCTGACCCCCCACAGCACGAAGGGGTCCGGGGAGCGTGCTCCCCGGACCCCTTCGTCGTGCGTGAACGGCAAGCGGCTACAGGCGCCCCACCGCCGCGCGGATCCGTTCGTCCGTCGCCGTCAGCGCCACGCGGACGAAGTTCTCGCCCGCCTCGCCGTAGAAGTCGCCCGGGGCCACCAGGATGCCCAGGCCGGCCAGGTGGGCGACCGTGTCCCAGCAGGACTCGTCCCGCGTGGCCCACAGGTAGAGGCTGGCCTCGCTGTGCTCGATGCGGAAGCCGTGGCCGAGCAGGGCCGTACGCAGGGCCGCGCGGCGGGCGGCGTAGCGCTCGCGCTGCTCGTGCACGTGCGCGTCGTCGCCGAGGGCGGCCACGACGGCCGCCTGGGTCGGCGCCGAGGTCATCATGCCGCCGTGCTTGCGGATCTCCAGCAGCGGGCCGAGGACGGCCGGGTCACCGGCGACGAACGCGGCGCGGTAGCCCGCCAGGTTGGAGCGCTTGGAGAGGGAGTGCACGGCCACGATGCCGTCGTACGAGCCGCCGTTGACGTCCGGGTGCAGGACCGAGACCGGGTCGGCCTCCCAGCCCAGCTCCAGGTAGCACTCGTCGGAGACGACCAGGACGCCGTGGGCGCGGGCCCAGGCGACGATGCTCGTCAGGTCCTCCTTGGCGAGCACCCTGCCGGTCGGGTTCGACGGCGAGTTCAGCCAGAGGAGCTTCAGGTTTGCCGGGTCCAGGTCGCGCGGGTCGTCGTAGACCTCGTACGCGGCGCGGGCCAGGCGGGCGCCCACCTCGTAGGTCGGGTAGGCGAGGCGCGGGTAGGCCACCGTGTCGCCCGGGCCGAGGCCGAGCTGGGTCGGCAGCCAGGCCACCAGTTCCTTGGAGCCGACCACCGGCAGGACATGGCGGTGGGTCAGGTCGCGGGCGCCGAGACGGCGCTCCAGCCAGCCGGTGATCGCGTCGCGCAGCGCCGGGGTGCCCCACACGGTCGGATAGCCCGGGGAGTCGGCCGCGTCGATCAGGGCCTTCTGGATCAGCTCGGGCACCGGGTCGACCGGGGTGCCCACGGAGAGGTCGACGATCCCGCCGGGGTGCGCGGCTGCCGTCTTCTTGTACGGCTCCAGCTTGTCCCAGGGGAAGTCGGGCAGGCGGTCGGAGACTGCGGACACGGTCAGTGGCTCACTTTCGTACGTGCGCGGCTGCTGCGGCAAACGCCTCGGTCCCGTCCGGCGTGATCGGAGCGATCGGGGCCGTACGGGACCGAGGCGGCGTCGGGGGTCCCCCGGTTCGAGCGGGGCCCGGACCAGGGGGAGCGGGCCGCTACCGGATCACTCGTCGTGCGACTGCGGCGGCAGCGCGGCGACGAACGGGTGGTCGCGCTCGATCAGCCCCAGCTTGCTGGCACCGCCGGGCGAGCCCAGCTCGTCGAAGAACTCGACGTTCGCCTTGTAGTAGTCCTTCCACTCCTCCGGCACGTCGTCCTCGTAGAAGATCGCCTCGACCGGGCAGACCGGTTCACAGGCGCCACAGTCGACGCATTCGTCCGGGTGGATGTACAAGGACCGCTGGCCCTCGTAAATGCAGTCGACCGGGCACTCCTCGATGCACGCCTTGTCCTTGAGATCGACACAAGGCTCTGCGATGACGTAGGTCACGCTGTCGTTCCTCCTCGATAGGGCGCTGGCGGGCCTCCTCAGGCTCCGCCGCCTGGCGCGCGGGAGCGCGGCGTCGTCGATGCCCGCCCCTAGTATCTCCGTTCCGGAGCATGATCCGAACAGGAGGGGTGAACTGACCGGTGGAAATCTCGGCGGCAGGACGTCTGGTGGTCCGCATTACCCCTGCTGACGTGGGAAAACGCGTCTCCGTGCGGCGCTTGGAAGCGTCTGGAGGGAGATCGGAGAAGTTCACCGACACGGTGGGGGTTCTCACATCATGGACTGATGGCGTGCTCATGATCACACGACGGAACGGCGAGAGCGTCCGCATCGCGGAAGACTCCGTGGTGGCCGCCAAGGTCGTGCCCGCCGCGCCCGCGCGCCGCCGGGGGCCCGCCGCCTCGTACGAGGAGCTGGCACGCGTCGGCGCGCGCGGCTGGCAGCCCGTGGAGAGCGAGCGGCTCGGCCAGTGGGAGCTGCGGGCGGCCTCCGGCTTCACCCGGCGGGCCAACAGCGTGCTGCCGCTCGGCGATCCGGGACTTCCCCTCGACGCGGCCCTGGATGCCGTACGACGCTGGTACGGCGAGCGTGGTCTGCCCGCCTACGTCCAGACCGCCACCGGCGCCGAGGGCACACAGGAGCTGCTCTGCGCGGAGCTGGAGCGGCGCGGCTGGGTGCGGGAGGTGAGCGCCGAGGTCTGGATCGGCGCCCTGGCGCCGGTCGCGGACCGGGCCGAGGGCGCGGGTGTGGCCCTGGCCCGGGAGGCGGACGAGGCGTGGCTCGCCCGGTACCAGCGCAAGGGAGTGAGCGAGGTGGCCCTGCGGGTGCTCGGCACGGGACCCTCGGTGTGGTTCGCGACCGTGCCGGGGGACACCGCGGACGCGACCGCGCCGCCCGCGGCGATCGGGCGGTGCGTCGTGGACGGACGGTGGGCCGGGTTCGCCGCCGTCGAGGTGGACCCCGCCCGGCGCCGCGCGGGGCTCGCCACGGAGGTGATGGCCGCGCTGGCCCGGCGGGCGCTGGACGAGGGCGCGTCGGCGGCCTGGCTCCAGGTCGAGACCGACAACGAGGGTGCGCGGGCGCTGTACACCGCGCTGGGCTTCACACCGCACCACACCTACCACCACTACCGGGCGCCGGACGCATCGGACGAGCGCCGTGGAAGGGCCTGAGCCTGCCATGCCGCACCCGCACCTGCCGCCGCCGTATCCGCCGCCGCCGGAGCGCGCCGCCGAGCTGCGCCGCAGGTTCGCCGAGGAGGCGCGCGCCGAGCGGCCGGACCTGTCCGCGCTGTGCCTGCTGATCGGCGCCGCGGCGGACGGCTCGCTGGACGAGACCGGGATCGACGCGGCGCAGCTGGAGCTGGACCGGCTGGCGGGCGAGCTGCCGTACCGGCCGGGCGGCCCGCGCGCCTGGGCGGAGGCCGTACGGCGGCTGCTGGGCGGGTGCTACGCGTTCCACGGGACGCCCGGCGACTACCAGCGGCTGGAGTCCTCGCTGCTGCACGAGGTGCTGCGGCGCCGGCGCGGGCTGCCGATCCTGCTGTCGGTGGTGTGGCTGGAGGTCGCCCGGCGGGCGGGGGCCCCGGTGTACGGGGTCGCGCTGCCGGGGCACTTCGTGGTGGGGTTCGGCGCGGCGTGCGAGCAGGTGCTGGCCGATCCCTTCGAGGGCGGCCGGGTACTGACCGGGACCGACGCCGAGCTGCTGGTCGTCGGGGCCACGGGAGCGCCGCTGGATCCCGCCGTGCTGGAGCCGGCCGCGCCGCTGGAGGTCGTCCAGCGCGTCCTGAACAACATACGGGCCTGGGCCGCCGCCCGGCCCGAGCGGTCGGACGTGGCGCTGTGGGCCGTGGAGCTGGCGCTGCTGGTGCCATCGCACCCGGCGCGACTGCGCTACGAGCGGGGGCAACTGCTGGTGCAGCGCGGCGAGTTCGTCTCGGGGGCGGCGGAGCTGGACGCCTACGCCGAGCTGATCGAGGTCGTCGACGAACCGGCCGCCCGCAAGGTGCGCGAACAGGCGCACACCGCGCGGGCCATGCTCAACTGACGTGCCCGCCCGGCGCTTTCAGAGCCACCCCTTCTCCCGGGCCGTCCGCACCGCCTCCGCGCGGTTGCGCACCGCCAGCTTCTGGATGGCGGTGGAGAGGTAGTTGCGGACCGTGCCCTGGGAGAGGTGCAGGGCCCCCGCCAGTTCGGCGTTCGTCGCGCCGTCGGCCGCTGCGCGCAGCACCTCGCGTTCGCGCTCGGTGAGCGGGTTGGCGCCCTCGGCGAGCGCGGCGGCGGCGAGGGTCGGGTCGATGACCCGCTCGCCCGCGAGCACCTTGCGGATCGCCTCGGCGAGCTGGGCGGCCGGGGCGTCCTTGACGAGGAAGGCGTCGGCGCCCGCCTCCATGGCGCTGCGCAGATAGCCGGGCCGGCCGAAGGTGGTCAGGACGACCAGCTTGACCTGCGGAAACTCCCGGTGCACCCGGGCGGCCGCCTCGATGCCGGTGCAGCCGGGCATCTCGATGTCGAGCAGCGCCACGTCCACGCCGTGCGCGCCGACGGCGGCGAGCACCTGGTCCCCGCGCGCGACCTGGGCGACGACCTCGATGTCCGCCTCCAGGCCGAGCAGCGCGGCCAGCGCCTCGCGGACCATCGACTGGTCCTCGGCCAACAGGACCTTGATCGTGCGCGTCATGCCCCGGATCCTACGTCCCCCGACGGGGCCGTGGGGACGCGGGCGACGAGCCGGAAGCCGTGCCCCGCGCGGCCCGCCTCCAGGCTGCCGCCGGCCTTCTCCAGCCGCTCGGTGAGCCCGGTCAGACCGTTGCCCGGGACACTCCCGGCGCCGCCGGATCCGTTGTCCTCGACGGAGAGTTCGAGGACCGGCCCGTCGAGGGTCTGCCGGTGGGTGAGCTGGACGAGGCAGCGGTCGGCGCCGCTGTGCCGGACCACGTTGGTGACCGCCTCGCGCAGCGCCCAGGCGAGCGCGGACTCGGACTCCTCCGGGACGCCGGCGAGGTCGGGTTCGGCGGGCACGTCGGCGGTGACGCCGGCGGCGGTCAGGGCGACCTGGGTGCCGGCGAGTTCGGCGGCGAGCCGGGGCCGCCGGTAGCCGGTGACGGCCTCCCGCACGTCGACCAGCGCCTGCCGGCTGACCTGTTCGATGTCGGCGACCTGCTGGGCCGCCTTGTCGGGGTGGTCGGGCAGCATCCGGCCGGCCAGCTCGCTCTTCAGCGTGATCAGGGAGAGGGAGTGGCCGAGCAGGTCGTGCAGGTCGCGGGCGAGGCGCAGGCGCTCCTCGTTGGCGGCGAGGTGGGCGACGGTGGCCCGGGCCTTGCGCAACTCGATCGTCGTACGGACCAGTTGGCCCACCCCGACCATCGCGAAGCCGATGAGGAAGACGAGGAGCAGGGACTCGTCCCAGCCGGGCCGGCCGTTGTGCAGGGCGACCAGGTACATCACCACGGCCGTCGCCGGGATCGCCCAGGACGCGGCGCGCAGGGGCAGGGTCACCCCGCAGGCCACCGATACGTAGACGAACAGTCCGCCCCAGGCGTCACCGAGGGTGTAGTTCAGCAGCGGGGCGAGGACCCCCATCACCGCGAGCAGCGTGACGGCGAACGACGGGTCGAAGGGCCGGCCCATGTTCCGGAAGACCAGCGTCAGATAGGCGCCGACGAACGCGGTGAGCCCGATGGCGCCGGCCACGGTGGCACCCTGGGTGTGGTCGCCGGCCACCAGGTCGTGGACCGGCGAGCTGAGGAAGACCAGCCAGACGCCGATCCACAGCGCCTTGACCAGCACCTCGCGCCGGACTCGGGGCGCCTGGCCGATCCGTACCTGGGTCTCCGGCCGCTTGTCGCCGGCCCACTGGTCTTCCGTCATGGTGCTCACGCCTTCAGCGTGTCCTTCCGGTACAGCCAGGCCGCGCCGCCCGCGAACAGGGCGAAGTAGACGGCGAGGAGGGCGACGTCCGTCGTGTGCGGGGCCTGACTCTGCTCGATCGCCCGCCCGAGAGCAGCGTACGCGTGCGTGGGCAGCCACTTCGCGATGTCCTGGAGGAACTGCGGGAAGGTCGTCGTCGGCATCCACAGGCCGCCGAGGATCGACAGGCCGAAGTAGATGATCATCGTGATGGGGCGGACCGCGTCCCCGGAGGCGACGTAGCCGATGGCGACGCCGAGCGCGGCGAAGACGAGGCTGCCGGCCCAGATGATGCCGGTGAGGGCGAGCCACTGCCAGGCGTCCAGGCGTACGTGCTTGATCACGGCGGCGGCCGCGAAGACCACGACGATCGACGGCAGGCTCACCACGGCGGCGCTGGCGGTCTTGGCGAGGACGTAGCCGCGCCCCGGCAGCGGGGTCAGCCGCAGCTGCCGTACCCAGCCGCTCTCGCGCTCCTTGGCGATGCGCTCGCTGTTGCCCATCAGCACGGCGGTCAGGGCGCCGAAGGAGGCCATGGAGACCATCATGTACGTCGGGAGGGTCAGGCCCGTGCCGTCGACCTTGGTGTCCTTGGCGTTGCCCGCGATGATCAGGAAGAGGATCGCGGGGTAGAGCACCGAGAAGAACAGGAACTTCTTGTTGCGGAAGGCGCGGATCAGTTCCAGCTTGATCAGGGCGTTCATGACTGCTTGGCCTCCTCGGCCTGCGTGATGGCGACGAAGGCCTGCTCCAGACCGAGGCCGGCGACTTCGAGGTTGCGGGGGTAGACACCGAGGCCGTACAGGGCGTGGACGGTGGCGTCGGCGTCGGACGACTGGATGCGGACGGTCTGCCCGGACACGTCGACGGAGGTCAGGAAGGGCAGGGCGCGCAGGGCGGCCTCGTCGATGGCGCCCTCCAGGTCGAAGGCGATACGGCGGGCGCCGGCCTTGGCCTTGATCTCGGCGGCGGTGCCGTCGGCGAGGAGCCGGCCGCGGTGCAGCACGAGCACCCGGTCGGCGATCGCGTCGGCCTCTTCGAGGTAGTGGGTGGCGAAGAGGACCGTACGGCCCTGGTCGGCCTGCTCTCGCATGGTGGCCCAGAAGGCCTGGCGGGCGGAGACGTCCATGCCGGTGGTCGGCTCGTCCAGGATGATCAGGTCGCTGTCACCGGCGGTGGCCAGGGCGAACCGTACGCGCTGGGACTGTCCGCCGGAGAGCTTGTTGACCTTGCGGTCGGCGATCTGCGTGATGCCCGCGCGGGCCATCACGTCGGCGGCCTGGTACGCCTTGGGGTGCAGTGAGCAGGCCAGCTTCACCATCTCGCCGACGGTGACCTCGTCCATCAGGCCGCCGCTCTGCAGCATGGCGCCGACGCGACCGGCGACGATGGCCTCGCGCGGGCTGGTGCCGAACACGTTGACCGTGCCGCTGTCGGCGTTCTTCAGACCCAGGAGCAGATCGAGCGTGGTGGACTTGCCGGCCCCGTTCGGGCCGAGGAGGGCGACGGTCTCGCCGGGGTGCAGGGCCAGGGAGAGCCCGTCCACCGCCCGCACACTGCCGTACGTCTTGGTCACCTGGTCGAAGCCGACCACCGGTGTGGCGGTGGCCGGTGCCGCAGTCGTTGTCATGCCCCCATGCTCGCCGAACGGGCGCCGGACCCGGCAGTGTCGGCGGTCCCGAGAGGCGGATGACAGATGTCATACGGATCGGGTGACAGGCACGGCGGGGCCGGGGGACGGGCACGGCGGAGGGGCGCCCGGTGTCCGCACCGGGCGCCCCTCCAAGTGCCGCGTGGCTAACTGGGGTTGGTCGAGATGACCGCGACCCGGTTGGTCTTGCTCATCAGCGCCTGGCGCAGGGCGCCGTAGACGTCCTGCGGCGTGACCGGCGTCTTCTTCCCGTTGCCGCGGGTGATGAGCACACCGTTGAAGGCGTTGCCGTAGAGCTGCTGCAGCGCGGCCATGTCGGGGCTGTCGACCAGCTTGCCGTTGACGGCCTTCACCCGGAGGAACTTCCACAGCGACTTCTGCGGGCTCATCGGGATCGAGTGCGCGGCGTCCGTCATCACGGTCACCTTGCCCGACATCGCCGGCTCCGCGAACTGCTTCATCTCGCGGTCGACCTCGGCGTTCGGCACCGTCGGCTGCTGCGTGGTCGTCGGAAGGGCGACCGGGGCCGCGGTGTCCGTCTCCACGGCGGTGCGGTAGGCCTGTTCGACCGCCTGGGTCGAGGAGGCCGCGTCGATGCCCTTGCCGGCCTTGCCGTAAACGGCGACGGCCCGGCCCGCCTCGAACCTGATGGTGCCGTCGGACGAGAGACCGGAGCCGCCGCCGGCCTGCTGGAGGGCGGCCTGGAGCTTCTCCTCGTCCACCGGCATCTCGGGCGCGATCACACGTTTCTGCCCGAAGAGCGAGCCGATGACGCTGATGGGGTTGTAGTCGCTGGTCGCGGCCTTGCCGACGGTGGCCTGGAAGTCGAACTGGAGCCCGGCGTTCTCCGGCGTGAGGGCCACCGTCCTGCCGTCCACGGTGAGCTTCAGCGGCTTGTTCACCCGGCTGCCGAACGCGTCGTCGAGCTTCTTGACGGCGTCGTCGCGGGTGCCGCCGCCGATGTCGACGCCGAGCACCGTGGTGCCCTTGGGCACGTCGGTGTGGTTCATCAGCAGCCCGGCGCCGTAGGCACCGCCCGCGACGACGACCACGCCGACGCCGAGCAGCACCAGCTTGCTGCGGCCCTTCTTCTTCGGCGCGGCCTGCGCCTTGGGCTTCGGCGCGGGGGCGGGCTCCGGCGTGGCGCCCGGGGCGGTCTGGTTCCCGGGGCCGCCGAACGGGGAGTTGCCGCCGCTCGGGACGACCGGGATGCCGCTGGTGACGGTGTGTCCGGAGACGTTGTCGCTGCGGCGGTAGCCGGGCGTGCCCGGTTCCGGGGCCGGCTTCTGCGGGGTGAGGATCGCGGTGTCGTCGCTGATCCCGCCGCCGGGGCCGAGACCTCCGGGACCGCCCAGGGGTGCGGCCGGGGCGCCGGGCGCCGTCGGACCGTCGAGGTCGGCGATGTCGGCGAGGGCGCTGCGCGGGGGCGGAGTGCTCCGGCCGCCGGGGGCGTCGAAGCCGCCGGCCGGGCTGCCGAAGGGCTCGCCTCCGGCCGGACCGCCGAAGGGGTCACCGCTGCCCGGGGCGGCGAACGGATCGCCGCCGGGGCGGGGGCCGCCGGGCGACGGGGCGAGGGCGCCGTCGCCGGTGACCGGGCCGCTGGTGGGGCCGGCCGGGCCGCCGCCCAGGCCGCCGGGGCCGTTCGGACCGCCCAGGCCGCTGGCGCCGCCGTGTCCGTTGGCACCGCTCGCGCCCGTGCCGAAGCCGTCGTGTCCGGGGGCGCCCGCACCGCCGTAGGTGTCCTGGCCGCCGTTCTCCGAGAAGTACGGCAGTTCGTCGCGGCGCGGCTCGGCGTTCGCGGCCGGGCCGGAGCGGGAACCGCCCGCCAGCGGGCCCGCGTTCAGCGCCTCGGTCACGTCGAAGGAGCCGGTGCCGCCGCCGTGGCCGGGGGCGACGGGGCCGCCGGTGGCGCCGGGCAGACCCGTGCCGTTCGTGGTGCCGGAGCGGCCGGCGCCGGGCACACTCATGGAGCCGACGACACCGCCGGGACGGCCGCCGCCGGAGCGTGCGCCGGTGGTACCCGCCGTACCCGTTGCCCCCGGACCACCCGGACGGGCGGCCGGTGCACCCGTGGCGCCGGTGGCACCGCCCTGGGTTCCGGGACCGCTCGCCGCGCCGCCGCCCGGACCGCCCTTGGGGGCCGAGGACTTGCGGGGCGCGAACCAGTCGCTGGGCTTCTCGTCGGCCTGCGCCGGCGGCGCGGCGGGGGCCTCGGCGGCGGCCGGACGCTCGGGCGCGGGCCGCGTGTCGGCGGCGGGCGCGTCCTCACCGGCGTCGGTGTCACCGACGGGCTTGCGCACGACGACCGGCGGAATGGGCCGGGATCCGGGGATGTTGATCCGGATCCGGGTCGTCAGCGTGGTCTCGGTCTTCTTCTCCTCCGGCTGCGAGCCCGAACGGCCCGCACCCGAACCGTCATCGGTAGCCATGGGGGTCCCGTACGGCGGCGTGCCGGAGGGGTATGCGGCTCCCCCGCGCCCGTTGGGCCCGGAGGACGGAGTGTCAGTTTCACGACTCAAGGCAGGTTCTCCCAGTTGGCTCCGCCGCCCGGTACGACCTCGCGGGCGGCTCGGCGGCGCGCACCACCATACTGGCCACTTCTGGCGCTTATCCCATGACCGCTGAGGAAACCCACACCGGACTCGCACGTGTGCGGTACGGCGAAGTGGTACGTCACTTGCCAAGTCGGGCGGGGCCGCCGCCAGGTTGCCGCCCCGCACCGATGGTGGCGCAGATCACAGCGACCACCATGCCACCCAGCAGGAAGAGATAGGACGAACCCCCGGCGCTGAACAGGAAGTCGCCCTCGGGGCGCGAGGTGGTGAGCAGGATGACGGCGATGATCCAGCCGGCCACCGGCGCCACGGCCCCGCCCCGCCCGCCGGTGGCGTACGCCCCGCCGAGGAAGAGCCCGGCCGCGCCGGCGAGGGCGAGCAGCAGCCCGCCGGGGAACCAGCCCGCCTGCACCAGGGTCCCGGCGAGGCCGACGACCGCGCCGAGCAGGAAGAGGCCGGCGTACGCGGCGACGCGTCCGGCGGAGGGCCGCGGCAGCGGCTGGGCGAGCAGCGGGCCCTGTCCCGGGTTGCTCATGCCCCTGCCTCCTCGACGCCCGCGAACAGGTCGCTCTCCCCGGGCTCGGCCGTGCCGCGCACCAGCTCGTAGTACTCGGTGGTGAACAGCGGCTGGGCCAGTTCGTTGGAGAGCGCGAAGTACGGCTCGGCCACCTCGATCTGGGTGCCGTGGGCACGCATGGCGGCGGCCTTGGCGGCGGCGTACGGCGCCCCGTCGACGGCGGTGGTGATCCGCTCGTCGTCCACGACACCCGGCACGTCGGCCAGGGACGCGCTCTTGTCGAACGGCAGTCCGGGCAGCTCCTCCTGAAGCCGCTCGAAGGCGGCCTCGGCGACCGAGCGCGGGACACGGTTCCAGTAGACCTTGGCGATGCGATGGCCCCGCTCGTCCGCCAGCTCGACGGCGCGCACGGCGACACGGTGGGCCTGGATGTGGTCCGGGTGGCCGTATCCGCCGTTGTCGTCGTAGGCCACGAGCACCTGGGGCCGGACTTCGACGATCACATCGGCGAGCCGCCCGGCGGCCTCGTCGACGTCGGCCCGCCAGAAGCACCCGGGGTCCTCGTTGTCGGAGGTCCCCATCATCCCGGAGTCCCCGTAGCGCCCCGCACCGCCGAGCAACCGGGCGTCGCTCACGCCCAGCGCACGCACGGCGTCGGCCAGCTCGCCACGCCGGTGCAGGCCCAGCGCGGCACCGGTCAGATGCCGCAGCCCGGCCGGGATGACCTCGCCACGCTCCCCGAGGGTGCAGGTGACCAGGGTCACATGGACCCCCTCGGCCGCGTACCGGGCCATGGTCGCGCCGTTGTTGATCGACTCGTCGTCCGGATGCGCGTGCACCAGGAGAAGACGCCGGTCGGGCAGTTCCGTCATGGGGTCCACCCTACGAGGCGGCCGGGCTCCCTTCGGGCACCTCCTGGCCTTCGCCGTCGAGAACGTGAGCGATGGCCAGCGCGATCCGCTCGATCCAGTCGATGGCGTCCGTCACCTCTGCCTCGTCAATGGGGCGCCTCTGCTTCAGGTCGCCGTCGATGAGGTCGGCGTCATGCGCGATTTTGTTACGCCGCTGGGTGATCTCCAGATAGCGGCTGCGGAGTTTCTTCTCATTGAGTGAGGTGCGCCCCTGGAAGAACTCTTTGTTGATGCACCCAGCGGCCTCGTACCAGACCTTTTTCTCAGTCACGAGTTTCAGCACTTCGGAAATCTTCCCGGGATGCTGGAGTGCCTGGGGCGCGAGCTTCTCCCGCAAGTGCTCGACCACGGCTTCGGACAGTGTCACCTCCCCTCGCCGCACTGCCTCCACCCTGTGCAGGGGAAGCTCGTAGACCCGGAGCTGGTACGGCATCTCGGGGCTGTCCATGGCCGCCAACTCCGCGACCCGGCGCAGGACCTCCTCATGGAGCCAGTGGTCTATGGCTGCCACCGCCTGCACCCAGGCCGCCCGGTAGAAGTCGTCGATGTCGATGGTCGGGGAACGGAACGGAGTCAGCATCCCGCCCGTTTTGACCATACGTCGGGCGTAGGACAGATTCGTCATGAACGCCTCGAACTGGCGTGTCTGCGGTGTGGAAATGGCCATGCCCTACCCCGTGGGAACTCATCGCGAAGATCTTTACGAGAACGATTCCCGAGGGGCAGGGGGGTCAGTCAAGCCGGGCGACGACACCTCGGACCAAGGTGGCCGAAAACTGCTCCCCCGTATCCGGAAGACGCCCCTCAGGTGTCAGGGCTGTGGCTCGCCCTCGCCGCGGGCGTTCTCGTCCTGGTAGCGCGGCAGGCCGTCGGTCGGGATGGTCCAGTCGGCGATGGTGACGTCCTCGCCGTAGACGAAGTCCTTGCGGGTGGCGTAGCGGGGGCCGTCGGGGGTGGGGTGGATGTCGGAGAGGACGGCGCCGGTGCCGGTGCGTGGGTCGAACACGGCGTAGACGGGGACGCCGATCAAGGGGTAGTCGCGCATCTTGGTGCCCCAGTCGTTGTCGGGATTGGAACGCGAGACGACTTCGACGGCGGCGATGAGCGTGCGGGGATCGAAAGTGCCCTCTCCCTCCATCTCCAACTCGGCGATCACCATCACGTCGGGGCGGCGGAGGATTCTCTCGGGCTCGTCCTCCACGTCGGGTTCGCCCGTATGCGCCACGAGCTCTTCCGGCATCACCTTCTCCAAGCGCTTCCGGATGCGCAGCACGGTGAGCTCGTGCGGCTTCACGGGCGACATCATGTCGAGGACGATCCCTTCCTTGGTGATCTCGAACTTGCCGGGGAGGGTGTCGTCCGTGGACTGCACGAAGTCACGCATGGCCCGGTAGAGGTGGGAGGCGCCCTGTCGCGCGTCGTCCGGTGCGATGGTCATGGCGCTCGCTCCTCGTCTGTGCCCAGGGGCAAGGATCGTCGCTTTCATGCTAGGCGGCCTCCAGGAGATCGGATCGGCAGTCGCGGCAGCGGCCCGGTCCGGGCGCCCGGAAGGCGCGGTCGCAGCCGTCGCAGGTCTGAAGCGGGTGTCGTGCGGCCGGCGGGGCTGCTGGTGCGCGAAACGGGGGTGGGGGCGGCAGCTGCGTGGCGAGGCGGTGGGCCAGCAAGGCGGCGGGGCGTCGTGGTCCCTCGGGTGGCAGGTCGGTGGTCAGGGCCTGGCGTACGGCGGTGGGGCTGACGTCGCGCTCCAGCCAGGCGGCGACGCCGGGGGCAAGGTGGGTCGTGTCCTGCTCCGAGAGGAGTAGGCCTGGGTCGAGACGGCGCAGGTCGGCGAGCAGGCCGGTGGCGGTCTGGAGGAGGGCGGGAGCGGTGCAGGCAGGCTGGGGTACGGCGGGGAGGGGTTTGGGGGCGGTGCGGGGAGGGCGCTCTGCCGGGTTTTCGAGGTTGAGCGGTACGTGAGCCGCGGGCCGCACGGTCGGGCCGTCAGGCCGGTTCGGCGATCGGCGGATCCGGGCCGTCTCTGACGGCTTCGTGCAGGCTTCACTGGCGTCGGCGGTGGCCCGGATGTGCCAATCGCTCCCGGCAGGCCGCCCCTCACCTTCGAAGACCTGCTTTGCCGGTGCCGTCGCCGGGCCGGTCGGCCGCCGGGTGGGGCGGCTGGGCCTGTCGGGGTGGTGGCACCGGGCTACCGGCTGGTTGCAGGAGATGGTCCGCGTGACGATACGGCCGCCGGGGACGCGTGCACGTTCGCGGCGCAGGTAGCCATGGGCCTCCAGCTCGCGCAGGGCGGCGGCGATGCGGGTGGCGCCCTCGGGGAAGCGGGCGGTGAGGGTCTTGATGTCGACCCGGGCGCCCTTCGGCAGCGACTGGATGTGGCAGGCCAGGCCGATCGCGAGGAGGGAGAGGTCGGGGTGCTGGGTGAGGTGGTTGCCGATCACCGTGAAGCGGGTGGTGTGACGGGTGTTGGCGTGGACGAGGCCGCCGGAGTGGGGGGCTTGGGGGTGCCGGTTCGGGTGGTTGTTGCCCGCGATGGGGGGCTGGGCGTGCATGGGCACGCTAGGGTTCTGGTTACCCATCGGGAAGTTGCCTCTTCCTCGGTGGTCAGGCCCTCGCAACGGGATTGCCGTCCCGGCGAGGGCCGTCGCATGTCTGCGGTGCTGTTGCGCTGAGCGTATGGGTGTCCGGGGCTGTGAAATCCAGCTGACGCAGGCATATTCACCCGGCCGAGTGAGCGGGCGGCGGCGCGGGCTGGAGGGGTGGGGTGTGGTTGGTTCCTTTCCCCGTCCGTTCTTGGCTTTCAGTCGCTGGTGTCACCGGAACCCGTGGGGGCGGGTTCCGGTGCGGGGAGCGCCAGTTCGGCCCAGATGGTCTTGCGCGGATAGCGGCCCTCTGCGACATCCCAGCGGTCCGCGAGCGCGTCCACGAGAAGGAGGCCACGACCGGATTCGGCATGGTTGTCCGGCACTTGGAGCCTGGGCAGACGGTCACCGCGCGTGTCGGTGACCTCGATGCGGAGGGTGCGGCCGACCACGTAGAGCGTGAGGCGGAAGCTGCGGCCGGGCAGGCGACCGTGAGTCGCGGCGTTGGCCGCCAGCTCGGCCACGATGTGTGTCGCGGGGTCGGTGGGGAGCCCCCAGCTTCGGAGCTGGTCGGCCGCGAGCAGCCTGCCCAGGCGGGCACCGCGTGGGGTGGAGGACAGCAGGACGGTGAAGTGGGGGATTCCGCTGCCGAGTTGGGTGTCGGGGTCGGCGAATTTCTGATTCACGTCACTCAGAGTGGCCGGTGACCTCTACCGTGATGAGTGATTACACCGTTGCGTACGGTGACTGTCCGGCGGTTGTCCGGTGTGTCGGCGCTTGTCAGGAGGGGTGATGACGGACGAGCTCAAGGGCGAGTCGGACGAGCCGGGTTGGGAGGTGGATCCGGACGACGAGTGGGGTGTCGCGGTCATCGCCACCGTCGGGCGGCAGTTGAAGCTCCGGCGGGAGTCGGCGGGGATGAAGGCCGGCGAGTTCGGCAAGGCCATCGGCTATGGCGAGGACCTGGTCTACAAGGTGGAGGGGGGCAAGCGGATTCCCCAGCCCGGGTATCTGGACAACGCCGACAGGGTGTTGGGGGCGGGTGGGTTGGTGTCGGCGATGAAGGCGGACGTGGCTAAGGTCCGGTATCCGAAGAAGGTGCGGGCGCTGGCGGAACTGGAGGCCAAGGCCGTCGAGATCGCCCTCTACGAGAGCCACATCATCGCTGGGTTGTTGCAGACGCGAGAGCACGCACGAGCGGTAATCGGAGCAGCGCAGCCGCCATATTCGCCGGACGACGTGGAACGCATGGTGTCCGCTCGCCTGGCTCGCCAGTCGATCTTCGAACGCTCGCCCTCTCCAGCCCTCAGCTTCGTCCTGGAAGAGGGGGTCCTGCGGCGTCCCATCGGGGGCACAATGGTCTGGCGTCAGCAGCTCGAACGTCTGCTGGAAGTCGGGCGACTGCACAACGTCGTGCTTCAGGTGATGCCGATGAACTGCGACACCCACTCCGGGCTGGACGGTCGGATCGAACTACTGAAGTTCGCAGACGGCGCGGCCGTGGGTCGCTCTGACGGCCCGTTCAACGGCCGACCGATCACAGAACCCAAAGACCTGCGCATTCTTGAGTTGCGGTATGGCACGATCCGGGCTCAGGCACTCTCTCCGCGGGAGTCGCTGGCCTTCATCGAGCAACTGCTGGGAGAAGCATGATCCGCAAGACCACTGCCGGGGACGCGTCCGAGCTGGTGTGGTTCAAGAGCAGCTACAGCGGCGGCAACGACGGCAATTCTTGTGTCGAAATCGCGATAGCGCCTCGCACCGTCCACATCCGCGACTCCAAGAACGTCGAAGGCCCCCGGCTCATGCTGACGCCAGGGGCCTGGACCCGCTTCGTGTCGTACGCGTCCGAAGACTGACCGACGGCCCCGTTATTCGACCTCGGCCTCCGGTACGTCCACCTCGCCGCCCAGGGAGCGGGCGATGGCCGTGAACTCGTTCAGGGCGGACTGGAGGTCACGGACGATCTCCTCGGCGATCACCTCGGGCGGCAGGCCGCTGTCGGCGTCGTCGAGGGCGGGGTCCTTCATCCACGTGATGTCGAGGTTCACCTTGTCGCGGGCGATCAGGTCCTCGTAGCTGAACTTCTTGAACGGCCCGTTCTCGTCTTCGGACTCGACGCGGGTCGAGCGGGGCTCTCCGGGCCGGTAGGCGGCGACGAAGTCGTCCAGGTGGGCGCGGGTGAGAGGCCGCTGCTTCATCGTGAAGTGCTGGCCGGTGCGGAAGTCGTAGACCCACGTCTCGGTGGTGTGCGGCTTGCCGTCGGCACGTGGGGCCTTCTTGTCGAAGAAGAGCACGTTGGCCTTGACGCCGCCTGCGTAGAAGATGCCGGTGGGCAGTCGCAGGACGGTGTGCAAGTCGAACTCGTTCAGCAGCTTGCGCCGGACCTTCTCACCGGCGCCGCCCTCGAAGAGGACGTTGTCAGGCAGAACGACTGCCGCGCGTCCCCCAACTGCGGTGAGCGACATGATGTGTTGCAGGAAGTTGAGCTGCTTGTTGGTGGTCGTCGCCGTGAAGTCGTCGCGCTCGTACTGGATGTCCTCCTTCTCGACCTCGCCGTCCTGACCGACCACGGTGATCGCGGACTTGCGGCCGAAGGGAGGGTTCGCGAGGACGAGGGTGGCGTGCTTGCCGCTGGGCTTGTCGGCGAGGGCGTCGCCGACGGTGATGAGGCTCGGGCCGTCGCTCTTGCCGATGCCGTGGAGAAGCATGTTCATGGCGGCGAGACGGGCCGTGCCCGTGACCAGCTCGTTGCCCCAGATCTTCCGGCCGCTGTCGTAGGCCATGCGCTCGTCGAGCGACATGGTCTTCATGTGGTGGTTGCGGATGTAGGAATGGGCCGCGATGAGGAAGCCGCCGGTGCCGCAGGCCGGGTCGGTGACGGTGTCGTCCGAGTCGGGCTGAACGACGTCGACGATGGCGTCGATGAGCGCGCGGGGCGTGAAGTACTGGCCGGCGCCCGTCTTGGTATCGGAAGCGCCCTTGGCGAGGAGGCCTTCATAGGCGTCGCCCTTGAGGTCCGTTCCCGTGACGGTCCACTCCTCGCGACCGATCAGGTCGACCACGAGCTTTTCGAGGAGGGCGGGCTTGGTGATGCGGTTCTGGGCGTCGGCGAAGATCGTGCCGATGGTGGTGTCGGGCTGGCTGCCGAGGTGTTCGAGAACGTCGCGGTAGTGCTTCTCAAGATCAGGGCCACGCTTACCGACGAGTGACGTCCAGTTGTAGTCGGCGGGGACGATGGCGCTCATGTCCTGGCCGTCCCACGGATCGTTCTCGATCTCGTCGACCATCTTGAGGAAGAGCAGGTAGGAGAGCTGCTCGACGTACTCGATGGTGGACATGCCGTTGTCGCGCAGGACGTTGCAGTAGTTCCAGAGCTTGGCGACCAGGGTGTTGGTCTGCGCAGCGACCTTGGCTTTCTCGGCGGGCTGCTGGGCGTCTGCGGGGGCGGTCACAGGTCGAACTCCTGCTGTACGGCGAGGGTGGGGGCGGGGGTTGGTTCGGGGGCGGACGCACTTGCCTCGGCGGCTCGGGGGGCGGGGGGCTTGGCCAATTTCTTGGGCGTGACCTTACGCACGTATTTACCCTTCGCCTTCGCGGCACGCTCGGCGGTGATGCGGCCCAAGAGCACAGATGCAGATTCATCTTTGGGGTTCTGGTACACGAGTTCGCCACTGAAAGCCTGCCTCAATAGCGCTACGCGTAGAGACTTGGAACGGGTTGCAGCGAGTTGCAGTGATCCGCCAGCCGCAGCTAGATAACTCTTCCAGTTCCCTGCTTCGTCAATCAGTTTTTTCTGATCACCAATCCCAGGAACCGGAATCGTCACAGATTTCACCTTGGATGTACTCAAGGTATATAGACCACTCGTAGACCTCGCCACTCGTCGCAATTGATCCACAACTAGGGGGGAGTTCCAGATCAGCTCCAGATACTCGGGAAGGATTTGCCTGGAAGGTCGGACCCTAATGAGATGGTTTTGGTGCACGGCATCACAGATCTGCCCGTGCCACATGGCCGCTCGTCCGATTTGCCCCGGACTGCCGTTCCCTTCAACGACTAGAAGGTCTCCCTTTTCCACACGATGCTTCTCAAGCTCACCATCAAACAACTCAATTTCATGCATTTCGGCAAGGTCAAGCTCACCGGCACCTACATTGGCCACCCGCAAGAAGGGAAACTTATTCTCAACGGGGATCCTTTTCTTCTGTTTCTGAATCCCACCGCTAACAGTCGCGATCTCGTCCACGCGATAGTCACGAGAATTAGCCGAGAACCCATTCAGGCCACCCTGCGCTGCCGCGTTCCTGACGGAATCCCAAACTCGACTTACCCTATGCACACTACGGTGCACTTCACGTTCAGCGACATCAAGTCGCGACAATTGTTCTTCCAGAACCTCGACGATGCGGTGCTGCTCCGCGAGCGGCGGCAACCCAAACTCAACACGGTTCAGCTTGGATGTGCTGAGCGTATAGAGCCCACTCGTCGATTGAGCAACTCGGGTCAACTGCGCTGAGATATCAGGTGAGTTCCACAGAAGTTCAAGAAACCTGGGGTCAATAACGGACGTCGGACGCACCTTGATCAGATGATTCTGATGTACAGCGTCCTTGATCGCGCCGCGCCACATAGCAGCACGACCGATCTGCTCGGGACTCCCGTTTCCCTCAACAACCAGCAGATCGCCCGGCTCCAGCCGGAACCTCTCCAATTCCCCATCGAAAAGCTCGATCTCGTGCACATCCCATAGATCAAGCGAACCTCGCCCGACGTTGGCCACGCGAAGGAAGGGAAACTTATTCTCAACCGGACGACGCTTGGCCTGCTTTTGAATTCCGCCAGTCACATCGCAGACCTGATCGAGCCTGACCCAAGCCCACCCCGCCGGAAGCTCCCTCTCGCCGTCCACGCCCGCGCTCATACTCACGCCAGTTCCTGATTCAGCTCATCCAACAGTTCCAGCGCCTTGTCCTTGTCACCGAACGCCCGCATGAAGCCCCGGCCTCCGCCGCGCTCGGAGAAAGGTGCGTGTCCGAAGTCTCCCGGCTCCATGCCGATGTCGGTGGCGATGGCGTCCTTTATCCGGTCCAGCCACCACAGCTGGTCCTCCGTGAACTCCACGCCCGCCTGCCGCTGCCGCAGCAGCCAGCCCTCGAAGCGCTCCTCGACCACCGTACGGTATGGACGAAGCTCGTCGTCCGCACCGAGCTCGTAGCGGATGAGGCGCATGAGGTCGCCCAGGCCGGCCTCCTTGCCGGGGCCGGCCGCGGCTTTGCCGAGTTGCTCGTAGTGGTCCCACAGGACCGTCGCCGTCCAGGCACGGTTGGTGGCTCGCACCTTGGCCGCCAGTTCCTTCAGCGCGTTCCGCGCCTCCTGAGGACTGACTCGGGCACCACTGCCCAGGGCGACCTGGATCGCCGCGTTCTCATCCCGCTGCTCCTTTTCGAGCAACGAGTTCCACTCCGCGAGTTCCTTCCGGGCCCGCTCCTCCCGCGGTATCTCGCGCAGCTCTGTGACCAGGACCTCTGTCGTCTCGTCGTACGTCAGGTCCTGCTGGTGGCGGATTTCGAGGATGAGCTTGCGCAGCTCCGGCCGGGAGGTGAGCGGAGCCATCGCGTCCCGGACCAGCTTCTTGGCCAGCTCCGGGCCGCCCTCGTGACGGGCCCGGTCCTGCGTGTCCACGTCCACCGCGTCCGCGATACGACGCGCCAGGTCGGCCAGGCCGACGCCTCCGGCGGCCTCGGCGACCAGCTGCTTGTCCGCGTCATCCAGCTGGCGGTCGATACGCGACAGGCGCCGGCCGAGCGTCTCCGCCTCGTCGGCGGTCAGAGACACTGAGCCCGCCTTCTCCAGCAGCTTCGCCAGAGGGATGCCCTTCTGCTCGCCCGCGGGAATCAGCGGGCGGGCGTCCACCAGGGGAGAGTCCGTGACACCGACGGCGTCGATCAGAACGAAACGGTCCTTCTTCAGGTCCGAAGCCGCTTCCGGAGTGACCGCCTTCAGTTCGTTCGCGTCGATCGAGCGAGCACCCCGCCCCTTCATCTGCTCGAAGAGCACCGGGCTCTTGACCGACCGGAGGAATATCACGCACTCCAGCGGCTTGACGTCCGTGCCCGTGGCGATCATGTCGACCGTGACCGCGACCCGCAGCCGGGGGGAGTTGCGCAGGTCGTTGATCAGGGAGTCGGGGTCGTCGCCCTTCGCCCGGGACCGGTAGGTGATCTTCTTCGCGAACTCGTCACCTCGCCCGAAGACCTCCTTGACCTGCTTCAGCACCTCCTCGGCGTGGTCGTCCCCCGCCGCGAAGACCAGGGTCTTGGGAAGATCGGCCCGGCCCGGGAACCACCGCTGCCAGTTGTTCCTGTACGTCGTCAGCACGGCACGGATCTCGTCCTCCGTGATGACCGTCCGGCCGATCTGCGGAGCGGCATAGGTGAAGTCCTCGTCCAGCTCCTCGTAGCGCTGGGCGCGGGTCTGGCGGTCGCGGATCCGTACCGTCGTTCCGGCCTCGATCTTCGCGACGACACCCTCGTCCCGAATGTCCGTCTTGAGGCGCACGATGTCGAAGTCGACGTTGACGCCGTCGGCCACGGCCTGCTCGTAGGTGTACTGCGACACCATGTTGTTGTCGAAGAATCCCTTGGTCTGGCGGGTGGGAGTCGCCGTCAGACCGACGAGGTGGGCGTCGAAGTACTCCAGGACGCCCCGCCACAGGCCGTAGATCGAGCGATGGCACTCGTCGACGACGATCACGTCGAACGACTCGATCGGCACGTCCGGGTTGTACTCGACGGTGATCGGTTCGTCCGCCGCGTAGGTCTCGGTCAGCGGGGAACCCGTCGGGCCTCCCGCCGTCTCCTCGCTCTCCGGCTCGTCCGTCGTCTCCGGCTCGTCCGTCAGCGGCTCACCCTTGAGGAGCGCGTACATCCGCTGGATCGTCGAGACGACGACCGAGGACGTCTCCTGGAGCCCGGTGCGGCCCAGCATGTCGACGTTGTAGAGGTCGGTCAGCTTCCGGTTCTCGTCGGGCGTCCGGTACTTGTCGAACTCGGCGCGCGCCTGACGGCCCAGGTTGTTGCGGTCGACGAGGAAGAGGATCCGGCGGGCGCCCGCGTGGCGGAGGAGCCGGTAGGTCTCCGTGACCGCCGTGAAGGTCTTGCCCGCGCCCGTGGCCATCTGGATGAGGGCACGCGGACGGTCGGCCGCCAGAGACTCCTCCAGGCCCGTGATGGCGTCGACCTGGGCCATGCGCAGGCCGTGCGTCTCCAGCAGCGGCATGCTCGTGCGCAGAGCCCCCCGGAAGGTCGGCGCGTCCGGGTGCTCGTCCGCGTACCGCATCCACGCAAGCAGGGTCTCAGGGCGGTGGAAGGCGAAGACCTCCCGTGAACGCGCCTCGGGGTCGATCCGGTTGAGGAAGTACGTCTCCGCGCCGGTGGTGGCGTAGCGGAACGCGAAGGGCTCCTCTCGGCGCCACACGGCCATCGCGTGCTCCTTGAGCACGCCCGCCGCGTATCGCTCGTTCTGGGCCAGCGCACCGGCCAGTGGCGTGCCTTCGCGCTTGGCCTCGATGACACCGACGATCCTGCCGTCGACGTAGAGGACGTAGTCGGCGCGGCCCGTCGCCACGGTGAACTCGCGGATGGCGACGCCCTTGCTGCGCTCGTCCAGCGGGTTCGCGCCCGCCTTGTCCTGGATCACCCAGCCCGCCTTGACGAGCATCGCGTCGATCTTCGCCCGCGCCTGGACCTCGTTGAGCGGTGCGGGGCGCTGAGCGCGTTCCACGATCGCGTCGCGCGCGGCGGAGGCGATCCTGCGGGGCTGGAGGCGCTCACGGTCGTACTGCTGCTGGTGCGCCGCCCGCAGCTGAACGACCTGAGCCCGAAGGTCCTCGACTTCCGCGGCGTACGTCACCTTGGCCCGCTCCGCACTGGCCATGAGTTCCTCGGCCCTGGCGCGGGCGCGGCGCTCGGCCTCCAGGCGGTCGCTGGTCTCCGAGAGTTTCACCTGCGACTCGGCGAGCGTACGACGGTGCTCCGCCACGGCCTCCTGGAGCTCTGCGAGCTCTTCGGGGGAGACCGAGGGCGCCTCGGCCGGCAGCGTGGGCGGCACGAAGGCCGTCACCGTGCGCGTGCCGCCCAGGGCCCGGTCGAACAGGTCGCCGAGCTGCCAGCACAGCTTCAGGGCTTCCAGGGCCTTCGTCGTGTCGAAGAGGTGGTTGTGCGCGGCGTCGTTCCGGCCCCTGCGGAGCTTGTCGAGGGCATCACGGCTCCAGCCGACCAGGACGCCGGCCCTCGTCAGTGCGTTCAGGCGGTCGACCTGGCGGGTGCCCTCGACACGGGTGCCCGTACGGGTGACGAACTCCTCGGCCAGCACCTCACCGAACTGGCCGGCGCTGACGTAGGCGGCGTTCGGGTTGCTCAGCACCGTCAGCTCCGCCTGCGATCCGTAGATCGCCAGGAGCGGCTGATGCCGGTACAGACGCCCGAAGTTGGGCGACGCCTTCGCCAGCTCCCGGAGCCGTATGTCCATGCCCTGCCCGTCCACCCGCTGCCCCCAGCCTCATGCGTCCTCAGGACGGCCAAGCTTACGAAGTCAGGCAGCGGGGAGAAGCAGAACCGGTCAGAACTTGATGCTGCCGATCATGCTCGCGACGTTCGTCGTCAGCTGGCTGATCGTGGGTGCGATGGTCGAGGAGGCGAGGTAGAAGCCGAGCAGCATGCAGACGACCGCGTGCCCGCCCTTCAGCCCCGACTTCTTGATCAGCAGGAAGACGATGATCGCCAGCAGCACCACCGCCGAAATCGAGAGTGCCACGGCGGCTCACCTCCAAAGATCGCCAGATCCGGATCAGTTGACCAAGTCCACACGTACGCCAGCGGGTTCATACCCACACAGCGGTAGTGATCATAACTATGCGTGCTCGCGCATCGCTCGGCGCACGGCCGCACAAGGGGGCGCATGGCCAATATGGTCAGGGTATGACGACCGAGGCTGACTCCTTCCCCCGACGGCACGCCCGGACACAGCGGTTCACGCTCGGCGCGCCGCGTTCGTTCACCGTGGCACCCGACGGTTCGCGTGTCGCGTTCCTCCGCTCCGGCTCCGGCGACGACCGGGCCAACTCCCTCTGGGTTCTCGACCTTCCGGACGGCACCGAGCGGCCGGCCGCCGATCCGCGCGCGCTCCTCGCGGGCGCCTCCGAGAAACTGTCCGCGCAGGAGCGGGCGCGCCGCGAGCGCAGCCGGGAGGGCGGGGCCGGGATCGTCGGCTACGCCACCGACGCGGCCGTGGAACTGGCGTCTTTCGCCTTGTCAGGGCGGCTTTTCACAGCTGAGCTGCGAGCCGGCACCACGCGTGAACTCCGGGTCCCGGGACCGGTGATCGACCCGCGTCCCGCCCCCGACGGCCGGCACGTCGCGTACGTCGCGCGGGGCGCGCTGCGGATCGTGGGCGCGGACGGCGAGCAGGACCGGGCCCTCGCGGAACCGGAGTCGGAGCACGTCGCCTACGGCCTCGCCGAGTTCATCGCGGCGGAGGAGATGGGGCGTTCGCGGGGCTTCTGGTGGGCGCCGGACGGGCGCCGGCTGCTCGTGGCGCGCGTGGACGACACGCCGGTGAAGCGGTGGTGGATCGCGGATCCGGCCCACCCGGAGCGTGAGCCGGTTGACGTCGCCTACCCGGCCGCCGGCACCCCGAACGCGGACGTACGGCTGTTCGTGCTCGGCCTCGACGGGGAGCGTACGGAGGTCGGCTGGGACCGGGAGCGCTACCCCTATCTCGCGCGTGTGCACTGGTCAGCGGCGGGTGCGCCGCTGTTGCTGGTACAGGCGCGGGACCAGCGGAGCCAGCTGTTCCTGGCCGTGGACCCGGACACCGGGGCCACGCGGATGGTGCACGCCGACGAAGATCCGATTTGGCTGGAACTTTTCCCTGGAGTGCCCTGCTGGAGCCCCTCCGGGCAGCTTGTCCGCATCGTGGACGAGGCCGGCACCCGGGCCCTGGCGGTCGGCGAACGCCCCCTGACCAGCGGTCAGTTGCACATCCGTGCGGTGCTGGACGTGGGCGACGGCGACGTGCTGGTCTCCGCCTCGTCCGGCCACGAGGCACATGCCGGGGAAATTGGCGAAGTTCATGTGTACCGCGTGAACGAACTGGGCGTGGAGCGCGTCTCCCAGGAGCCCGGTGTGCACACGGCGACGCGTGCGGGGGACGTGACGGTGCTCGTGTCCACGAGCCTGGAGCGGCCCGGCGCCCGGGCACAGGTGCTGCATGACGGAAAGGCGGTGGCCACTGTCCGGTCGTACGCCGAAGATCCCGGTCTGTCCCCCAGGGTGACGCTGGTCGAGGGGGGCGCACGTCGGATTCCGTGCGCCGTGCTTATGCCACGGGACTACCCCGGGGACACGCCCCTGCCGGTGCTGCTGGACCCCTACGGCGGTCCGCACGGCCAGCGGGTGGTCGCCGCGCACAACGCCCACCTCACCTCGCAGTGGTTCGCCGACCAGGGCTTCGCGGTGATCGTCGCCGACGGGCGCGGTACCCCGGGGCGTTCGCCGGGCTGGGAGAAGTCGATCCGGGACGAGGTCGCGGCCGTCACGCTGGAGGACCAGGTGGCCGCGCTGCACGCGCTCGCCGAGCGGTTCCCGCTCGACCTGGGCCGGGTGGCGATCCGGGGCTGGTCCTTCGGCGGCTACCTCGCGGCGCTCGCGGCACTGCGCCGCCCGGACGTCTTCCACGCGGCGGTCGTCGGAGCACCGGTCACCGACCTCCGGCTGTACGACACCCACTACCAGGAGCGCTACCTCGGCGACCCGGGCGAACGGCCCGAGGTCTACCGGCGCAACTCGGTGGTGGACGACGCGGGCCTGGTCGACCCGGCCGAGCCGCACCGCCCGATGATGATCATCCACGGTCTGGCGGACGACAACGTGGTGGTCGCCCACTCCCTGCGGCTGTCCTCCGCCCTGCTGGCCGCCGGCCGCCCGCACGAGGTCCTGCCGCTGTCCGGGGTGACGCACATGACCCCGCAGGAGACGGTCGCCGAGAACCTGCTCCGGCTCCAGCTGGACTTCCTCAAGCGGTCGCTGGGCATGGCATAGCCCCGCACCCGCCCGTCAACCGCGTTAACACACAGGCAACTTCACGGAAGCCGTACCGATATACGGACGCCGGATCCTGAACAGCGTACGGCCGTGCGGGTGCCGTGAGCGGGCCGGGATGCGCCAAGTCATCCCGGCCCGCTGCCGTTCCCCTCGCTGCCGTTCCCCTCGGTGCCGCCCTCCGCCGGGACCACCTGGAGCTCCTCCGCGAAGTGGCAGGCGGAGTCGTGGGCCGCCGGGCCCGTGCCGCCCCGGAAGGCCTCCGGGACCGCCAGCGCCGGGACCTCCACCACGCACCGCTCCCGGGCCTTCCAGCAGCGGGTGCGGAAGCGGCAGCCGGAGGGGATGTCCGTCGGCGAGGGCACGTCACCGGTGAGGATGATCCGCTCGCGCCGGTGACGGGCCTCGGGGTCGGGGACGGGGACCGCCGACAGGAGCGCCTGGGTGTAGGGGTGCGTGGGATGGTCGTAGATCTCGGCGTCCCGGCCGGTCTCCACGATCCTTCCCAGGTACATGACCCCGACCCGGTCCGAGATGTGCCGCACGATCGACAGGTCGTGGGCGATGAAGACGTAGGAGAGGTCGAACTCGGACTGGAGCCGGTCGAGCAGGTTGATCACCTGGGCCTGGACCGAGACGTCGAGGGCGGAGACGGGTTCGTCGGCGACGATGACCTCCGGGCGCAGCGCCAGCCCCCGGGCGATGCCGATGCGCTGGCGCTGGCCGCCGGAGAACTGGTGCGGATAGCGGTTGACGTACTCCGGGTTGAGGCCGACGACGTCCAGCAGTTCCTGGACCCGGCGGCGGCGGTCGCCCTTCGGGGCCACCTCGGGATGGATGTCGTACGGCTCCCCGACGATGTCGCCGACGGTCATGCGCGGGTTGAGGGAGGTGTACGGGTCCTGGAAGACCATCTGGATGTTGCGGCGTACGGCCTTCAGGGCGCGGCCGGACAGCCCGGTGATGTCCTCGCCCTTGAACCGGATCGCCCCGGCCGTCGGGCGTTCCAGGTTGCACAGCAGCTTGGCGACCGTGGACTTGCCGCAGCCGGACTCCCCGACGACGCCGAGGGTTTCGCCCCGGCCGAGGGTGAAGTCGACGCCGTCGACGGCCCTGACCGCGCCGATCTGCTTTCCGAAGAGGACGCCCCGGGTGAGCGGGTAGTGCTTGACGAGCCCGCTGACCTGGAGGATCGGCTCACTGCTCGGGCCCATGCAGACACTCCCTCCAGAAGTGGCAGGCGCTGCCCCGGGCCGGGGACACCGCGTACAGGGCCGGCTCGTCCGTGCGGCAGACGTCCTGGGCCATCGGGCAGCGGGGGTGGAAGGCGCAGCCGGGCGGGATGTCCGTCAGGTTCGGCGGCAGGCCCTTGATGGCGTACAGCTCCTGGCCCTTCTGGTCCAGGCGCGGGACGGAGTCCAGCAGGCCCCGGGTGTAGGGGTGGGCCGGGGCCTTGTAGAGGTCGAGGACGGGCGCGGACTCGACGATGCGGCCCGCGTACATCACCGCGATGCGGTCGGCGACGTCGGCGACGACGCCGAGGTCATGGGTGATGAGGATGAGCCCCATGCGGTACTCGCGCTGCAACTCCGCGAGCAGGTCCATGACCTGGGCCTGCACGGTGACGTCGAGGGCGGTGGTGGGCTCGTCGGCGATGACCAGCGCGGGCTCCAGGGCGAGCGCCATGGCGATCATGATGCGCTGGCGCATGCCGCCGGAGAACTGATGGGGGTAGTCCCGCACCCGCTGGGCCGCCCCCGGGATCCGCACCCGCTCCATCAGCTCGACGGCTCTGCCCCGGGCGTCCTTCCTCGACATGCCCCGGTGCACGACGAACATCTCGCCGAGCTGATCGCCCACGCTGACAACGGGGTTGAGAGCCGACAGGGCGTCCTGGAAGATCATGGCCATCCCGGCGCCCCTGATCCTCCGCCGCTCCTCTTCCTTCAGCCTCAGCAGATCCTGTCCGTCGAAGAGGATCTGTCCGCCGGTGATCCTGCCGGGCGGCATGTCGAGGATCCCCATCACGGCCTGTGCCGTCACCGACTTGCCCGACCCGGACTCCCCGAGCACGGCCAGCGTCTGCCCCGCGTCCACGGCGTACGACACCCCGTTGACCGCCTTGGCGACCCCGTCCCGGGTCCGGAACTCCACGTGCAGATCCCGCACTTCGAGCAACACGGCACGATCACCTCAGCCTCGGATCGAGAGCGTCGCGGACCGCGTCGCCCAGCATGATGAAGGCCAGCACCGTGACGGCCAGGGCGCCCGAGGGCCACAGGAGGGCGTGGGGGGCGTTGCGGATGTAGGGGGAGGCGGCGGAGATGTCGATGCCCCAGGAGACGCTGGGCGGTTTGAGGCCGACGCCGAGGTACGACAGGGTCGCCTCCAGGGCGATGTAGGTGCCGAGGGCGATGGTGGCGACCACGATCACCGGCGCCACCGCGTTGGGGGCGATGTGGCGCAGCAGGATGCGGGTGTCCGAGGCGCCGAGGGCGCGGGCGGCCTGGACGTAGTCGTGCTGCTTGGCGGTGATGACCGAGCCGCGCGCGATGCGGGAGATCTGCGGCCAGCCGAGCAGCACCATGAACCCGATGACCGGCCAGACCGTATTGCTGGTCACCACGGAGAGGAGGACGAGACCGCCGAGGACGACCGGGATCGCGAAGAAGATGTCGGTGATCCGGGACAGGACCGCGTCCCACACGCCGCCGAAGTAGCCCGCGAGGCCCCCCAGGACGGAGCCGAGGGCGGACACCCCCAGGGTGGCCAGCACGCCGACCGTGACGGACGTACGGGCGCCGTAGACGGTGCGTGTGTAGACGTTGCAGCCCTGGCCGTCGTACCCGAAGGGCGCGCCCGGTCCCGGGCCGTCCTGGGAGCGGGCCAGGTCGCAGGTCAGGGGGGAGCCGGAGGCGATCGCCGAGGGCCACAGGGAGACGAAGACCAGGAAGACGATGACCAGGGCGGAGAGCAGGAAGACCGGGTTGCGCCGCAGGTCGCGCCAGGCGTCGGACCAGAGGGAGCGAGGCCTGCCGACGGGTCCGGCGGGCGCCGGGCCGGTCGGCGCCTGTTCCAGGGTCGTCGCCTCGCTCGCCGCGAGGTCCATGGCGCCGCCCATGCCGGTCCCGGCGATCGCGCGCTCGGGCTCGTACGGCTGCTCAGGCATAGCGGATCCTCGGGTCGAGTACGGCGTACAGGAGGTCGACGACGAGGTTGGCGACCAGGAAGACCAGGACGAGGACCGTCACGAAGCCGACGACCGTCTGGGTGTTCTGGCGCAGGATGCCCTGGTACAGCTGGTAGCCGACGCCGTGGATGTTGAAGATGCGCTCGGTGACGATCGCGCCGCCCATCAGCGCGCCGATGTCGGTGCCGATGAAGGTGACCACGGGGATGAGCGAGTTGCGCAGCAGGTGCCGTACGACGACCCGGCGGCGGGGCAGGCCCTTGGCGACGGCCGTGCGGACGTAGTCGGAGCGTCTGTTCTCGGCGATCGAGGCGCGGGTCAGCCGGACGACGTAGGCGAGGGAGACCGAGGCGAGGACCAGGCCCGGCACGATCAGCTCGTCGACCGGGGCGGCCGGCGAGACGGACGGTCTGATCCAGCCCCACCGGACGCCGAGGAGGAGCTGGAGGAGGAGGCCGGTGACGAAGGTGGGGACGGAGATCACCACCAGCGTGCCGAGGAGGACGCCGGTGTCGACGGGGCGGCCGCGGCGCAGGCCGGTCACGACGCCCAGCGTGATGCCGATGACGACTTCGAGGACGATCGCGACGAGGGTCAGCCGGATGGTGACGGGGAACGCCGTCGACATCAGCTCGGTGACCTTCTGCCCGTTGAACGCCGTACCGAAGTCGCCGGTGAAGACGTTCCCCATGTAGGTCGCGTACTGCTGCCAGACGGGCTTGTCCAGGCCGAACTCGCGGCGCAGCTGGGCGGCGGTGCCCGGGTCGCAGGCCCGCTCGCCGCACAGGCCCGCGATGGGGTCGCCCATCACGTTCACCATGAGGAAGATCAGCAGCGTGGAGCCGATGAACACCGGGACCATCTGGAGGAGTCGCCGGACGACGTAGCGCCCCATGCCGGCTCAGCTGACCTTGATCGCGTAGTAGACGGGGACGCTGAACGGATTGAGCGCCACGTCGGACAGCCGCTCGGAGTATCCGCCGCTGCCGTTCTGGTACCAGAGCGGGATGGCGGCCATGTCGTCGCGGACGACCTCCTCGGCCTTCTGGAAGTCGGCGATCGCCCTGGGCCGGTCCGTCTCGGCGTTGGCCCGGTCGATGAGCCGGTCGAAGTCCTTGTTCGACCACTTGCCGTCGTTGGAGGAGGCGTCGGTGTAGTAGAGCGGCTGGAGGAAGTCCTGGATGAGGGGGTAGTCCATCTGCCAGCCCGAGCGGAAGGGGCCGGTCATCCTGTGCTGCCCGATCTGGTTGCGGTAGTCGGCGTAGGTGCCGACGGGGTTGCCGACGCAGGCGCTGCCGTTGCCGAGGGCGTTGTTGATGGAGTTGCACACGGCGTCCACCCACTGTTTGTGCGAACCGGTGTCCGCGTTGTACGTGATCCTGACCTGGCCGCCGGGGATCCCGCCGCCCTCCTTGATCAGCTTTCTGGCCTCGGCGGGGCGGTAGTCGCAGGCGCTGCCGCACAGGCCGGGTCTGTAGCCGCCGGCCACGCCGAGCACCGGCGAGGTCCAGTCGGTGGCCGGGGTGCGGGTGCCGCGGAAGATGGTCCGGGTGATCAGCGCCCGGTCGATCGCCATGGAGAGTCCGGTGCGGACCTTCTGCGAGCCCGGCTTGTTCCAGGCGGGGTCGTAGTGGGGGAAGGCGATCGTCTGGATGATGCCGGCGGGCGTGTTGATGTAGCGGTTGCCCAGGTCGCTCCTGACGTTCTTCAGCTGGGCGGCGGGGATGTCGTCGACGAGGTCGAGGTTGCCGGACATCAGGTCGGTGTAGGCGGTGTTGCTGTCCGTGTAGACCCGCAGGGTCACGCCGCCGTTGCGGGCCTTGTCGGAGCCGGGGTAGGCGTCCCACTTCCTCAGGGTCATCTGCGAGCCCTTCGTGTAGGACTCGATGGTGTACGGACCGTTGCCGACCGGCTTGTCCAGCCAGGCCGCGTGGTGCGTGAAGAAGGCGCGGGGCAGCGGGGCGAAGGCGGCGTAGCCGAGGGTGTCGGGGAAGCCGGAGAACTTCTGGTTCAGCCGGACGGTGAAGGTGTGGTCGTCCACGACCCTGAGCCCGGACAGGGTGTCGGCGCTCTGGGTGCCGCTCTCGGGGTGGACCTTGTCGTACCCGTCGATGTAGCCGAAGAAGTAGGCGTTCTTCTGGTTGTTCCTCAGGCTCGCCCCGTAGTTCCAGGCGTCCACGAAGGAGCGGGCGGTCACCCTCTCGCCGTTGGAGAAGCGCCAGTCCTTCAGCCTGACGGTGAAGTTCTGCGAGTCCGTGGTGAAGACGGACCGCGCGACCCAGTTCTCGGCCTGGGCGGTCCTCGGGTTGTACCTCTTCAGCCCGCGGAAGATCATGTCGAGGACCTTGCCGCCCTGCACCTCGTTGGTGTTGGCCGGCTCCAGCGGGTTCTGCGGGTCGCCCCAGGAGGAGCTGAGCACGGCGGTGCCGACGCTGCCGCCGGTGCCGCCCCCGCAGCCCGTCGCGACGAGCGCCAGGACCCCCGCCCCGGCGGCCCATCGCGTGAGCGCTGTTCCACCCATGGCCGCCTCCTCCGCGATCAACAACCCGGTACCGGTCAATATCGGCCGATTGCGAACATTCCGCATGCGCGCCGCCGGATTGAGAGGCCTTTAGGGGGACACGTCAGCCGAATGCAGGCACCCGCCCGCGGGCGGTCGGACGATCTTGCGGGAGGAGCGCAACAGATCTTCGCGTAACGATGCCGAAACGTTGGATTGAGACGGGTCGATGTACGCATGTCGACACACCACCGTCCGCATATCGAACTCATTGACTGATTTGCGCAGTAAGTCCGATGAGAAGCACGGATTGATTACAGCGCACTACCCGCGTAGCTACGGAACAGTCAAGCCCGAGTAAAGAAGGTAAAGACGCAACCAAGGCGACCGAGAATTTATTGACCTTGAATGAATTGCGTTGAAAAAGTCCGGCGTAGCCCGTAGGGAGCGCCCTGCGGAGCCTTGACCCACAAGGCACGGAGCATCATGACCACCCCCGCATCCCCTTCCCCGGCCGCCCCACTCGAGGTGACCGACGAAGACAGCGCCGCATCGGCGAAGCCCGGCAACCCCAAGGGCTCCGAGAGCCGCTCCCCGGGGCGCCTGGCCTGGATCCGCTTCAAGCGGGACCGGACGGGCGTCATATCCGCCTTTGTGGTGATCTTCTTCTTCGTCATCGGCATCGGCGCGCCGCTGATCGCCAAGCTGTACGGGAAGGACCCGTACACGACGTACGGCCAGAACGACCCCAGCCTGCTCAACGACTTCGGCTTCCCGGTGAAGCCCAACGGCGGCATGAGCGGCGACTTCTGGTTCGGCATCGACCCCCAGCTGGGCCGGGACGTCTTCACGTTCCTGATGTACGCCATCCGCAACTCGCTGCTGATCGCGACGGCGACGGCCCTGCTGGTGACCGGCCTCGGCATCGCCATCGGCCTCACCGCCGGCTACCTGGGTGGCAAGACGGACTACCTGGTCGGCCGGATCATCGACGTCCTGCTGGCCTTCCCGCAGACGCTGTTCTTCATCTCGTTCTGGCCTGTGGTGCTGAACATCCTGGTCGCCCCGAACGAGGCGACCCCGACCTGGCTCACCGTCGTCAGCCTCATCTCCATCATGACGGCGTTCGGCTGGGCCTCCATCGCCCGCCTCCTGCGCGGTGAGGTACTCGCCCTGCGCGAGCGGGAGTTCGTCGAGGCGGCCAAGGTCACCGGCGCCTCCCCGGCCCGCATCATCTTCAAGGAACTGCTGCCCAACCTGTGGACGCCGATCCTGATCCAGGCCACCCTGGCCCTTCCGATGTACGTGACCACGGAAGCCGGCCTCGCCTTCCTCGGCGTCGGCCTGTCGGACCCGACACCGGACTGGGGCGTGATGATGCAGTACGGCGCCCAGTACTACCAGTCCGACATCACGTACATGCTCTTCCCCGGCCTGACGATGGTGATCTTCGTCATCGCCTTCAACCTCCTCGGTGACTCGGTGCGCGACGCTCTGGACCCCAAGGCCAGGCGCTGAACAGTCCCTCCCACCTTCCGGCGCGGGCGACGGGGCCCACCACCGGAGCAGTCCGTATCTCTCCATCGACAGAGCAGGATCAGGAACCCATGTCCCTTTCCCGCAGAAACTTCGTCATCGCCACGTCGGTCGCGGCCGGCGGCTCCATGGTCCTCTCCGCGTGCAGCAGCGGCGGAGGCGGCGGGAACAGCACGTCCAACGGCGCGGGCACCCACAAGTACACGGGGCACGTCACCGTCGGCACCGCGCAGGACTCCCAGGGACCGGCCCCCGAGATCCAGGGCGCGGTCAAGGGCGGCAACATCAACGGCCTGTCCCCCTCCGACTTCTCGCACCTGGACCCGCAGCGCATCTACTTTGCGTGGAACTCCGCCCTGGCCCTCCTGTACGTCCGCTGCCTGACCGGCTACAAGATCGCCCCCGACGGCTCGCAGAAGCTGGTCGGTGACCTCGCCACCGACACCGGCACCATGTCCAACGGCGGCAAGACCTGGACCTTCACCCTGAAGGACGGGGTCAAGTGGGAGGACGGCAGCGACCTCACCGTCGAGGACGTCCGCCACGGCATCGAGCGCGGCTTCGCCTCCTTCACCACCGAGGGCGCCCAGTACGTCCAGACGGCGCTCACCGGCTCCGCCGACTTCCGCTCCGTCTACAAGGGCCCGTACGACGGCAAGCACCTTGAGGGCGTCGTCATCGACAGCGCCAAGAAGACCATCACCTTCAACCTGAAGACCGCGCAGCCGCAGCTCAACTTCATCCTGGCGATGCACTCCTACGGCGCCGTGCCGGTCAAGCACGACACCAAGGAGAAGTACGACAAGGACCCGGTGTCCTGCGGCCCGTACAAGCTGGCGGCACACGCGCCCGACAAGTCCCTGAAGATGGCCCGCAACCCGCACTGGGACCCCAAGACGGACCCCATCCGCAACGCCTACCCGGACAGCTTCAGCTTCGAGTTCGGCATCGAGTCGCTGCCGGAGTCCGACCGCCTGATCGCCGACAGCGGCAACGACCAGTACACGATCATGGCGTACAACGGCGTGCCCGCCGAGCGCATCCAGAAGGTGCTGACCACCCCTGCCCTGAAGCAGCGCACCATCAACGGCCTGCTCACCGGCCTGTACTACTACGCCATCAACTGCAAGCGGATCACCGACCCGAAGGTCCGTCAGGCCCTCAACTACGCCTGGCCGTTGGAGCAGATCCGCCGCATCTACGGCGGCCCGTCCGCGGGTGACTACGCCACCTCCATCCTCAGCCCCGACATCCTGGGCTACGCACACCAGGACGTCTTCGGCAAGCTGAAGAAGCCGCAGGGTGACACGGCCAAGGCCAAGGCGCTGCTGAAGGAGGCCGGCAAGCTCGGCCAGACGATCGTCTACACGTACCCCCAGGGCCGGGAGAGCGCGTACGAGAAGACCAAGATCGTCATCGCCAACGCGCTGAAGGAGGCGGGCTTCAACCCCGTCATCAAGCCTGTCGACGGGACCAGTTACTACGACCAGGTCCAGCAGATCAACAACCAGTTCGACGTGATGTGGTTCGGCTGGTCCCCTGACTGGCCGGCGGGCTACAGCGTGATCCAGCCGCTGTTCGACGGCGCCACCATCGCCAACGGCTCGAACAACGTCTCGCAGCTGAACGTCCCGTGGGTCAACCAGGCCATCAAGCAGAACGCCCTGATCACCGACCCGGTGAAGGCGGGCGATGCCTGGGCCGCGCTGGACGAGAAGATCATGACGCAAGAGGCGCCGATCATCCCCGAGACCTTCCAGCGCCGCTTCTACCTGTACGGCAGCAAGGTCGGCGGCGCGCTGTTCGACCCGAACTTCTCCGCATTCGTCCTGTACAAGCTGTACGTCAAGGCCTGACGCCTGCCGGTCCAGGGGCGGGGCGCCCGTCGCGGCGCCCCGCCCGCCCCCCATAGCCCCTCTCGCAGGCGTCCCCAGGGAATCCCATCGCCATGATCCGCTTCCTCATCCGCCGGACACTCGGCGCAGCGGTGATCCTTCTGATCATCAGTGCCATCACGTTCTTCTTGTTCTACGTCGCGCCCCGCGACCCCGCCCGAGTGGCCTGCGGCAAGGTCTGCACACCGCAGACCCTGAACCTGGTGCGGCACAACCTGGGGATCGCCGATCCGATTCCGGTGCAGTACTGGCACTGGCTCGAAGGCATCTTCGTGGGCCGCGACTACGCCTCGTTCGGCCACTGCTCGGCCCCCTGCCTCGGCTACTCGTTCCAGTCGCAGACGCCGGTCCTCAGCATGATCCTCGACCGCTTCCCGACCACGATCGGGCTCTCCATCGGCGCCGCCGTGGTGTTCGTGACCTTCGGTGTCGGCACGGGCATGATCGCCGCGGTCAAGCAGGGCAAGGCCCTCGACAAGATCGCCTCCTCGGCCTCCCTGATCGGGTCCTCGCTGCAGATCTACATCGTCGGCATCATCGCGATGTACTACCTCTCGGACCAGTGGCACCTCCTCACCCGCCCCAACGACCACTCGGGCTTCACCCAGGACCCGGTGGCGTGGTTCGGCGGCCTGCTCCTGCCGTGGCTGGTCCTGGCGATCATCTTCACCGCCAACTACACCCGTATGACCCGCTCGCAGCTGGTGGAGACGCTCAACGAGGACTACGTTCGCACCGCACGCGCCAAGGGCCTGTCCCGGCGCACGGTGTTCTTCCGGTTCGCCTGGCGGGGCGCGATGGCCCCCATCGTGACCATCTTCGGCATCGACCTGGGCACTCTCCTCGGTGGCGCGATCATCACCGAGCAGACCTTCGGTCTGCACGGCATCGGCGCCCTGTCGATCAAGGCCGTGCGCGACAACGACCTGCCCATGCTGCTCGGCGTGATCCTGGTGGCTGCCGCCGCGATCGTCGTGTTCAACATCATCGTCGACGCGATCTACGCCGTCATCGACCCGCGCGTGCGCCTCGCGTAAGGAGAGAAACCATGAGCACCCCCTTCCTCTCCGTCCGTGATCTGCATGTGCACTTCTCCACCGAAGACGGTGTCGTCAAGGCCGTCGACGGGCTCTCCTTCGACGTGGTGAAGGGCAAGACGCTCGGCATCGTCGGCGAGTCCGGCTCGGGCAAGTCGGTCACGAACCTGGCGATCCTGGGTCTGCACAACCGCGAGCACACCACCCTCGAAGGCGAGATCCTGCTCGACGGCCAGGAACTGCTGACCGCCGGCGAGCGGGACCTGGAGAAGCTGCGCGGCAACAAGATGTCCATGATCTTCCAGGACGCGCTGGCCTCGCTGTCGCCGTACCACACCGTCGGCGCGCAGATCGCCGAGACGTACCGCAAGCACACCGGCGCCTCCAAGAAGGAGGCCCGGGACCGGGCGATCGAGATGCTGCGCCGCGTGGGCATCCCGCAGCCGGACGTCCGTGTGGACGACTACCCGCACCAGTTCTCCGGTGGTATGCGCCAGCGCGCGATGATCGCCATGGCGCTGGTCTGCGACCCCGAGCTCTTGATCGCCGACGAGCCGACCACGGCCCTCGACGTGACGGTCCAGGCCCAGATCATGGACCTGCTCAAGGACCTCCAGCAGGAGTTCGGCACCGCCATCATCTTCATCACCCACGACCTCGGCGTCATCGCCGACATCGCGGACGACGTGCTGGTGATGTACGGCGGCCGGTGCGTGGAGCGCGGCACCAAGAAGCAGGTGCTGAGCACCCCGGACCACCCCTACACCCTGGGTCTGCTGAACTCGATGCCGAGCCTGGAGGGCCCGGTCGACGTGCCGCTCTCCCCCATCCCCGGCTCTCCGCCCTCGCTGCTCAACCCGCCGTCCGGCTGCCGCTTCCACCCGCGCTGCGCGTTCGCCGAGAAGGTGCCGGACGGCCGCTGCTCCACCGAGCGCCCGGTGCTCGACGTGTCCGAGGGCCGCGGTTCCGCCTGCCACCTCACCACGGAGCAGAAGCAGGACCTCTTCGCCGACTTCGCCGGAACCCGGCACAACTGACGGACACCAGACGGGACTTCACGACCATGAGCAACACGAACCCCCTCCTGGACGTCTCCGGGCTGACGAAGCACTTCCCGATCAAGGGCGGCTTCCCCATCCGCCGTACGGTCGGCGCGGTGCAGGCGGTCGACGGCCTGGACTTCCAGGTGGCCGAGGGCGAGAGCCTGGGCCTCGTCGGCGAGTCGGGCTGCGGCAAGTCGACCACCGGCCGGCTGATCACCCGCCTCCTCGAACCGACCGGCGGCAAGATCAGCTACCGCGGGCAGGACATCACGCACGCGGGCCGCAAGGAGCTGGCGCCGATCCGCTCCGAGATCCAGATGATCTTCCAGGACCCGTACGCCTCGCTGAACCCGCGGCAGACGGTCGGCAAGATCATCTCCGGCCCGATGGAGATCAACGACATCCAGCCGGAGGGCGGCCGGGAGAAGCGCGTCCGCGAACTCCTGGAGATCGTGGGCCTGAACCCCGAGCACTACAACCGCTTCCCGCACGAGTTCTCCGGCGGCCAGCGCCAGCGCATCGGCGTGGCACGGGCGTTGGCCCTGGAACCGAAGCTGATCGTCGCCGACGAGCCGGTCTCGGCCCTGGACGTCTCCATCCAGGCGCAGGTCGTCAACCTGCTCCAGCAGGTCCAGCGGGACCTGGGCATCGCGTTCGTCTTCATCGCCCACGACCTCGCGATCGTCCGGCACTTCTCGCAGCGCGTCGCCGTGATGTACCTCGGCAAGATCGTCGAGATCGCCGACCGCGCGGACCTCTACGAAAACCCCCGTCACCCCTACACCCGGGCGCTGCTCTCCGCCGTGCCCGAGGCGACGGTGGACGCCGAGCCGCGCGAGCGCATCCGCCTGGCCGGCGACGTCCCGTCCCCCATCAACCCGCCCTCCGGCTGCCGCTTCCGCACCCGCTGCTGGAAGGCGACGGAGAAGTGCGCGACGGAGGCCCCCACGCTGGTCCAGGTGGACGGCAACAAGCCGGGCCACCTCACGGCCTGCCACTACCCGGAGACGGCGGAGACGGTCCCCGCCGCCGGCCCGGCCAAGGCCGACCTCTCCAAAGACCCGGAGGCGGCAGCCTGACACACCTCTTTCAGACCGAGGGCCCGCGCCTGGGCAGGCGCGGGCCCTCGTCGTGGGCCAGGCCTCTGACTCACTGCTCAGCGAACAGTTCACTCGCGACCGTGGCGTGTACGGCCCGCTGGGCCCAGAGCTCCAGTTGGGCAAGGTCCCTGCACGCCGCCACTCGCTTACGGTCGGCGTCAAGCATCGGGATGCCGCGCCATTCCAGAATGTGGAGCACCATCTCGGCCTTGGCCTCGGCCCGACCCTGTTCCAGGCCTTCCTCCCGGCCTTCCTCCCGGCCTTCCTCCCGGCCCAGTTCGAGGCCTTGTTCCAGGCCTTGTTCCAGCCCCTGATCTCGCCCTTCCTGCCGCACTTGCTCGGCGAGCGGGTGTCGCCAGAAGTACTGGATCGCGGTCATCAGGTCCCTCCACATCTGCTTCGCCTGGGGGTCGGCCAGGCACGAGTCGATGAACTGCACGAAGACGGCGGCGCTGTCGGGGTCGATGGTCCGCAGGGCGGCGGCCAGGGATTCCAGTATGGCCGGAGCCTCGGGTCCACGCCCGTGTGTCATGGCCGAGAGCACCGCGAGAGGTACGTCCTTCTCGGCCTGCCGCTCGTCCGCGATCACGGGCACATTGTCCGGACCCAGCACGAGGGGGCGTACCGTCAGCGACTCCCAGCCGGGGAAACCGAGCCGGATCGGACGCGAGGCCCACTTGGCGGTACGGCTGCTCTGCGTGATGACGATGAGGACCGGTTCGCAGCGGTACTTCTCGTAGAGGTAGCTCAGGTAGTAGGGCCAGCTGCCCCGCTTGCGTTCATCCGTCTTGCCCTGCGACTCCACCACCAGCAGGTACGTGCCCTCGTCCGTCTCCGCCCGCAGCAGGGTGTCCACGCGGCGCTCGACCGGTTCGGTCTCCGTGAGGTCCACGTTCAGCGCCGCGATCTCCCTCGGTTCGGGGAAGGGCACATTCAGGACCTTCTGTAACGCCTTCGTCAGCAGCGTCGGATCCTTCTGGAAGATCCGGTGCAGCGCCTCGTGCGACGAGCCGACCATCAGTTCTCCTTTCGTACGACGTCGTGATCAACGAGCTACGCCGCGAGAAGTTCGCACCACACGAACTTCCCCCGGTCCCCGAACCGCGCCGACGGCTGCCACCCCCACACCTGCGCGCAGGCCGACACCAGCCCCAGACCCCGCCCGTCCTCCGACTCCCCCACCTCCTCCAGCGCACGCGGCGGATCCGGCGGCGCGGGGTCGGTGTCCCACGCCCCGATCCACACGGCACCCTCCGGGGTACGGCGAACCCTGAGCGCCGCCGGCCCCTTCGTGTGCCGTACCGCGTTCGACACCAGCTCCGTCGCCAGCAGCTCAGCGAGGTCGACCAGTCCGATCAGTCCGTGCAGGGTGAGGATCAGGCGCAGGGTGCGGCGGCACACGGTCACCGCCCTGAGGTCGTTGGGGATGTGGAGGGTGTAGTCCCAGGTTTCGGGCATGCGTCATCAACTCCAGGGGAACGAGGTGGATTTCGCGCGCAGGGTGGCAACGCCGCGTCACGCGGTGCACTTCCGCTGCGTGTGCGGTATATGACCGACGGTAGGGCTAACATGTCATCCAGAGCAAGCCAGTCGCGTAATCTGACCTCGAAAGTGCCCCCTGCAGACGCGTTGAGCCAAGGAGCAAGTGATGGTCCTGAGACGCGAACCGACGGCACGTCAGCTACGTTTGGCGGCCGAACTTCGCAGACTCCGCGATGCCGCAGGACTGGCCGCCCGTGATGCCGCAGCACTCCTCGGCGTGAGCCACGTACAGATCAGCCACATCGAGTCCGGACTCACAGGCGTGAGCGAACAGCGACTACGCCGACTTGCAGCCCATTACTCCTGCACCGACGAAAAATTCATCGACGCTCTGGTGACGATGGCGACAGATCGCACACGTGGGTGGTGGGAGGAGTACCGGGAGCATCTGCCCACGGCGTTCTTGAACCTGTCCGAGCTGGAGTGGCACGCCACCTACCGCGGGGACGCAGACTTTCTGCACGTCCCAGGCCTTCTCCAGACGGAAGCCTACGCCCGCGCCTTGTTCTCCTGCCGGGTACCGGAACTCCCCAAAGATGACCTTGAGTTGCGCGTCCGCCACCGCCTACAGCGGCGCGTCGTCATAGAGAGTCCACAGCCGATTCCGTATGACGCGGTGGTTCACGAGGCAGCGCTGCGCATCCGCGTCGGTGGGCGCGCCATCTCAAAGGAGCAACTCACACACATTCTGGACGTGTCGGAGGCGGATCACATCACCGTCCGCGTCATCCCCTTCGACTTGGACGAGTTCGCGGACGTCACAGCCGCGATGGTGTATGCCGGTGGGACGGTACCGAGGCTGGACACCGTCGTACGCGATGGCCCACATGGATCGCTCTTCATCGAGTCGGAAGCACAGCTCGCCGTCTATCGAACGCTCTTCCGTAGAGTGGAGGAGGCGTCACTCGACCCCGAACGGTCGCGTGACCTCATCTACCGGCTGGCCAAGGAACTGTGAGGCGACCAGTGAACACCCCCGACGACTGGCGGAAGTCTTCCTACAGCGGTAGCGGCGACGGAAACGCGTGCGTGGAGATCGCCGCCACACGGATCCACATAGCCATCCGTGACTCAAAGGCACCAGCCAGGGCCATCCTGACCTTCACCCCCACCACCTTCACGCCGTTCCTCCAGCACCTGAAGTCGGCTCGACCGCTCGCGTGACTTCATCCACCGCCCTTTAAGGAGCTGTAAGCATGCTGACCCCCGGCGCCTGGCGGAAGTCCTCCTTCTCAGGTGGTGGCCAGGGCGACGCCTGCGTCGAAGTCGCCCACCAGCACACCCACATAGCCGTCCGCGACTCAAAAGCCCCCACCCGAGCCACCCTCGCCCTGCCTCCCGCAACCTTCGCCTCCTTCATCAACGCTCTGAAACACCAAAGTTGAGAGACCCTCAAGAACTCCACCGGAACCTGACACACCGTTCAGCATCGTGTGTCAAACTGCCGCGGTGGTAGATCATTCGTTCACCGATCTCACGCTCGCCGCGCTCTACGACAGCCTCAACCCCTGGGGACCGGGTGACGACTTCTACCTCGGTCTGGTGCGGGAGGCCCGCGCGGTGCTGGACATCGGGTGCGGGACCGGGCGGCTGCTGCGGCGGGCCAGGGCCGAGGGGCATCCGGGGCGGCTGATGGGACTCGATCCGGCCGCCGCCATGCTCGTCCAGGCGCGCAGAGCCCGGCCGGACGGCGTCGAGTGGGTGCTCGGGGACATGCAAACCCGGGTGTGGCACGGGGAGTTCGACCTCGTCGTGATGACCGGGCACGCCTTCCAGCAGCTGACCGGGGACGAGGAGATCCGCCGCCTGCTGCACGCCGTGCGGGAGGCTCTCGGGCCCGGCGGGCGGTTCGTGTTCGAGACCCGGAATCCAGCCGCCCGGGCCTGGGAGCGGTGGACCCCGGAGCGGGTGTACGAGGTCACGGCGGCCGACGGCACCCCCGTGCGGGTCTGGCACGAGGTCCAGGACGACGGGCTCCACCGCGGACGCCTACGGTTCACCGAGACGTACGCGAGCGACGGCTGGCCCGCGCCTCGTGTCAGCCACGGCCTCCTGCGGTTCCTCGACGACCGCACCCTGCGGGACGGCCTCGGCGAGGCCGGGCTGAGCGTCGTGGCACAGTACGGCGACTGGAAGCGCACCCCCCTCACCACCACCACCCCGGAGATCATCACCGTGGCCGAAAGGGCACGCTGAACACGCCTCCGCCGGGCTTCAGTCCCCCGCGCCCTCCTCCAGCGCCGCCAGCGCCGGGTCCAGGACGATGTCCTCGTCCCGTGCCTCGATCGTCGGCTCCTCCGGGAAGTGGCACGCCGTCAGGTGGCCCTCGTGGTTCCCGGAGAGCCGGACCAGCGGCGGTTCCTCCGTCGCACACTTGTCCTGTGCCTTCCAGCAGCGGGTGCGGAAGCGGCAGCCCGAGGGCGGGGCGATCGGGGACGGGACGTCGCCGGCCAGGCGGATGCGCTCGCGGCCCGCGCTGTCGTCGTCCGTGAGGTTCACCTCGGGTACGGCGGACAGCAGGGCGTGGGTGTAGGGGTGCCGGGGGCGGACGTAGATGGACTCGCGGTCGCCCACCTCGATGATCTTCCCGAGGTACATCACGGCGACGCGCTGCGAGAAGTGCCGGACGATCGCGAGGTCATGGGCGATGAAGACGAACGCGATGCCCAAGTCCCTCTGGACCTGCTGGAGCAGGTTCACGACCTGCGCCTGGATCGACACGTCCAGGGCGGACACGGGCTCATCCGCCACGATCAGCTTCGGTTCCATGGCCAACGCCCGTGCCACGCCGATGCGCTGGCGCTGGCCGCCGGAGAACTCGTGCGGGAAGCGGTTGTAGTGCTCGGGGTTGAGACCGACGATCTCCAGGAGTTCGCGGACGCGCTTCTCCCGGCCGCCCTCCGGCTGGATGTCGTTGATCTCCATCGGGCCGGAGATGATCGTGCCGACCGTCTGCCGCGGGTTAAGCGACGAGTACGGGTCCTGGAAGATCATCTGGATCTCGGAGCGGATCGGCGCCAGCTCCCTGCGGCCGGCGTGACTGATGTCCCGGCCGCGGTACGTGACCGATCCGGACGTCGGCTCCAGCAGCCGGGTGATCACCCGGCCGGTGGTCGACTTGCCGCAGCCCGACTCGCCGACCAGGCCGAAGCTCTCCCCGGCGTGCACGGTCAGGTCGATGCCGTCCACGGCCTGGACGTGGCCGACGGTCCGGCGGATCGGGAAGCCGCCCTTGACGGGGAAGTACTTGGTCAGCTTCGAGACCTGCAGCAACGGCTCCGCGTCCGTGCCCGTGCCCCGCTCGCGCGGAGCCGGGACGACCAGTTCCTCTGTCATGCCGGTGACCTCCTGGAACGTATGGAACGCCTGGAACGCTGTCGACCTAGCCCAGTCCGGGCTTGATCTCCTCGATGAAGATGGTCCGCTTCTGGTCCGCGGTGAGATGGCAGGCCGATGCCCGGTCGGGGGCGAGGAGCGGTCGCTCCCCCGTGCAGCGGCCGGTCCCCGCCACCCGGTCCTGGAAGGTGCAGCGGGGGTGGAAGCGGCAGCCGGACGGCGGGCGGAGCAGCGAGGGCGGTGTGCCGGGGATCGGGGACAGCCGGCCGCCGGGATCCGAGTCGAGGCGCGGCATGGAGTTCAGCAGACCCCAGGTGTACGGGTGCTGGGGCGAGCGCAGCACCTCGCGCGTGGTGCCCCGTTCCACCGCTCCGCCCGCGTACATCACCATGATGTCGTCGGCCATGTCGGCGATCACCCCCAGGTCGTGGGTGATGAAGATGATGCCGGATCCGAACTCCTGTTGCAGGTCCTTGAGCAGATCGAGAATCTGCGCCTGCACGGTCACGTCGAGGGCGGTGGTCGGTTCGTCGGCGATGAGCAGGTCGGGGTCGCAGACCAGCGCCATGGCGATCATCGCGCGCTGGCGCATACCGCCGGAGAACTGGTGCGGGTAGTCCTTCGCCCGCTCCTTCGGGTTCGGGATGCCGACCTTGCCGAGCATCTCCACGGCCCGCTCCCAGGCGGCCTTCTTGGAGGCGCCGTTGTGCTTCATGTACGGCTCGGCGATCTGCCGCCCGACGGTGTAGTACGGGGAGAGCGCGGTGAGCGGGTCCTGGAAGATCATGGCGACCTTGTTGCCGCGCAGCCTCTCCAGCTCGGACTCGCGCGCGGTGGTCAACTCCCGCCCGTCGAGAAGTATTTCGCCCTCGACCGTCGTGAACACGGGGTTGTGCAGGCCGAGGACGGTCAGATTGGTCACCGACTTGCCCGAGCCGGACTCCCCGACGATGCCGAGCGTCCTGCCCCGCTCCAGGTCGAAGGAGAGCCCGTCCACGGCCCGTACGACGCCGTCCTCGGTCCGGAAGCTGACGTACAGGTCCCGTACGGAGAGAAGGGGATTGCTCATGACGTCTGCTTCTCCTTCGGCCTCAGGACAGCCGCACGCGCGGGTCGATGAAGGCGTACGCGGCGTCGACGATGATGTTGAAGAGCAGGATCATGCTGGCCGAGAAGAGCATCACGCCGAGCAGCAGCGGCAGGTCGCTGAAGTTGACGGCCTGCACGGCGAGGTTGCCGAGGCCCGGCAGGCCGAAGGTGTACTCGGTGATGATGGCGCCGCCGAACAGCGAGCCGAGGTCGATGCCGAAGATGGTGACGATCGGGATGAGCGAGCCGCGCCAGGCGTAGCGGAAGAAGACGTACGCCCGGGACATGCCCTTGGCGCGGGCGGTGCGGACGTGTTCCTCCTGGAGCTGTTCGATCATCGAGGACCGGGCCATGCGGGTGTACTGCGCCGCGAAGATCGTGGACAGCACCACCCAGGGGATGACCAGGCCGCCGAACCAGCTGACCGGGTTCTGGGTGATCGGGGTGTAGGCGGGTTTGTCGAACCAGTGGGTCTGGTAGACGAGGACCGCGAGCGCCAGCGGGCCGAGGAAGTAGATCTGGAGCGAGCTGACGACCATGGCGCCGGCGGTGGCCGTCTTGTCGACCAGCGTGCCGCGCCGCCAGGCGGCGAGCAGTCCGGTGCCGAGGCCGACGAGCAGGAAGCACACGGCCGCGCCCAGGGTGAGCGAGACGGTGGTGGGCAGGCGGTCCATCAGCGTGCCCCAGACCTGCTCGTCGGTGTGGTACGAGTAGCCGAAGCAGGGGGCGGGGCACGGGCCCTGGGCGAACTGGCTGCTGCCCAGGACGAGGTTGTGCAGGAAGATCCAGTACTGCTCGGTGATGGGCTTGTCGAGGCCGAGCACATGGTGGATGTTCGCGATGCTGTCCGGGTTGCAGGTCTTGCCGCACATCAGGAGTGCCGGGTCCCGGGGCACCCCGAAGAAGAGCAGGAACGCGACGATGCTCAGCAGGAACAGGATGACGACGGCACCGATGATCCGGCGCACGAGGAAGCGCAGCATGACAGGCAGCTCTCAGACGTCGACGGCCGGGCCGGCTCCCGGCGCGCACCCTGACCGGGGCGCGCCGAGTGCCGTACGGGGACGGTTACTTGATGAAGAGTCGGCGCGGGTCGACGCCGCCGATCACGTCGTCGTAGACGAACCCGCCGACGCCCGAGCCGGCGATCTGGACCTGCTTGTAGTAGCCCGTCGGGACGACGTTGACCACCTTGGTCAGCAGGTACTTGTCGAGCTTCTCCCACTCGGCCGCGGCCTTGACCGGGTCGGTGATCGCGCTGATGCGGTCGATCTCGCTGTTCACGTGCGCGTCGTTGACCTGCGAGTAGTTCGCCGCGCCGTCGGCGATCTGCCGGCCGTCGAAGGAGGGCGGGATCACCGTGGAGGCGGACGGCCAGTCGGCACCCCACGCGCTGTGGAAGATGTCGTAGTTGTTGTTCAGCTTGGAGACCTGGTCGTAGTAGGTCTCGGACGGGATCTCCTGGCGCTGCACGTTGAATCCGGCCTTGCTCAGGCCCGCGGCCATGGCGGTGGAGTACTGCTGGCCCTCGTTGGTGTTGATGTAGCCGAAGGTCAGCTTCATGTTGAGCTTGCCGGCCTCCTGGAGCAGCTTCCTCGCCTTCGCCGGGTCGCCGCCGGGGTTCTTCTTCTTGCCGAAGGGGTCGAAGGCGGGGTCGTAGCCGGAGACGGTCGGGGAGATGATGCCGCCCGCGACCTCCATGGCGTCGGTGCCGCCGTAGGCCCGCACGAACGGCGAGATCGGCAGGGCGTAGGCGATGGCCTCGCGGACCCGGATGTCCTTCATCTCGGGCTTGCTCATGTTGATGTTCATCTGGCCGACGTAGGGCTGGTAGCCGGCGACCGTGCGGGACTTGAGCTTCGGGTCCCCGAGCACCCGGGAGAGGTTGCCCGCGTCGACCTGGTTGCTGAAGCTGACGCCGGTCCGGTCGGGCCCGCTGTCGGCGAGCAGCGCCTTGGTGGAGGTCTCGTACTGCTGGTTGAAGGTGATGTTGAACCGGTCCACGTACTGGTGCCGGATCGGGTCCGTCTTCGGGTCCCAGTTCGGGTTCTTGACCAGCACCATCGACTTGCCGGACTGGAACGACTGGATCTTGTACGGTCCGGTGGTGACCGGGTTCTTGTCGTACTTCTGCTGGGTGTCGCCCTTGGCGGAGACGACGGCGTAGCCGGCCATCGCGAGGGTGTACGGCAGGTCCGGGTGCGGCTTGGCGAAGTGGAAGACGATGGTCTTCGCGTCGGGCGTGGACAGGACGCTGTCCGGCAGGTGCTTGCCCTTGTAGGGACCGTCGGGGAGCAGCTTGCGGTAGCCGGTGCCCGAGGTGTTCGCGAGCCACTGCTGGAGGTAGCTCGGGCCCTGGGTGATGAAGGGCGCGAAGAGGCGCTCGACGGTCTGGCGGACGTCCGCGGAGGTGATCGGGGTGCCGTCCTCGAACTTGATGCCGTCCTTGAGCGTGTACTTCCAGGTCTTGCCGCCGTCGGTGGTGGTGCCGGAGTCGGTGGCGAGGTCGCCGACCACCTCGTGCTGGTGGCCGTCGTCGCTGGTCGCCTTGTAGCCGGTGAGGCCTCTGTGGATCAGCTGTGCCATCGCCATCTGGTCCTGGACGTAGATCTGGGCCGGGTCGAGGTGGGCGTAGCTGTCGCGGGCGAGCACCTCCATGGCACCGCCGGACTTGGCGCCGGGTACCGGGGCCGCGGGGCCGGTGGAGTCTGCGGCGTCCCCGAACTTGATGGGCGCCTGCTGGCTCTTGGCGTTCTGCTGGTCCTTCTTGTCGTTCGTGCCGGTGTCGCTGCCGCCCTTGCTGCAACCGGTGAGCACGAGTGCTCCGGCCGCGAGCACGCAGAGTGCGCCGTATGCGTGGCGTCCGCCCCTACTCATCACGAGGATCCCACCCATCTGTGAAACTGACGTTTCCGTCGGATTGCGGTGCCGGGAGTGCGGTACGGGAGTTGCGGTACGGGGGTCAGCGCGCGGTCTTGGGGTCGAAGGCGTCTCTGACCGAGTCCCCGAGCAGGTTGAACGCGACGACGAAGATGATCATCGAGATGCCGGGGAAGAACATGTAGGTGATGTCGTTCTCCATCACCAGTTGGGTGGACGCCTTGGAGAACATCTGCCCCCAGTCCGGCGTCGGTTCGACGATGCCCACGCCGAGGAAGGACAGACCGGCCTCGGCGGTCACGAAGTTGGGCAGCAGATAGGTCGCCTGCACCAGCAGCGGGGTCACGATGTTCGGCAGGATCTCCTTGCGGATGATCCGCCACGGCGAGGCGCCGCTGACCTTGGCCGCCTCGATGAACTCCCGTTCGCGCAGGGCGAGTGCGGTGCCGCGCAGGATGCGGCCGAGGCCCATCCAGCCCAGGAACCACTGCACGAGGATCAGGGCGATCACCCGGACGTAGGTGGGGGTCTGGTCACGGGGGCTGACGAACAGGGAGACGACGACCGGCATGCTCGCGATGAAGAACAGCTGGGCCGGGAAGGCGAGCAGGAAGTCGATGACCCGGCCGAGGACGTAGTCGGTCCGGCCGCCGAGATAGCCGGCCGTGACGCCGAGCAGGATGGCGGTCACGACGACCGCGACGGTGACGGCCACCGAGATCATCAGCGAGGTGCGGATGCCGTAGACCAGCTTGGTGAAGACGTCGTAGCCGTTGCCGGGTTCGAGTCCGAACCAGAAGTCGGCGCTGATACCGCCGTTGGGCTTCACCGGCACACCGGCGCTGTCGAAGAGGTCCGGGCGCTCGTCCGCGTACACCGTGTACGGATTCTTGCCGTACACCTTGGAGATCAGCGGCGCGAGCAGGCCGATCAGGAAGAAGCAGCCCACGACGTAGGCCGAGATGACGCCCGTGCGGTCGCGCTTGAAGCGCAGCCACATCAGGCGGCCGGGCGACCGGCCCTCTAGCTTGACGGCATCGGCTTCTGTCTCGACAGTACTTGCCACGGTTTATCCGTTTCAAGGTGTGAGTGATCCAGGCATGCACCAACAGGAGGGGGTTTCGCGGCTAACTATCTGCCATGGCCCGACTACCGACCACTGCCCGTAGATCTCAATTCAGTCACGGGCAGCACAGAGCCCGGGCACCCCACCCTCGGGGCACCCGGGCTCAACTACCGGTGGATCAGCCGTGCTTGGCGCGGCTCGCGGCGCGGGCGCGCTCGCGGGCGTCCAGGTTCACCTTGCGGATGCGAACGGCCTCCGGAGTCACCTCGACGCACTCGTCGTCACGGCAGAACTCCAGCGACTGCTCCAGCGACAGCTTGCGCGGCGGCACGATCGACTCGGCCACGTCGGCCGTCGAGGACCGCATGTTGGTGAGCTTCTTCTCCTTGGTGATGTTGACGTCCATGTCGTCGGAGCGGGAGTTCTCGCCGACGATCATGCCCTCGTACACCTCGGTGCCCGGCTCGGTGAAGAGCACGCCGCGCTCCTGGAGGTTCGTCATCGCGAACGCGGTGACGGCGCCGGAGCGGTCGGCGACCAGCGAGCCGTTGTTACGGGTCTGGAGCGTGCCGAACCAGGGCTCGTGGCCCTCGTGGATGGAGTGGCCGATGCCCGTGCCGCGGGTCTGGGTCAGGAACTCGGTCCGGAAACCGATCAGACCGCGGGACGGCACGACGAACTCCATGCGCACCCAGCCGGAGCCGTGGTTGGACATGTTGTCCATGCGGCCCTTGCGGACGCCCATGAGCTGCGTGACCGCGCCCATGTGCTCCTCGGGCACGTCGATCGTCATGCGCTCGACCGGCTCGTAGACCTTGCCGTCGACGTCCTTGGTGACGACCTGGGGCTTGCCGATGGTCAGCTCGAAGCCCTCGCGGCGCATCTGCTCGACCAGGATGGCGAGCGCCAGCTCACCACGGCCCTGGACCTCCCAGGCGTCCGGCCGGTCGGTCTCCAGGACGCGCAGCGAGACGTTACCGATCAGCTCGCGGTCCAGGCGGTCCTTGACCTGGCGGGCGGTGACCTTGCGGTCCTTCACGGCCGACTTCGCGTCGGCGCCCTTGCCGGTGCCGCCCCGGCCGACCAGCGGCGAGGTGTTCGTACCGATGACCATGGAGATCGCGGGCTCGTCGACCGTGATCAGCGGCAGCGGGATCGGGTTCTCGGTGTCGGCCAGGGTCTCGCCGATCATGATGTCCGGGATACCGGCGACCGCGCAGATGTCACCCGGGCCGGCCACCTCGGCGGGCTTGCGAGTGAGCGCCTCGGTCATCATCAGCTCGGAGATGCGCACGTTGCTGATGGTGCCGTCGCGCTTGATCCAGGCGACCGTCTGGCCCTTGCGCAGCTCGCCCTGCTCGACGCGGAGCAGCGCGATACGGCCGAGGAAGTTGTCGGCGTCGAGGTTGGTGACGTGGGCCTGGAGCGGCGCGTCCTCGTCGTACGTCGGGGCCGGGATGTGCTCCAGGATCGTGGAGAAGAAAGGCTCCAGGCTGTCGCTGTCGGCCGGGACCGTGCCGTCGGCCGGCTTGGTCAGCGAGGCGACGCCGTCACGGCCGCAGGCGTAGACGATCGGGAACTCGATCTGGTCCTCGTCCGCGTCCAGGTCCAGGAACAGGTCGTAGGTCTCGTTGACGACCTCGTCGATCCGGGAGTCCGGGCGGTCCGTCTTGTTGATGCACAGGATGACGGGCAGGCGCTGCTGGAGCGCCTTGCGCAGCACGAAGCGGGTCTGCGGCAGCGGGCCCTCGGAGGCGTCCACGAGCAGCACGACGCCGTCGACCATCGACAGACCGCGCTCGACCTCGCCGCCGAAGTCGGCGTGGCCGGGGGTGTCGATGATGTTGATCGTGATGGGCTCCCCGCCGTCCTTGGGGTGGTACTTCACCGCCGTGTTCTTGGCGAGGATCGTGATGCCCTTCTCACGCTCCAGGTCGTTCGAGTCCATCACCCGGTCGTCGACCTGGTCGAGCTGGTGGGCGGCGAACGCGCCGGCCTGCTTCAGCATGCCGTCGACGATGGTGGTCTTGCCGTGGTCGACGTGGGCGACGATGGCGACGTTGCGGATGTCGTGACGCGTAGAAGACGCCGTCATAAGTTGCCGTACTCCCGGATGGTGAGGAAAGCCTGCGCGTACGTCTGCGTTACGCGGGCCTTGCCGGGCTTGACACGCCACGGCCTCACCCCATGGTACGTGGCCCCGAGCCGGTCGGCCTCCTCAGGGCCGTGTGATCATCACCGCGGAGGCCGGGCGGCGGTCACTTCGTGGGGCTGGGGGAGATCTTCGCACCCTTCTTCAGATAGCCCATGTCCTCGTAGACGGGCGTCTGGAATCCGAACGCGCCGACGTTGACGAGGTTCTTCCGCGTCCCCACCAGCTGCGGCCGCTGGTACAGCGGAATCGATCCGGCAGCGGCCCAGATCCTGGAGTCGGCCTTCCTGATCAGGTCCCGCGCCTCGCCCTCGTCCAGGGTCGCCGCGGCCTGGTCGAAGAGCTGGTCCACCTGGTCCGTGCCGACCCGTGTGTAGTTCTGCTCGACGTTCACCGAGCCGTCGGCGGCGGGCACAGGCTTGGCGTAGATCGGGCGGGCGTCGGTCGCCGGGTACGCGGACGACGGCCACGAGTACAGCGCGAGGTCGTAGTCGCCGGAGGCGATGTGGTCCTTGAAGTAGCTCTCGTCCGGGACCTTGCTGATCGTCGTGCGGATGCCGACCCGGTCCAGCATCGCGGAGATCCGCTCGGCGACCGCGTGCAGCGTCTCGGAGCCGGGCCCGGAGGGGAGCACGAAGCGCAGCGCGAGCGCCTTGCCGTCCTTGGCGAGCGGCCCGGCCGGGACACCGGCCGGGGCCGCCGTGCCCTTGGGGGCGTACGCGCCGGGCACTCCCCCCTGCCTGCCCTCCTGCGCGAGGTGCCGGTCGCCGCCGTCGCCCCGGCCGCCGCTCTTGTTGTCGTCCTCGCCGACGACGTACTGCCCGTCCTTGCCGCCGTCCGACGGCTTCTGCCTGCCGGCCTTGTCGCTCTCGGGGCCGGCCGCCTTCTTGCCCTTCTTCTGCTCCTTGACCGGGCCGCCCGCCACCCAGCCGGCGTCGGCGAGCAGCGCCGCGGCCTCCTTGGTGTCCGCCTGCCCGAGGGCGCCGCTGCTGTCGGCGTAGTCGCTCTGCCCGGACAGGGCGAGGTGGCTGCCGACCGGGACCGCGGGCAGGCCCAGCGGGGTGAGCACCAGCTTGGCCAGTTCCTTGCGGTCTAGGGCGCGGGCGATCGCCCGGCGGACCCGCTCGTCGGCGAGGGGGCCCTCGGAGCCGTTGAGGGCGAGCTGGGTGTAGGTGGGCTCCAGCGACTTGCGGACGTCGAAGGCGCGCAGCGCCTGCTGCTCGTCCAGGTACGCGCCGACGTCCTTGCGCAGCTCGTTCTCGTCGGCCCTGGCCTTGTCGGGGCCGAAGCCGTGCGCCCGCGCCCAGGAGCGCAGCTTCTTCACGGAGGTCCTGCCGGAGCCCTGGAGCGGGCTTCCGGCACCCTGGGCGGCGAGCCCGATCAGCTGGGCCTCGGCGGGGTCGATGTCGGCGACGTCCAGGCTGCCGTCGGCGAGCGCGGCGGCCCGCTTGTCGCGGGGTACGGCGTGCAGCTCGATCTGGGTCAGCTTGGCCGGCCTGCCCCACCAGCGGGGGTTACGGGTGAGGACGACGTCCTTCGCGGCGGTGTCGACCTTGTCGACCCGGAAGGGTCCGGCGGTGACCTGGAGCTTGCGCCGGGCGCCGTCGTTGAAGGCGTCCGGGCTGCCCATGACCTGCTTCGGGTACAGCGGCGAGAACAGCGACTTCCAGTCGGCGTAGGGACGCGCGAAGGTGACCCGGACCTGGAGGTCACTGGCGCCGCGCTCGATCTTCTCGATGCGGTCGTAACCGGCGTTGCGGGCCGTCCAGTACGAGCTGTCCTTGCCGGACAGGGCGTGCCACTGGGCGACGAAGTCGGCGGCGCCGATCTCCCGGCCGTCGCTCCAGACGGCCTGCTGGTTCAGCTTGTACAGCACCACCTGGCGCGGCTCGGTCTCGATGACCTTGGCCGATTCCAGGTAGGCGGAGTCGGGCACCGGCCGCCCCTCGGCGTCGAGGCGGAACATCGACGGCAGGACGGCCTGGGCGATCCGGGTGGTGCCGGCGTCGGCGTCGGCCTGGAAGGTGTTCAGGGTCTCCGGGACGGCGTCGACGGCCCACTTCAGCGTCCCGCCGTCGGCGACCTGGTCCCGGGCGGCCGGGGCGATGTCCAGCCCGGCGAGCGGCTTGCCGGCCTCGTCGACGTCGGAGCCGCAGCCCGCGAGGAACGGCACGAGGGCGCCGGCCGCCAGGAAGGCGACCGAGCGCATGAAGTGCCGCGAAGTGCACTTGGCCGGCCGCGGCACCGTCGTGGCTGAGCGCGCAGTTCCCCGCGCCCCTTCGGGGCGCTGTCGCTGCCGCACGTCGTGAGACATCTCTGCTACCTCCGGGAAGCCGCGGGCGTTATGATCACGTTTGGCGGTATATGGAGCTGATCAGATCTATGCGGCCCACTGAAGAGGAAAGGATCCGGCAACCGAGGGCGACACGGCGATGACGGGTAGTGACCTCACCCGTGTGGCGCAACACCACCGCTGATGCATCCGTACGCCTCCGCCAATCGCTGCACATGCCTTCACATCGGCACGTGTGACGCGCAACACTCCAAGGCGCATGAACGTTGCCGCCCAGGGCCCGCCGGACCCGCGGAAGTGAGGGCACACCATGTCCGTGCACGACGACATCGCCTCGGTCCAGCGCTCCCTCGACGAACTGAACCGCTCGCTGGGGCGCCTGGAGCACCAGCTCGGCAGCAACGGCCTGGAGATGCGCCGGGTCCGGATGGACGCCGACCATCTGCGCGAAAGCCTCGGGCTGCTGCGCGACGCGGCCGACAACGGCACCGCGCCCCGCCGGCCCGACCTCGTCACCATCTCCGACACGCCGTACGACCGCTCCCTGTGGATCGATACGGACGACGAGGGGCTGGGGGCCCGCGACCGCCACGCCCCCTGAACCGACCTGAACCGACCGGAGTCATCCCTTGGCCACTGGTACGGAACCCCAACAGAACAGCGGCGGCGTACGGACCCGTACGCGCGCCGCGATCGCCGCCCCGCATCTGCGGACCGACCGCTGGTGGCTGGCCCCCGCCGTCACCGCGGCCGGTCTGCTCGCCTTCGTCGTCTACTCGACGTGGCGGGCCTTCGCAGGCGCGGACTACTACGCGGCGCCGTACGTCTCGCCGTTCTACTCGCCCTGCCTGGCACAGAACTGCAAGACCATGCACGCCGGCCCGAACGCCGACCTCTTCGGGAGCTGGTGGGGCATCTCCCCCGCCATCATCATCCTGATCTTCCCGCTCGGCTTCCGGCTGACCTGCTACTACTACCGCAAGGCGTACTACCGCAGCTTCTGGGCGTCCCCGCCCGCCTGCGCCGTCGCCGAGCCGCACGCGAAGTACACCGGCGAGAGCCGCTTCCCGCTGATCCTCCAGAACGTCCACCGGTACTTCTTCTACGCCGCCCTGCTGGTCGCAGGCGTGCTGACCTACGACACCGTGCTGTCGTTCCGCGACACGCACTACCGGTGGGGCCACATGGGCCTCGGCACCCTGGTCTTCCTGGTCAACATCGTGCTGATCTGGGCGTACACCGTCTCCTGCCACTCGTGCCGGCACATCGTGGGCGGCAAGCTCAGGCACTTCTCCCAACACCCCGTGCGCTACAAGGCGTGGCAGTTCGTCGGCCGGCTCAACGCCCGGCACATGCAGCTGGCGTGGGCGTCACTGTTCAGCGTGTGGCTCGCCGACTTCTACGTCTATCTCGTCGCGTCCGGGGTCTTCGCCGACCCGCGCTTCTTCTAGGAACAGGTGAGCCGACTGATGTCCGTGGTGGACCGGCAGGAGTGGGACGTCGTCGTGGTCGGTGCCGGCGGCGCCGGGCTGCGGGCCGCGATCGAGGCACGCGAGCGGGGCGCCCGTACGGCGGTGATCTGCAAGTCGCTGTTCGGCAAGGCGCACACGGTGATGGCCGAGGGCGGCATCGCGGCGGCGATGGCCAACGCCAACGAGCACGACACCTGGCAGGTCCACTTCCGCGACACGATGCGCGGCGGCAAGTTCCTGAACCAGTGGCGGATGGCCGAGCTGCACGCGCGGGAGGCCCCGGACCGGGTGTGGGAGCTGGAGACCTGGGGCGCGCTGTTCGACCGCACGAAGGACGGCAGGATCTCGCAGCGCAACTTCGGCGGCCACGAGTACCCGCGCCTCGCCCACGTCGGCGACCGTACGGGCCTGGAGCTGATCCGCACGCTCCAGCAGAAGATCGTCGCCCTCCAGCAGCAGGACTTCAGGGAGACCGGGGACTACGAGTCCCGGCTGAAGGTCTTCCAGGAGTGCACGGTCACGAGGGTCCTGAAAGACGGTTCACGGGTGTCCGGTGTCTTCGCCTACGAGCGCGAGAGCGGCCGCTTCTTCGTCCTGGAGGCTCCCGCCGTCGTGGTCGCGACCGGCGGGATCGGCAAGTCGTTCAAGGTGACGTCGAACTCGTGGGAGTACACGGGCGACGGGCACGCGCTGGCCCTGCTGGCGGGCGCGCCCCTGCTGAACATGGAGTTCGTGCAGTTCCACCCGACCGGCATGGTCTGGCCGCCGTCGGTGAAGGGCATCCTCGTCACCGAGTCGGTGCGCGGCGACGGCGGGGTGCTCAGGAACTCCGAGGGCAAGCGGTTCATGTTCGACTACGTTCCGGACGTCTTCAAGGAGAAGTACGCCGAGTCGGAGGAGGAGGGCGACCGGTGGTACGAGGATCCGGAGCACAACCGCCGCCCCCCTGAGCTGCTCCCCCGCGACGAGGTCGCCCGCGCGATCAACTCCGAGGTGAAGGCGGGCCGGGGCTCGCCGCACGGCGGGGTCTTCCTGGACGTCTCCACGCGCATGCCCGCCGAGGTCATCCGGCGCCGACTGCCCTCGATGTACCACCAGTTCAAGGAGCTGGCGGACGTCGACATCACGGCGGAGGCGATGGAGGTCGGCCCGACCTGCCACTACGTGATGGGCGGCATCGCCGTCGACTCCGACACGGCGGCGGCGCGCGGGGTGCCGGGGCTGTTCGCGGCCGGTGAGGTGGCGGGCGGCATGCACGGCTCCAACCGGCTCGGCGGCAACTCGCTGTCCGACCTGCTGGTGTTCGGCCGCCGGGCCGGCTGGCACGCGGCCGAGCACGCCGCGCGGCACGCGGGCGACCGGCCGGCCGTCGACGACGCCCAGGCCGACGCGGCGTCCGCCGAGGCGCTGCGGCCCTTCTCGGCGGAGGCGGAGGCGGGCGCGGACCGGACGGGCGCGGCGGGCCCGCCGGAGAACCCGTACACCCTGCACCAGGAACTCCAGCAGACCATGAACGACCTGGTCGGCATCATCCGCCGCGAGGGCGAGATGAGCGAGGCCCTGGAGAAGCTCGCCGAGCTGCGCCTGCGCGCCCGCCGCGCCGGGGTGGAGGGCCACCGCCAGTTCAACCCGGGCTGGCATCTCGCCCTGGACCTCAGGAACATGCTGCTGGTCAGCGAGTGCGTGGCCCGCGCGGCGCTGGAGCGCACCGAGTCGCGCGGCGGCCACACCCGCGAGGACCACCCCACGATGGACCGCCGGTGGCGCAACGCGAACCTGCTGTGCGCCCTCGCCGATCCCACCGGCGGCCTCGCGGCCACCGACCCCGCCCGCGGGCAGATCCGCCTCACCCGCGAGACCACCGAACCCATCCGCCCGGACCTGCTCGCCCTCTTCGAGAAGGAGGAGCTGGTCAAGTACCTCGCCGAAGAGGAGCTGTACGAGTGAGCAGCTACGAGGCCCGCTTCAAGGTGTGGCGGGGTGACATCGAGGGCGGAGGCCTTCGGGACTTCACCGTCGAGGTGAACGACGGCGAGGTGGTCCTCGACATCATCCACCGCCTCCAGGCCACCCAGGCGCCCGACCTGGCCGTGCGCTGGAACTGCAAGGCGGGCAAGTGCGGTTCGTGCTCGGCGGAGATCAACGGCCGGCCCCGGCTGATGTGCATGACGCGCATGTCGGTGTTCTCCCGCGACGAGACGATCACCGTGACCCCGATGCGCGCCTTCCCGGTGATCCGCGACCTGGTGACGGACGTCGGCTTCAACTACCAGAAGGCCAGGGAGGTCCCCGCGTTCGTACCGCCCGCCGGGGTGGGCCCCGGCGAGTACCGGATGATGCAGGAGGACGTGGACCGCTCGCAGGAGTTCCGCAAGTGCATCGAGTGCTTCCTGTGCCAGAACACCTGCCATGTGGTGCGCGACCACGAGGAGAACAAGCCGGCGTTCGCGGGCCCGCGCTTCCTGATGCGGATCGCCGAGCTGGACATGCACCCGCTGGACGAGGCCGCCGAGACGGGCCTCGACCGGGGCCGCACCGCCCAGGACGAACACGGCCTCGGCTACTGCAACATCACCAAGTGCTGCACGGAGGTCTGCCCCGAGGGCATCCACATCACGGACAACGCCCTGATCCCGATGAAGGAACGCGTGGTCGACCGCAAGTACGACCCGCTGGTGTGGCTGGGCTCGAAGATCAGGAGGCGGACGCCGTAGCGCCGCGGCCGGGGCGCTGGGCGAGGTGCTGGACGGCCATCCCACCCATCCACAGACACCACCCGAGGCCCGCGAAACCTGCCGGCCCCGCGTCGGCGAGCGGCCCGAGGAACAGGAACAGGCCCAGCCCGACGGCGGTCGCCAGCGCCCCGTACCCCCACAGCCGTGGCCGCAGCACCCTGCGCCGGGCCACCGGGGGCACCCACTCCGCGACGACGGCCGCGACACCGGCCACACCCATGAACGCCACGGCCACCCCGGCCGCCACCGCCAGGAACACGTGCATGTCGATCATGCTCCCACCAGCGCCAGGGCCTCCGCCAGGTTGAACTCGGCGATGGCGCGCATGGATTCCGTCAAGGGGAAGTCCCCGTCGAGCAGTCGCAGGGGGCCGGCGACGAGGTCGAGGTGCAGTGCCAGCCGGTACAGCCGCAGCCGGTCCTCGTCCAGGCCGTCGGCGCGCAGGACGTCGTAGTGCGGCCCGAAGCGCAGCCGCAGGAAGACGTGCTCCCACTCGGCGTCGAAGTACATCAGCCCTTCGATGTCGATCAGGACGGGGCTGCCGTGGTCGTCCAACAGGACGTGGTCCGGGCCGAGTTCGCCGTGCACCAGGACATGGGCGGCGCGCGGACGGACCTGCGCGGCCAGGGCGCGCACGGCGTCCTCCAGCCGCTCCCGGGCCGCGGCGATCCGCGGCTCGCGTACGGCGGTCCGGGCGATGTCGGCCAGGGCGCGGTCGGTGACCAGCCCGGCACAGGAATCCCCGTGGGCCGTACCGCCGTTGTCGATCACGGCCACCTTGCCGTAGGCGGTGCAGCGGGCGCCGTGCAGTGTGCGCAGGGTGTCGGCGAGCCGGTTCAGGGCCGGGAGGGCGGCGTCCGGATCCCGGTGCAGCGCCTCCTCCAGGCTGCCGCTGCCGCCCAGGTCCTCGACCACGGCCGCGCCCGCCACGGGGTCCACGTGGAGCAGGCGCGGGGTGCGGACACCGGCGGCGGTGAGACGGTCGTGGGAGGCCGTGAACAGGTCGAGCCCGGAGGCGTGCGAGAAGGGGTCGCGGGGATCGGCGGCGGCAGGGCTCCAGTAGTCCTCGTCCGGTGCCCAGACGTAGGCGATCGCGGTGCCGCCGTCGTCGAGGCCGAGCCGGTAGACGCCCTTCTTGGAGCCGCCGCGCAGCCGGGTGACGGCGCGGAGCGTGCGGTGCGGGCCGAGGGCGGCGCGGGCGAGGGGCGCGAGGTCGGCGACGGTCCGGGGGTGTCGGGTCTCGGTCACCGCCGGGAGTCTTCCGGGGCGGGAGGGCTCACCGCACCCAGTTTTCCCGGTAGGCGCGCCAGTCGGCCTCCGTCGCCGCGAAGTCCACGTACAGCGCGACGCCGAAGCGGACCCGGTCGGCGTCGGTGCGGGACAGACCGAGCCGGACCCCGCGCACGGCGGCCGGGACGGTCTCCGCGTGGGCCCAGTGGCCGAAACGGTTCTCGTGGTAGAAGGGCAGGCCCATGAGGAGGTCGGTGGTCTCGGGGGTCACCTCCAGGGCGAGGCTCGTCTGCTGGGCCACGTAACCGCCGTACAGGCTCTGCAACGGCTGCATGGTGTCGTACGACATCACGGCGATCTGGTCCACGCGCCGCGCCACCTGCCCGAAGTAGGCCTGCGACCACCACTTGGGGTGGCCGGTGGTCGTGCCCCAGAGGGAGTGGAACGCGGGCAGCGGGTCGATCTGGTGGGCGGCGACGGACAGCAGCGCGTGCCGGGCACGGGTGAGGGTGTGCAGGCCGTCCAGGAGGGAGAGGTAGTGGCGGTCGCCGGAGTGCAGCGGCTCCAGGTCGACATGCACACCGTCGTAGCCGGCGGCGAGGACGCGGCGGGCGGAGGCGAGGATCGCGGCGCGGGTGGCGGCGCGCTCCAGGTGCAGCCCGTCGGGGCTCTCGGTGGCCAGCTCGTCGCCGAGCCAGGCCTGCACCCGGACCCCGGGCAGTTCCCGGTGCACGGCCGAGACCAGCAGGCGGGCCTCGGGATAAGCCGAGTCGGGCAGTGTGCCGTCGTGTTCCAGCGGGCCGGAGTGGACGTACAGGTCGCGGATGCCGGTGTCCTTCAGCCGCCGGGCGAGTGCGCGCACGTCGCCGTCGTTCTTGCGGCCGTCGACCCAGGCGTGGCCCAGCCAGATGGCGTCCTGGCCGCGGGTGGTGGTGCCGGGTCGCGGGGTGCCGGTGTCGTTGACGCGCAGGGCCGTCTCGTCGGTGAGGAGGGGGACGAGCAGGACGGCGAGGCCGGCGAGGGCCCAGCGCAGGACGCGCCGGCGGAGCCTCTTCCTCCGGCTGCCACCGGCCTCCGCGGAGGAGGTCAGGTCTCGCTGCCCTGTGCCGTTGTCGTCCATTTTCGGCCCCCTCTCCCCTTGTCCCCCGCCCGTATCCGCCCCGCTCGCGAAGGCGCCTACCTGCCCATACGCTCCGAAATGTGACGTCCTCCCTCATCCGGGGCCGGCCCCGGCGCGCCAAGGCGCACATACCGGTGCGGCTGGCGCACGCCGTGCTGGGCGCCGCGGCCGGGGTCGGGTGGCTGGTGTTGCCGGTGATGACGGTGGCGACGCAGGATCCGGTTCCCGCGACGGCCGGCGGGACGGTCGCGAGCGCCGCCGCGGCCCAGCAGGACGGTACGTCCACGGCGGACCTCGTGCTGCCCCTCGTCGCCGGGGGCGCGGCCGTGGTGCTGGCCGGTTACGGCTGTCTGCGCCGTACCCGCCGCGCCCGTACCCGCACGACGCCGGGGGTCGTCCCGGCGGCACCGGCCGCCCCCACCGCGGCGGACTTCGACCGCCAGGCCCGCACCGCGCTGGTGACGGCCGACGACTGTGTCCGTACGAGCCGGGAGGAACTCTCCTTCGTCCGGCAGCGGTTCGCACGGCCGGACACCGAGGTCTTCGCCCACGCCCTGCGGGCCGCCGAGACCGAACTGTCGGCCGCGTGCGCGATCTGGCGGCGCTACGAGCAGGGGGTGCCGCGGGACCCGGCGGCCCGGCGGCAGGCGTTGGTCGGGGTGATCGGCCGGTGCGCGGAGGTCGGGCGCCGGCTGGATTCCGAGGCGGCGGAGCTGGACCTGCTGCGGGGGCTGGAGGGGCCGGGGCTGGCCGAGGCGCTGGAGGTTGCCGAGGGGCGCTTCCGGGAACTGGCGGGGCGGACGGTGACCGCGCAGGAGACGCTGGCCGCGCTGCGCGAGCGCTGTGCACGGTCTGCCGTCGAGCCGGTCACCGGGTACGTCGAACAGGCCAAGGACAGGCTCGTGTTCGCCACCTCGCAGCTCAACGAGGCCCGGCAGGCCGCCGACCGCGACGACGGCGACCTGGCCGCCCGCCGGCTGCGCGCCGCCGAGGGCGCGGTGGCGCAGGCCGAGGTGCTGATATCCGGGGTGGACCGGGTGGCCGGGCAGCTGCGGGCGGCGGCCGGTCTGCTGCCGGCCGCGCTGACCGGCGCGGAGGCGGAACTGGCGGCGGCCCGGCGCGGGGGCGCGCGCAAACCCCTGCCGTACGGCGAGCTGCACGCCCGGCTGACGCACGCGGACACCGTGCTGGCCACCGTGCGCGACGAGATGACGTCGGGCCCGTACGACCCGCTGGACGCCCTGTACCGGATGACGCGGGCGGTGGAACGTCTGGAGAACGGCCACGCGGGCGTGCTGTCCGTGGCGGCGCTGCTGGTGGCGCGCGGCTCGGTGGCCGGGGCGGAGGAGTTCATAGGGGTGCACCGGGGCGCGGTGGGCGCGGAGGCCCGGGTGCGGTTGGCGGAGGCGGTGCGCGACCTGTCCGCGGGAGACGTTGCGGGGGCCGACCGGGCGGCCCGGGATTCCCGGGACCGGGCCGAACAGGACGTCCGCTCCCACGGCACCCCGTACACCGCCGTCTCCACGGCCGCCCCCGGCGTGCCGGGCGCGGTCCTGGGCGGTCTCCTCCTCGCGGAGGAGGAGGACGGAGGCCCGCCGGCGAGCTACGGTGGCCCGGAGACCAGGGGCCGCCGCCGGCTGGCTCCGTCGTGACGGCGAACCGGAGTCGGCGTGTCGCCTGTCGACGGGAGCCGGTCAGAAGAGGCTCAGGAGGGCCCCCGCCGGGTCCGTCAGGCCTGTTTCGGCGCCGGGCAGCGGCAGTTCGAACCACACCGTCTTGCCCCGCGGGGTCCGGCGGGAGCCCCAGGCCGCGCTGAGCAGCCCCACCAGCTGCAGGCCCCGGCCCCCCTCGTCCGTGTCCCGGGCCCGCCGGCGCCGGGGCTGGACCAGCCCCGAGTCCCAGACCTCGCACACCAGCGTCCGGTCCAGCAGCAGCCGCAGCCTTATCTCGCCCTCGCCGTACCGCAGCGCGTTGGTGACCAGCTCGCTGACGAGCAGTTCCGTCGTGTCGACCAGCGCCTCCAGGTCCCAGCTCTGCAGCTGCCCCCGGGCGAACTCCCGGGCCCGGCCCACGCTCTTCGGCTCGCGCGGCAGCGTCCAGTCGCCGACCGACTCGGCCGGCAGCCCCTGCACCCGTGCCATCAACAGCGCGATGTCGTCCTCGCCGTGATGCGTGTCGAGGGTGTTGAGGACGTGGTCGCAGACGTCCTCCAGCTGCGGGGCGGGATCGCTGAGCGCGCCCACGAACGCCTGGAGTCCTTCGTCCAGCGGATGATCGCGGGACTCGACCAGGCCGTCCGTGTAGAGGGCGAGAAGGGCGCCCTCCGGGAGTTCGACCTCGACCTCCTCGAACGGCTCGCCGCCCACGCCCAGCGGCATGCCGGGCGGCACGTCCAGCATGAGCGCGCTCTCGCCGGGCTCGACCAGCACCGGCGGCAGATGGCCGGCGTTGGCGAAGGTACAGCGTCTGGTGACCGAGTCGTACACCGCGTACACGCAGGTCGCGAGGTACACCTCGGACAGGTCGGCGTCGCGCGGCTGGCGGGCCGTGCGGCCGGCCTGCTGGACGCCCCCCGGTGTGCCGAGGCCCCGCGCGATCTCGTCCAGCGCCGAGAGCACCTCGGCGGGTTCGAGGTCCAGCAGCGCCAGGGTCCGTACCGCCGTGCGGAGTTCACCCATGGCCACGGCCGCGCGCAGACCGCGTCCCATCACGTCGCCGACCACCAACGCCGTACGGTGGCCGGGCAGTTCGATCACGTCGAACCAGTCGCCGCCCACCTCGGTCGCCGCGTTGCCGGGCAGGTAGCGGCAGGCGATGTCCAGCCCGGAGGCCTCGGGGTCGCCGGGTGGGAGCAGGGACCGTTGCAGGATCAGCGCCCGCTCGTGCTCCCTGCGGTACAGCCGCGCGTTGTCGATGCAGACCGCCGCGCGCGCCGCCAGCTCCACCGCCAGGTCCCGGTCGCGGTCACCGAACGGCTCGCTGCCCTTCGTCCGGGCGAACTGCGCGAGGCCTACGACGGTGTCGTGGGCCACCATCGGCACGGCCAGCGTTGACTGCACGAGGCCGCCGTCCTCGGCGGGCACGTGCTGCGGCCGGGCGGTGCGCAGGGCGTCGGCGCACGGCGAGGCGAACGGGAAGTGGTGGACGGCACCGACCGCGACCCGCTTGCCGGTGATGCCGAGGGGTGCGCCGGAGACGGCGCTGGCGTAGGCGACGCGGCGCAGTTCCGCGCTGCCGTCGGCCCGGCCGGGCGGGGTCTCGTCGCCGGTCAGCAGCCCCTGGTAGAGGTCGACGGTGGCGAGGTCGCAGAAGCCGGGGACGACGACGTCGAGGAGTTCACGCGCGGTGGTCTCCAGGTCCAGCGAATTCCCTATGCGGGCCCCGGCCTCGTTGAGCAGGGCGAGGTTGCGCCGGGCCGCGGCGGCCTCGCGGGCGGCGGCCCGGCGGGCGGTGATGTCGGTGCCGAGCCAGGCGATGCCGATGGGCCGGCCGCTGCCGCCGTGCACCCGGTAGAGGTTGACCGACCAGTGCCGGCGCTCCGCCGAGTTCGGCACGTGCCCGGTGACATGCATGTCGGTGATGGACTGGCCGGTCTCCAGCACCCGGCGCAGGGTGGCCGAAACCCGCTCGGCCTCGCCCCGCGGCAGGTAGTCGTGCACGCCCTTGCCCCGGTGGTCGTCCGGGGCACCGCCGAAGATGGAGGCGAATCGCTCGTTGGCCCGTCGGACCCTCAGATCGGTGTCGATCAGGAGGAACCCGAACGGGGACTGGCCGAAAATCGCCTGGGACGCGGCGAGGTCGGTCTCGATGCTGCGCAGCGTGCGGACGTCGACGACGATGCACACGGCGGCCTTCTCGCCCTCGGCGGTCCGGGTGGGCATGACGTAGACCTCGGCCAGCCCCTCCTCGCCGCGCGCGCCGTCGGGCGCGTCCGGCATCCGGAAGGGCACGACCCCGGTCCACTCCCGCCCGTCGAGGATCTCGGCCATCTTGCGCTGGCCGTGCTCGCGCAGGTCGGGATCGACGAAGGCCTCTATGGGGTCCATGCCGACGGCGCGTCGGGCGGGGATGCCGAAGAGCTGCTCGGCGCGCAGGCTCCACTGGTCGACCAGTCCGCCGGGACCGATGGAGAAGGACGCGACCCGGATGTAGTCGTAGATCGAACCGGGCGGGCTGCTCTGCCACATGGCGTCGCCGGGTACCGCTTCGCGCCGCGCGTCGCCGTGTACGGCAGCCACCGCGGCCTGGTTCCTCGCGCCGTCCGACGGGTCCTCGGACTCCGTGGCCTTCGCTGGTATCTCGCTCACGCGAACCGTCCCCTCCAGCTCACCGCGCCCGGCACCGGTCACCGGGGGCGGCTGCCCGCAGTATCCAGCACTACGGCGCCGCACGACACGGTGTTCACGATCACAGCATGGTCCAGGTGTTTTTCGGACCAGTCCGTGACAACACTTCCACTCTTCTAACCAGGGAACACGCCCTCGAATCACGCAGTCGGTGACGGGTCGTGTGCCCGGGGCGCACGCGGGACGGTCCGTCGCCGTCCGTACACCCCTGTGCCCCTCGTGTGCCCCCCCATCACCCCGGCCCCGCCGATACGTCGCTCCGGTCCCGTCCGTTCAGCACTACTGCCCCCGGGTACGTCACTGCGGCAGCACGAGTTCGAACCAGACGGTCTTTCCGCTCACGCCGGGCCGGGTGCCCCAGCGGCGCGAGGAACCGGCGACCAGTTGCAGGCCGCGCCCGCCCTCGTCCTCGGGCCGGGCGACGCGCTCGCGCGGCGGGTCCGGCAGCGGGTCGGAGACCTCCACCAGCAGCGTCCCGGCCCCGTCGAGCCCGGCGGGTCGCACGAGCCGTACGCCGATGGGGCCGGTGGCGTGCCGCAGCGAGTTGGTGACCAGCTCACTGACCAGCAGCGCGGTCAGGTCGGCGACGCAGTCGAGATGCCAGCCGTGCAACTGGCCGCGGACCACGGCACGCGCGGTGCGTACGGCTCCCGGCTCCGCGGGAAAAGTCCACTCGGCGCAGTCACCATCGGTGTCGATCACGCCGATCACTTCCCAGGCCAGCGAGCTTCACCCATGTCCGGTTTCGTGGGGTTAATGGGCACATACCCGATATCCGGTGGGCAGTACCGTGCAACGGGGCGCACAGTGGCACGAACGGCGTACGCGGCGCTCCGCGCGAGGAGCCGTCCGCCTAGGAGCCCGGGCCGCGCGGTTGCCGTGCGGCTGCGGGAGCTTGCGGATCGCTCGCCGGTTCTTGTGGGCTGCTCGCGGGACCTTGCGATCCCTGTGGGTCACTCGCGGGTCTCAGGGAGTTGCTCGCACCCCGAGAGGCGACCGCACGTCCAGGCAGTCCCGCTCCCGATCGGGCCACCGCCTCCCGGACCGCCGGGACGTCCTGGTCCAGCCAGGCGACGTCCCAGGTCTCGTCCGGCGTCAGCCAACGCAGTTCGTCGTGGTCCTGGAGGGGCCGGGGCGCGGGTGAGCCGGGGCCCAGGCGGGCGGTCCACACCCACAGGACGTACGGCGCCCTGAGCGGCCATTCCCCCGGCACACGCTCGACCGGCTCGGCGTCGATGCCGAGCTCCTCGCGCAACTCGCGTGCCAGGGCGTCCTCGGGGCGCTCGCCCGCCTCGACCTTGCCGCCGGGCAGTTCCCACCGTCCGGCCAGATCGGCGGGCGCGCTGCGGCGCGCCGCGAGCAGCCGGCCTCCGTCGAACAGGGCGGCCCCCACCACCACGATCCGGTCCGCGCGGGGTGTCATGGGCGTGCTGGGCGTCATGCAGCGGAGCCTACGGGAGGCCGCCGAGGGTCAGTTGCGCGTGCCGTCCCCGTTCTGCCCGATGCGCTCGACCCAGTAGACCTGTTTGTGGCCCCGGTCGTCGAGGCTGTCGGCGATCTTCTGGGCCTCGGCCCGGGTCGCGTACCGGCCCACGCGGTAGCGATTGCCGTTGTCGTCCTGCCGTATCACGATCCAGGGCAGGGAGACCGTCCCCTCATTCATGGCTCCCACCGCCCCCGACACTCCGTGTCGCATGGCCGCACCCTCCCCCACTCTCGGCGGCGCTCGCGCGGGGGCACCCCCATCCCGCCTCGGACCCCCGCCGGGCCCCGCCTAAGGAAACCGCAATCCGCATATGCCCGAGCGTACGCCCAACCTTTACTCAGCGAATACGCCTTTTCACAAAGAGGTACGCAACCAGCCAGAACACCAGGGGCGCACGCGTACGAATGCGCCGTCGCGAACGCCACCGTCGCGCGTCGCAGGCATATCCGAGTGACCGGTGACCACCTGGGAAAACGGCCGGATCGCGGTGGCACACCGAGGCCGGGAGGCGGGCGCGCGACCGGGTGGACATGCACATGGAGCGCCGAGGGTGTGCGCTACCTCACTCCGAGGGGCGCGCGCACCCGCCCGCCGACGGCCGCGCACCCGCGCCCACCGGCAACCATTGAACGGCCGCGCCGGTCATCTCACCGGCAGGTGGTACGCCACCCGGTACCGATCCGCCGGGATCACCACGTCGGCGGTCTCCACCGGGCGGCCGGAGGCGTAGTACGTGCGCTGGATGACGAGGACCACATGGCCGGGGACCCCGCCCAGCACATGCAACTCCTCGGCGAGACCGGGGCGGGCCCCGACCTCCTCGGTCACGTTGTCCACGATGACGTCGATGGCCCGCATCCGCTCGGCCACGCCCATCCCGCCGAGCGGCCCCTCCTCGGGCAGCATCACCGGGGTACGGCCGGTGAGGGCGAGGGGCTCCCAGGAGGTGGAGAGCATCATGGGCTCTCCGGCGTCCCGGAACAGATACCTGGTGCGCATCACCCGGTCCCCGGCCTGGATCGCGAGCCGCTCGGCGATGGCGGCCCCGGCCGGTGCCTGCTCGCTGCTGGACTCCCAGGTGCCGCGCACGGAGGCGTCGGCCTGCTCCTGCCGGAAGGGCGTGGCACCGCCCGTCGGGCGGTATCCGGAGCGGGCCACCCGGCGCGGCACCGGCCGCTCGCGCACATACGTCCCCGAGCCGGAGCGGCCCTCGACCAGCCCCTCGGCCATCAGCACCTTGCGGGCCTCCAGCGCCACCGTGTCCGAGACGCCGTACTCCTCGCGGATGCGGGCCTGGGAGGGGAGACGGGTGTGGGGCGGCAGCGAACCGTCGACGATCTTCTTGCGGAGATCACCCGCGACACGCAGGTACGCCGGCTGCTCACCGAAAGTCACTGGCCGCTCCTATCAGGCTGTACAGACAGCAACAGCGTGGCAACCGTGGGTTGTGCCGTGCAAGCAAAGGCCAGAGAATCACTCGATGTGATGACATGAGGCGGGGAAGGGCTTTACCCAGGCACTTTCTCCCCCGTATAGGCGCGCTCACACCTCCGCCCGGCCCGCTCGTCGCCCCACGGGGGCGCGGGACCGGGACGCCGGTACCGATACGGTGCTTCCGGGCGGGAACAGTCACAGAACGGGTGGGGGGCGGTAATGACCACGGCAGGAACGACCCTGACGGGGAGTCGGGCGAGCGCGGAGGCGGTCCGGGCGGTGAACCGGCTCACCCGGCGATGGGCGTCGGCCGCGCAGGACGGCACGGCGTTCTCGGCGACGGGCGTCTGGCCCCTGCTCGCGTTCCTGGCCGACGGCGCCGCGGGCCCCGCCCGCGCGGAACTGGCCGAGGCGCTGGGGGTGCCGGCCGGCCAGGCGGCGGGCGCGGCACGGGAGTTGCTGGCCGCACTCGCCTCGGTGTCCGGCCTGGACGCGGCGCTCGGCCTGTGGGCGCACCAGGGGCTGCCCCTGCGCGAGGAGTGGCGGACCGGGCTGCCGGCGGGGACGTACGGGGCGTTCGGCGACGACCTGGTCACCGCGCAGGAGCGGCTGGACAGATGGGCGTCCGAGCGGACCGGCGGGCTGGTCGAGCGCATGCCGGTGACCCTGACCCGGGACGCGCGGATGGTGCTGGCCGGCGCGCTCGCGCTGCGTACGACCTGGCGCCAGCCCTTCGACGAACAGCCGCTCCGGCCGGACACGGGCCCCTGGCAGGGCCGTACCCTGCGCGGGCTGCACCGGCGCGGCCCACGCCCGGACCGGGTGGGTGTGACGGGCACCCCGGACGGCTTCGTGACGGCGCTGACGGTGCCCGGCGACAACGGCATCGACGTCCACCTGGTGCTCGGCGAGGAGCGGATGACCCCGGGTCAGGTGCTCACGGCCGGGGTGGAGATCGTGGAGCGGGCCCTGCCGCTCACGCCGGGCGGCACGCTGCCGCACGGGCACGTGGGACCGGGCCTGCACGTGGAACAGCAGCCGACCGTCAGTCCCGAACCGCCCTCGCTGGACGTGCGGACGGTGGCCTACGAAGTGCGCGCCGATCACGATCTGCTGTCCCTGGCCCCGCTGTTCGGCCTGACGACGGCGTCGGACGCGAACCACGGCCACTTCCCCGGCATCAGCCCCCACCCGCTCGCCATCGGCCAGGCCCGCCAGTCGGCGCTGGCACAGTTCGGCCCACTGGGCTTCCGGTCGGCGGCGGTGACGGCGGTCATGGCGGCACCGGGCGGCGCACCGCCCCAGCCCCGCTACGAGTCCACGGTCGTCCGCACCGTCCTCGACCGCCCCTTCGCCTTCCTCGCCGCCGACCGCGAGTCCCGGCTGGTACTGGTGGCGGGCTGGGTGACGGACCCGACACCGTATCCGCCGGCGTGGACCTAGAGAGCGACCAGGCGCCTCCTGGGAGACCCGCCGGGTCGCCCTGTCCACGCCCGGACTCGTCGGCGAACTCCGCGAACTCGTCACCCGTAGCGCGGAGTTCCGTCGGGCGGCCCACCCCGGAAAGCCGTCCGCAGCGGACGCCGCACAATCGACGAAGGGGCCGGGCCCTCAGCGGCCCGGCCCTTTCTTCCCCGTATGTCTGCCGCCTCAGCGACGTGGGCTCACTTCGTCCGGTCAGACGTTGAACCGGAACTCCACCACGTCCCCGTCCTGCATCACATACTCCTTGCCCTCCATCCGTGCCTTGCCCTTGGCGCGGGCGTCGGCGACCGAGCCCGTGGCGAGCAGGTCGGCGAAGGAGATGACCTCGGCCTTGATGAAGCCCTTCTGGAAGTCGGTGTGGATCACGCCGGCCGCCTCGGGGGCCGTGGCGCCCTTCTTGATCGTCCAGGCGCGGGACTCCTTGGGGCCGGCCGTGAGGTAGGTCTGCAGGCCGAGGGTGTCGAAGCCGACGCGGGCGAGGGTGGCGAGGCCGGGCTCGTGCTGGCCGACGGACTCCAGCAGTTCCAGCGCCTCTTCCTCGTCCAGCTCGGCGAGGTCCGCCTCCAGCTTGGCGTTGAGGAAGATCGCCTCGGCGGGGGCGACCAGGGCGCGCTGCTCGTCCTTGAAGGCGTCGTCCGTCAGCTCGTCCTCGTCGACGTTGAAGACGTAGAGGAACGGCTTGGTCGTCAGCAGGTGCAGGTCGTGGAGCAGCTCCGCGCGCTCGGTGCCCTGGAGGATGCCCTGGGAGAAGAGGGTGTCGCCCTTCTCAAGGATCTCCTTGGCCTCCTCGACCGCCTTGACCTTGGGGGCCACGTCCTTCTTGATCCGCGACTCCTTCTGGAGGCGCGGGAGGACCTTCTCGATCGTCTGGAGGTCGGCGAGGATCAGCTCGGTGTTGATCGTCTCGATGTCGTCCTTCGGCGAGACCTTGCCGTCGACGTGGACGACGTTCTCGTCCTTGAAGGCGCGGATGACCTGGCAGATCGCGTCGGACTCGCGGATGTTCGCGAGGAACTTGTTGCCGAGGCCCTCGCCCTCGGAGGCGCCGCGCACGATGCCGGCGATGTCGACGAAGTCGACCGTGGCCGGGAGGATGCGCTCCGAGCCGAAGATCGAGGCCAGCTGGGCCAGGCGGGCGTCGGGGACGCCGACCACGCCGACGTTCGGCTCGATCGTGGCGAACGGGTAGTTGGCCGCGAGCACGTCGTTCTTGGTCAGGGCGTTGAACAGGGTCGACTTGCCGACATTGGGCAGGCCGACGATTCCGATCGTGAGCGACACGTTGCGACTTCCCGTGGATGAGTGGGCGATGAGTGGGCGCGATCCACCAGTTTACGGCGTCCCCGCCGACCGGCTCGCGGGAGCGTCGAACGCCCGGCCAAGCTCTGCTCACCGGCGTGTCTGATGGCCGATTCGGCACATAAACAGACCTAAGTTGGTCCAGTGGAGCAACACAGCAAGCGACCCCCGAATGACGGACCGCGCCGCGGTACATCGCCGCACGCGCAGCTTCCCCCTCAGGCCCGGCGCGGCCCCTGGGCGGGAGCGGGTCAGGCGGGGCGGCAGGCGCGTGTCGCGCGGCCGGCGGCGGGGGCGCGACTGCCGAATCCCCGGCTCACCGGGCTGGGCAGCGGGTTGTTCTGCACGGTCGTGATGTTCCTCCTCGGCTGCCTCGACGCGCTGCTGTTCGACGCGTCCATGACCACGTACGGCGTGCTGTTCGTGCCGGTCTGCGTACTGACCGCGCTGTGGGTGCGCGAAGGGGATCTGCTGACCGCTCCCGTCGTCCTGCCGATCGCGTTCACCCTCGGGCTGTTCCCCGTCGCCGACGGGAAGGCCGGGGTGCTCGGCCGGCTGGTGGGGGTGTTCACCGGACTCGCCACCCAGGCCGGCTGGCTCTACGGCGGGACGGTCGCGGCCTGGGCCATCGTGCTCGTCCGGCGTGTGAGCCGGGTGCGCAGTCGCCGCCGGACCTGACGGCCTGGGCCGAAGGACCCGTCTACCCGTGCTCGGCGGCGCTCATCGCCGCCCCGACGATCCCCGCGTCGTTCTGGAGCTGCGCGGGGACCATCTCGGCTCTGATGCCCTCGATGAGGTGCAGGAACTTGTCGGACTTACGGCTGACCCCGCCGCCGATGATGAACAGCTCGGGCGAGAAGAGCATCTCCACATGGGCCAGGTACTTCTGGACGCGGCGCGCCCAGTGCTCCCAGGTCATGTCGCCGTCCTCCTTGGCCTTGCTGGAGGCGCGCTTCTCGGCGTCGTGGCCGTTCAGCTCCAGGTGGCCCAGCTCGGTGTTCGGCACGAGGACGCCGTCGACGAAGACGGCGCTGCCGATGCCCGTGCCGAAGGTGAGCAGGATGACCGTGCCCTTGCGGTCGCGGCCGGCGCCGAAGCGCATCTCGGCGACGCCCGCCGCGTCCGCGTCGTTGAGGACGGTCACCGGGAGTCCGCCCAGCCTGCCGCTGAACAGGGCGCGCGCGTCGGTGTCGATCCAGCTCTCGTCGACGTTCGCCGCCGTACGGACCATGGCGCCGCCCGTGACCACTCCGGGGAAGGTCAGGCCGACCGGGCCCGTCCAGCCGAAGTGGTCCACAACCTGCTTGACCCCGTCGGCCACGCCGTCCGGTGTCGCCGGATGCGGGGTGAGCACCTTGCAGCGCTCCTGGGCCAGCTCGCCCTTGTCCAGGTCCACAGGGGCGCCCTTGATCCCGGATCCGCCGATGTCCACGCCGAAGATCTGCATGGCACCACGTTACGACGGACCACTGACAGTCACGCCGCGCTCACGCCTCCGCCGCGCCGCTGCCGCCACGCTCGGCGACCAGCTCGACGGCCTCTTCACGCAGGTCACGGCGGAGTTCCTTGGGCAGAGAGAAGGTGATGGACTCCTCGGCCGCCCTGACCAGCTCCACGTCGCCGTAGCCGCGCCCGGCGAGCCACTCCAGCACCTGCTCGACCAGCACCTCGGGCACGGAGGCACCGGAGGTGACGCCGACGGTGCTCACGCCCTCCAGCCAGGCCTCGTCGATCTCGGCGGCGAAGTCCACCAGGTGGGCGTCGCGGGCGCCGGCCAGCTTGGCGACCTCGACCAGCCGCTTGGAGTTGGAGGAGTTGCGCGAGCCGACCACGATGACCAGCTCGGCCTCGGCGCCCATCTGCTTCACGGCCAGCTGACGGTTCTGCGTGGCATAGCAGATGTCGTCGCTGGGCGGGGAGACGAGGCCGGGGAACTTGGTCTTCAGGGCGTCGACGGTCTCCATGGTCTCGTCCACGGAGAGGGTGGTCTGGGAGAGCCAGACGACCTTCGAGGGGTCGCGGACCTCGACCTTGGCGACGTCGCCGGGGCCGTCCACGAGCTGGATGTGCTCGGGGGCCTCGCCGGAGGTGCCGATGACCTCCTCGTGGCCCTCGTGCCCGATCAGGAGGATGTCGTAGTCGTCCTTGGCGTACCGGACGGCCTCCTTGTGGACCTTGGTGACCAGGGGGCAGGTGGCGTCGATGGTGGCGAGCCGGCCCCGCGCGGCCTCCTCGTGCACGACCGGGGCGACGCCGTGCGCGGAGAACATCACGATGTTGCCGGGCGGCACCTCCTCGGTCCGCTCGACGAAGATCGCGCCCTTCTTCTCCAGGGTCTGCACGACGTACTTGTTGTGGACGATCTCGTGCCGGACGTAGATCGGCGCCCCGTACTGTTCGAGGGCCTTCTCGACGGCGATCACGGCGCGGTCCACGCCCGCGCAGTAACCACGGGGTGCGGCGAGCAGGACACGGCGGCCAGTCGAAGAGGTCATGCGTCCCATCGTAAAGCCCGTGCCGGCTCGCCTTCGGCCGCGTTCGGCCCGCGTTCCGTCAGGCGCGGACGGTGCGGGTCCACCGCAGGCGGGCTCGGTGTCCGCCTGCACGCGCGGGACGGCCGGGCGGCGTGGGGCCCGCTGTCAGTACGCCCCGATACTCTCGATCGCATGGCTGCCAACACCTCCCCCGAAGCCCCCCTCCCGGTCGGTGAGGTCTCCCGGCTCATCGGGGGGTGGATCGACCGGCTCGGGGCGGTGTGGGTCGAGGGGCAGATCACGCAGCTGTCGCGGCGGCCCGGCGCCGGGGTGGTGTTCCTGACCCTGCGGGATCCGTCGCACGACATCTCGGTCAGCGTGACCTGTTACCGACAGGTGTTCGACGCCGTCGCCGATGTGGTCGGCGAGGGCGCCCGCGTCGTCGTGCTGGCCAAGCCGGAGTGGTATGCCCCGCGTGGTCAGCTGTCCCTGCGCGCCACCGAGATCAGACCCGTCGGCGTCGGTGAACTGCTGGCCCGGCTGGAGCAGTTGAAGAAGGCACTGGCCACCGAGGGGCTGTTCGCGGCGGAGCGGAAGAAGCCGCTGCCGTTCCTGCCGCAGCTGATCGGGCTGGTCTGCGGCCGCGCCTCCGCCGCGGAGCGGGACGTGCTGGAGAACGCCCGGCACCGCTGGCCCGCCGTCCGCTTCGAGGTGCGCAACGTCCCGGTGCAGGGCGTGCACGCCGTGCCGCAGGTCGTGCAGGCGGTGAAGGAGCTGGACGCGCTGGAGGAGGTGGAGGTCATCGTCGTCGCGCGCGGCGGCGGCAGCGTGGAGGATCTGCTGCCCTTCTCCGACGAGCAGCTCGTGCGGGCCGTGGCGGAGTGCCGTACGCCCGTCGTCTCCGCGATCGGGCACGAGCCGGACACCCCGCTGCTGGACTACGTCGCGGACCTGCGCGCGTCCACCCCGACCGACGCCGCGAAGAAGGTCGTGCCGGACGTGGGCGAGGAGCTGGAGCGGGTGCGGATGCTGCGCGGCCGGGCACGGCGGTGCGTGGAGGCGTTCGTGGAGCGCGAGGCCCGGGGGCTGGCCCATGCCCTGGCCCGCCCCTCGATAGAGGATCCGCACCGGATGATCGACGAGCGGTCGGACCATGTCGCCTCGCTGGCCGAGCGTTCCCGGCGCACGCTCGGCCATCTCCTGGACCGGGCGGACTCGGAGCTGACGCACACGCACGCGCGCGTGGTGGCCCTCTCCCCCGCGGCCACGCTCCGGCGGGGCTACGCGGTGCTCCAGAAGGCCGACGGACACGTGGTGCGGGATCCGGCCGAGGTGACGGACGGCGAGACGCTGCGCGCCCGCGTGGCCGAGGGTGAATTCACAGTGAAGGCAGGCGAATGACGAACAAGGCCGAAGAGGCGCTCTCCTACGAGCAGGCCCGGGACGAGCTGATCGAGGTCGTGCGGCGCCTGGAGGCGGGCGGTACGTCGCTGGAGGAGTCCCTGGGGCTGTGGGGGCGCGGCGAGGAGCTGGCCAAGGTGTGCCGGCGGTGGCTGGAGGGCGCCCGGGCCCGGCTGGACGCGGCGCTCGCCGAGGAGGCCGAGGAGGAGGACGCGGAGTAGGGGCCGGCGGCAGGACACGGGAGGAGGCTGTGAAGCGGGTCACCGCGCCGCCATCTTCGTTGAAGGTTGAACTTCGTTGCCGTAAGGTCGTCCTGTCAGCCGATCCGGACCGTGGTCCGGTACGTCGGAACAGGCGCGACCCAGAAAGTTCACGCATGTCTCTCGTTCTTGACCCCGCCGCCCAGGACCTGCTGTTCCGCGAGGCCCGTACCGCGAACACCTTCACCGACGAGCCGGTGACCGACGAGCAGGTCCAGGCGATCTACGACCTGGTCAAGTACGGCCCCACCGCCTTCAACCAGACCCCGCTGCGCATCACCCTGGTCCGCTCCGCCGAGGCCCGCGAGCGCCTGGTGAAGCACATGGCCGAGGGCAACCAGCCCAAGACGGCCACCGCCCCGCTGGTCGCGATCCTCTCCGCGGACAACGAGTTCCACGAGGAGCTGCCGGCCCTGTTCCCGGCCTTCCCGCAGGCCAAGGACGTCTTCTTCGCCGAGCGCCCGGCCCGCGAGGGCTCCGCCGCGCTGAACGCCGCCCTCCAGGCCGCCTACTTCATCGTCGGCGTCCGCGCCGCGGGCCTCGCCGCCGGTCCGATGACCGGCTTCGACTTCGAGGGCGTCCGCAAGGAGTTCCTGGACGACGACCACACCCCGCTGATGGTCGTCAACATCGGCAAGCCGGGCGCGGACGCCTGGTACCCGCGCTCGCCGCGCCTGGCCTACGAGGACGTCATCACGACCGTCTGAGCCGCCCGGCACACCGCACATCGCACGACGAAGGCCCCCAGCACCGCCGGGGGCCTTCGTCGTGCGCGGGGTGCGGGCAGGTCACCCGGTCTTCAGCGCCGCCGCCAGCTTCGCCATCTCGTCGAAGGACGCCGTGCCCGCCACGACCGTGGTGGAGCCGTGCGTGCCGTCGAGGACGAGGGCGTCGTAGCGGCCGCCGGTGTACCGGGTCCAGGTGCGGCCGTCGATCGTCTGGGTCCGCTTCGTCGCCGAGGCGCCCTGGCTGGCGTCCGCGATGAAGTCGGCGGCCTTCTGCGTGGACTGTTCGAGCTGGACGTACTGGCCGTCCGGCGTCTGGTAGCCCAGGTGCCAGCGCTTGGTGGGCGGGTCGTACCGTACGGACGTCGCCTTCCAGGTGTCCGGCAGGCCCGCGGGAGCGGCCACCGGGTAGCCCGCGTCGCGCCGGGCACCGATCAGCTCGACCCGGTAGGGGACCCTCGGGAGGTCGGGAGCGTGGTCGCTGTGCGGGATCGCGAGGAAGTAGACGCCCGCCGCCGCGATGCCGATCACGGCCAGGGAGAGGATCATGTCCCGGGCCGTCTTCTGCTTACCTTTGGAACCTGCCACGCCCCCTATCGTCGCAGGTGCCCCAAGCGCTCATCCGTGGGGTCCCCTGCTCATTTTGTCTGCCTAACGATAGAGTCGGGGCCAAACCCTCATCCGGCCGTCGCCGTATCAGAAAGGTGCGCTCCGATGACCGAAAATCATCACCTGCCGTCCGAGCTCGATGTTCCCTCCGAGGCTCCCGACCGCAACCTCGCCCTGGAACTCGTCCGGGTGACCGAGGCCGCCGCCATGGCGGCCGGCCGCTGGGTGGGGCGTGGCGACAAGATCGGCGCCGACGGTGCCGCGGTACGTGCCATGCGGACCCTCGTCTCGACCGTGTCGATGAACGGCGTCGTCGTCATCGGCGAGGGCGAGAAGGACGAAGCCCCGATGCTCTTCAACGGGGAGCGCGTGGGCGACGGCACCGGCCCCGAGGTCGACATCGCCGTCGACCCGATCGACGGCACCACGCTGACGGCCAAGGGCATGCCGAACGCGATCGCCGTCCTGGCCGCCGCCGAGCGCGGCGCCATGTTCGACCCGTCCGCCGTGTTCTACATGGACAAGCTGGTCACCGGCCCCGAGGCCGCGGACTTCGTCGACATCAACGCGCCGGTCGCCGTGAACATCCGGCGCATCGCCAAGGCCAAGCGGTCCGCGCCGGAGGACGTCACCGTCGTCATCCTCGACCGGCCGCGGCACGAGGGCCTGATCAAGGAGGTCCGCGAGGCCGGCGCGCGCATCAAGCTGATCTCCGACGGCGACGTCGCCGGCTCGGTGTACGCGCTGCGCGAGGGCACCGGCGTCGACCTGCTGCTCGGCGTCGGCGGCACGCCCGAGGGCATCATCTCGGCCTGCGCCGTGAAGTGCCTGGGCGGCACGATCCAGGGCAAGCTGTGGCCGAAGGACGACGTGGAGCGGCAGCGGGCGCTCGACGCCGGGCACGATCTGGACCGCGTACTCACCACGGACGACCTGGTCTCGGGTGAGAACGTGTTCTTCGTCGCCACCGGTATCACCGACGGTGAGCTGCTGCGCGGTGTGCGGTACCGGTCGGAGACCGCACTGACCGAGTCGATCGTGATGCGGTCCAAGTCGGGGACGGTACGGAGGATCGACTCCGAGCACCGGCTGCGCAAGCTGCGGGCGTACAGCGCGATCGACTTCGACAAGGCCAAGTAGGTCCGGGGGCGGCTGCGCCTCTTCAGAGGGGGCGCGTGGAGCGTCGGCGACCGCGGGTCGTACGCGGTCGCTCGCGCGGTTCCCCGCGCCCCTTCGGGACGCTCAGCCCGCCATCCTGTTCGCCGCCGTCGCCCGCGCCGCCTTCTTCAGCTCCATCTCCCTGCGGCGGCGCCTCGCCAGGACCACGCGGCGCTCCGCTGCCGTCAGGCCGCCCCAGACGCCGTACGGCTCGGGCTGGAGGAGGGCGTGCTCGCGGCACTCGACCATCACGGGGCAGCGGGCGCAGACACGCTTGGCCGCCTCCTCGCGGGACAGCCGTGCCGCGGTCGGCTCTTTCGACGGCGCGAAGAACAGGCCGGCCTCGTCGCGCCGGCACACCGCCTCGGTGTGCCAGGGGGCGTCTTGGTCCCTGTCCCGCGCCGGACCCCGCTGGGCCGGAACGGCAGCTACCTGCAGGGACGAATGCGGCGGTTGCAGCACGGGTCTACTCCTGACGACGGCTTCGCGAGCGAGAGACGATGCAGCAAGGCCTACCCGCTGTACGCGCGCCTATGCACTGCGTTCCCAACCGCGGGCGCACGACGGCTCGTTCACGCCCCCGGGGTTCGCCGCGCGGGGGAACCGGCCCTTCCCGTCACCGGCGGATTCGCGACTGTCAACGGTCCAGGTGTTTGCGCAACTTCGCGTCGACCTTGTCCTGGACCCGCTCCAGCTTGCGGTCGACCTTGCTCTGGACCCGCTCCAGGATGTCGCCGACGCGCTTGCCGCGCTTGGGCCGCGCCTCCACGTTGCCGAGGACGGCCCAGCCGTCGACGTAGACCACCGGGGCGTCGGTGTCGACCGAGTCCAGCGTGTCCACCTCGAAGTTGCCGAGGACGCCGCCGCCGGTGCCGCGCAGCGACACGTTCTCCGGGACACGGATCTGGACGTCGCCGAAGACCGAGACCGCCTTGATCACGACCTGTTGGTACTCGAAGATCGCCTCGCTGAGGTCGATCTCCACGCTGCCGAAGACCGAGTACGCGTGCAGCCGGCGCCCGGCGCGCCAGCGGCCGCGGCGCACGGCGCTGCTGAAGACCGCGACCACGTTGGCGTCCGCCTCCTGGGGTATCGCGCCGTCGGCGGGGCGGGGCGGCACGGGCGTGTAGGCGGGGCCGGCCGGCTGCTGGTGGGCGGCAGGCAGGTCCCGGATGAAGACCTCCAGCTCACCCACCGTCTTGGCGTGCAGCACTCCCTCGACACGGTCGGCGTGCTCGTCGGCGGTCAGCCGGCCCTCGGCGAGGGCCTCGCGCAGGATGTCGGCGACCCGGTCGCGGTCGGCGTCCGAGGCGCGCAGTTCGGCGACGCTCGGTGCGGCGTCGTTGTCATGGGTACGGGCGGGCTTCTGAAGGTCCACGACAGCAGGGTACCGAAACGCGATAGATCGCGACTAGGGGTGTGGACGACCCCGGGCGTGTCGAACTGAGCCTTACCTCACAGGATCGGTGTCGGTGGCAGGTTCTACGCTGGTGAGGCCCGCCAGCGTCGGCGGGCGGCCGTCCGTCACAGTGAGGAATGGGCTGAGATGCCTGAGTTCGCGTACACCGATCTGCTCCCACAAGGAGAAGACACCACCCCGTACCGGCTGGTGACCTCCGAGGGCGTGTCCACCGTCGAGGGACCGGACGGGCGGACGTTCCTCAAGGTGGAGCCGGAGGCGCTGCGCACGCTGGCCGAAGAGGCCATCCACGACATCCAGCACTACCTGCGCCCGGCCCACCTGGCCCAGCTGCGCCGCATCATCGACGACCCCGAGGCGTCCGGCAACGACAAGTTCGTCGCGCTGGACCTGCTGAAGAACGCGAACATCGCGGCGGCGGGCGTGCTGCCGATGTGCCAGGACACCGGCACCGCGATCGTGATGGGCAAGCGCGGCCAGAACGTCCTCACGGAGGGCGGCGACGAGGCGGCCCTGTCCCGCGGCATCTACGACGCCTACACCAAGCTCAACCTGCGCTATTCGCAGATGGCCCCGCTCACCATGTGGGACGAGAAGAACACCGGCTCCAACCTCCCCGCCCAGATCGAGCTGTACGCGACCGACGGCGGCGCCTACAAGTTCCTGATCATGGCGAAGGGCGGCGGCTCCGCGAACAAGTCGTTCCTGTACCAGGAGACGAAGGCCGTCCTGAACGAGGCCTCCATGATGAAGTTCCTGGAGGAGAAGATCCGTTCGCTGGGCACGGCCGCCTGCCCGCCGTACCACCTGGCGATCGTCGTCGGCGGCACGAGCGCCGAGTACGCGCTGAAGACCGCGAAGTACGCCTCCGCGCACTACCTGGACGAGATCCCGGCGGAGGGCTCCGAGCTGGGCCACGGCTTCCGGGACAAGGACCTGGAGCAGAAGGTCTTCGAGCTGACGCAGAAGATCGGCATCGGCGCGCAGTTCGGCGGCAAGTACTTCTGCCACGACGTCCGCGTCGTCCGCCTCCCGCGCCACGGCGCGTCCTGCCCGGTCGCCATCGCCGTCTCCTGCTCGGCCGACCGCCAGGCCGTCGCGAAGATCACCGCCGAGGGCGTCTTCCTGGAGCAGCTGGAGACCGACCCGGCGCGCTTCCTGCCGGAGACGACCGACGAGCACCTCGACGAGTCCTCCGACGTCGTGAGGATCGACCTCAACCAGCCGATGGACACGATCCTCGCCGAGCTGACCAAGTACCCGGTCAAGACCCGGCTCTCGCTGACCGGCCCGCTGGTCGTGGCCCGCGACATCGCGCACGCCAAGATCAAGGAGCGGCTGGACGCGGGCGAGGACATGCCGCAGTACCTGAAGGACCACCCGGTGTACTACGCCGGCCCCGCCAAGACCCCCGAGGGATACGCCTCCGGCTCCTTCGGTCCGACGACGGCCGGCCGGATGGACTCCTACGTGGAGCAGTTCCAGGCCGCCGGCGGCTCCAAGGTGATGCTGGCGAAGGGCAACAGGTCGAAGCAGGTCACCGACGCGTGCGACGCGCACGGCGGCTTCTACCTCGGCTCCATCGGCGGCCCCGCCGCCCGCCTCGCCCAGGACTGCATCAAGAAGGTCGAGGTCCTGGAGTACGAGGAGCTGGGCATGGAGGCCGTCTGGAAGATCGAGGTCGAGGACTTCCCGGCGTTCATCGTGGTGGACGACAAGGGCAACGACTTCTTCCAGGACCCGGCCCCGCAGCCGACGTTCACGTCGATCCCGGTCCGGGGCCCGGGCCTCGCCTGACCTCCGCCCCGCAAGGCAGCGCGGGAGCCCCCGGCCGTCGTCGGCCGGGGGCTCCCGTGCGTCCGGGTCCCGGGCCCGGATCGGAAGCGCTTCGGAAGCGCTGAAACCGGCCGAAGTCCGGCAGGGGTCGGGCAAGGTAGCTCCGTTCGTACCGCACGAGACGAGCGAGACCCGGCCGGTCTGCCGGGAACTGCGAGGACCCATGAACCACACCCACAAGCCGCTGGGCTTGTTACCCGCCGCCGGGCAGGAACGGACGTACGCGCTGATCATCGCCGGCGTCCCGCTGCTGCTGATACTCCTGACCGCCGTCCTGCCCCAGTCGGCCTCGGACGGCGGCGGATCCGCGTCCGGCGCTGTGTCCGGCAACGGCGGCTACTCCTACCAGCCCACCGTCCCGGATCCGGCGACGCCGGACACCTCCACGGCCTCCATCCCCGCCTCCACCACCTACGGCGCGGAGAGCACGGGCGGCACGGACGCCACGGCACTCTCCCCGAGCCCGGCCGACACGCAGAGCCCGACCGGCACGGACAGCGCCACCCCCGGTACCGACGGCGCGGCCGATCCCGGCGCGACGGTGCAGCGGTACTTCGACGCCATCAACGGCCATGACTTCAAGACCGCCTGGGACCTCGGCGGCAAGAACCTCGACTCGTCCTACGCGTCCTTCGTGGCGGGCTTCGCCGGCACCGAACAGGACACCGTCAGCGTCGCGTCCGTCCAGGACACGACCGTCTCCGTGAGCCTGCTCGCGCAGCAGACCGACGGCACGCAGAAGTCGTACAGCGGCCAGTACACGGTGGTGGACGGGGTCATCACCCATGCCTCGGTCACCCCGGCCGACTGAGCAGAGCGGAGCTGTGAAGACATGGCCAGTGACATTCTTTCCGTCCCCGCTTCGCCGCCGGAACCGGCGGACCCGGTTCCCGGCCGGACAGCCCCGGACGCCACGAGCGACGCCACCCGGCTGCTGTGCGCCGGCGCCTACCTCGACCGCGAGTACCGCGCCGCCGTCATCCGCGTCCTGACCCACCCGTTCCGGGTCGTGGCACCGTCGTACGGGTACGACGCGGTCCCCGTCCTCGCCCACGCGCTGGCGGCGCGCCGGCTGCACCGGCTGCGGCTCGCCGTCCTCGGCGCGGGCCTCGCCGGCACGGTCGTCCTCATGGTCACCGGTGTCCTGTCCGGGATCGTCGCGCTGCTGACGATGCTGTGGCTGGTGTGGGTCACCGCGTTCCTGCAGCGGGTCGTCACGCTGCAGACGCTCACGAACCGGCTGCGCGCCGGCACCGGTGCGGCGGGTGCGCGGGACGGGTTCGACGGCTCCTACCCCGACCACCCCCTGCTCACGGCCCGGACGGTGGAGAAGATCAACCACGAGCAGACGGCGGACGGCAGCCTGATCCGCTACGGCGGCTACAAGCCGTTCGTCGGCGCCGGCGGCCAGGTGCGCCGGTGGTCCACGGCCGAACTGCTGATCGGCGCGCCGGTCAACGTGCTCGACCAGCACCGCGGCGGCGCGGGCGCGCCCACGGCCGCGGGCGCCCAGGAACCCCGGCGCAAGGAGGTCGTCCCCTTCACCGGCAAGGAGATCACCGACTACGTCGCCGGGCGCATGAACGCGGAACTGCGCGACCGGGCCCGCCGGTCGGAGCGGATCGGCGGGCTCGCCGTCGAACAGTCCGCGTTCACCCGGGCCGTCACGACGATCCGTCCCGGCGGGCGCGAGCCGGACCGGGCACACCGCGGCGCCGGCTGGGCGGAGGGCTACGACGCGCAGCGCGTGTACCTGTGCGTCCGGGTCGGCTCGTGGAACCAGGAGCTGGTCACCACGGCGTTCGTGGGCTTCGACCTCAAGGGCAACACCCTGCACACCGAGTTCTACTCGTACGTGCTGGCGCCGATCCGCAGGAGCTTCCACCTGGTCGACCGGCTCCCGGCCGCCCTGAACGGCCCGCTGCTGCTCAGGGTCGCGAAGGACACCCTGCTGGCCACGCCCGGGGCGGCCGTGGGGGCCCTGTTCTCCTGGGTACCGGCCGTGCTGGCCTTCCTCGGGCGGGGCGACAGCCGGGTGCGGACGAACGACCCCAGTGAGTTCCGCCTCGGCCGCTACGCCGTCCCCGCGCGGAACACCGGCGCGCTCACCAGCGTCCGCGAGCTGGCGACCAGCGCCGACTTCCACGTCTTCTTCCAGGAGACGGACACGATCAAGTACACGCAGATCGTGGAGCGCCAACTCCTCCAGTTCGTCCGTGACTTCCTGCAGGCGCACAACGTCGACCTGGCGGAGCACGAGGCCCGCCAGACGAACATCCTCAACGACTACCGGCACCACAACAACCACGTCGAGAACAACCACGGCAACGTCAACTCGGGGACGCAGAACGTGCATCACGGCTCCGGCGGCGGCAAGGGGGCGGGGGCCTCATGACCGGCAACGACTTCGGACTCGGCAACGACTTCGGCCACAACAACAACTTCGTGAACGACAACAGCGGCTCCGTCAACTCGGGGACACAGAACTTCTACGACGGCGGCGCCCCGGCAGCCCCCCGGCCGTCGGCCCCCCGACCGGCGGATGCCGGGCAGGGCGGTTCCGGAGCCGCCGCCCCGGACCGCGGCCGCAGCGTCTTCGTCGTCCACGGGCGGGACGAGGAGGCGCGGTTGAAGATCTTCGACCTGCTGCGCCTGCTCGATCTGCGCCCGCTGGAGTGGGAGGACCTGGTCAGAGCCACGGGCAGGACGGCGCCGTTCCTGGGCGAGGTCATCGCGCAGGCCCCCGCGCAGGCCCAGGCGGCACTGGTGCTGCTCACCCCGGACGACGTCGTGCAACTGCACCCTGACCTCAGGGGACCGAACGAGCCGCCGTACGAGAGCGAGCCGACCGGTCAGCCCCGGCCGAACGTGCTGATCGAGCTCGGCATGGTGCTGATGGCCTACCCGGAACGCACGCTGATGGTGGAGATCGGCGCACTGCGCGCGATCTCCGACATCGGGGGGATGAACGTCATCCGGTTCGACGGCTCGGCGACCGCTCTCGGCAAGATCGTCGAGCGGCTGAAGCTGGCGGGCTGCAAGGTCAACGACACCGGCTCGGACTGGCGCCAGACCTGGCCGTACCGCCATCTGTCGGCGTACCACCGCACCGGGCGGGAGGTGCCGCCGGCCCGTTGAGCCGCGGTACGGGCCCGTTGACCGGGGGAGGGCCCGTACCGCATCACCGGGGGGGTGGGCGGGTGCCCGGGGTCACACATGCCGCCGGGCACCCGCCGCCAGCGTCGCCAGGAACGCGCCGGCCTCCGGCAGATCGATCCGCCCCAGCTCACCGGGGCGGACGAGCACGCGCAGCTCGCGGCAGACCGTCCGCTCCCACGAGTGGGCCACGAACGACAGCAGGATCAGCCGCAGCAGACTGTCCTCGTCGAGGTCGTGCAGCCGGGCGAGCCCCGCACCGGTCAGCGGCATGGTGACGCGTTCGAGCTGGGCGTGCCGGTGGACGGCGTCCCACAGCCGGTCCAGGCCGAACCACAGGTCGTGCACGCTGGAGGCGGCCACGCAGTCGTTGCCCATCCGGCTGTAGGCGACGGCGAAGACCAGCTGCGGCCGGCTGCCGAGGGTGGCGACGGTCCCGATCGGATACCGCGCCCGTTTGCCCCGCGGCTTGTCCCGCGCGCTCTCCCAGGCCACCGGCGCGACCCCGGCCAGCGCGGCGTCCAGCGCGGCATCCAGCAGCCGGGTGTCCCCGCCGTAGCGGCGGTCGAGCAACTGCCCTTGCACACTCGTGTCGTTGATGACGACGCCGTCGTCCACGAGGGTGTCGAAGGTGTCGGTGAACCCCACCACCAGATGGCCCGGCTGCGCGAAGAGGTCGCCCTCCTCGACGACCACGGTCATCCCGGGGCGCCCGAACTCCTGCCGTACCGCGGGCTGCGGGCGCGCCCGGGCGAGCCCCCAGGCCAGGCACAGGGCGACGGAGGCGGCCAGCACCAGTCCGGGGCGGTCCACGGCGCGAGGGAAGAGCTGTCCGACGAACTGGACGACGGCCGACACGGCGCCGAAGGCCGCGAGCACGCTGCCCGTGAACATCCGCCGCCCGCGCCGCGACCACCTCGGAAGCCGTATCCGCAAACCGGACAATCGCATGTTTCCCTCCAGAACCCCTTGGTACGCTGACGCACAGTCACGCGGCAGAGGGGGCGAGGCGCGTGCAGATCCGCACATCGTGCGTACGTGTGAGCGTGCTCGGCCCCGTACGGCTGGATGTGAACGGCACTCCGGTACGGCTCACCCCGCTGACGGCCCGTCTGCTGGTGCGGCTGATCGCCGCCGACGGCGAAGCCGTGACCGCGCGGCAGCTCTACCGCGACGTGTGGCAGCAGACCGTCGAACTGCCGCACCAGGAGCTGCGCAACCGCAACGAGGTGCAGAAGCGGATCCTGGAGCTGCGGCGCGCCTTCGACCTCGCCGGGCCGGGGCACGGCGCCCGGATCATCCGCACCGGGCAGCTGCCGTCCGGGCGCGGCATCCAGAGCACCTATCAACTCGACCTCACAGAGGAGGAGTTGGACAGCACGGAGTTCACCCGCCTGGTGGGCGACGCGCTGCGCGCGGCACCGGCCTCGGCCGTCCGGCTGCTCATGGAGGCGCTGCGGCTGTGGCGCGGCCGGCCGCTGACCGAGGTGCACGACGAGGAGTTCGCGGGCGCGCCGGTGCGCCGGCTGACCCGGCTCCGGGAGACCGCGCTGCGCGAACTGGTCGACGGACACACCGCGCTGGGCCGCTACGACCTGGCCCTGCCGGTGGCCGAACAGACCGTCCGGGAGCGGCCGGACGACGTCGAGGCCGCGGCCGTCCTCACCCGGCTGAACGCCCGGCTGCGCGAGCGGCACGGCGGCGAACTGCTGCGCCACACCCTGCGCGGGCTGCGCGTGGACGTCGTCGTGGTGCGCGGCGACCTGTTCGACCAGGAGGACGCCAACCTGGTCGTGGGCTTCTCCGACACGTTCGACACCTTCCCCGACGACGTCGTGATCAGCCGGGAGAGCGTGCAGGGCCAGCTGGTCGACCGCCTCTTCGGGGGCCGGCACAAGCTCCTCGACGTCCACCTGCGGCGCGGTCTGGGCCGGTTCACCCCGCTGGGCACGGAGAGCGTGCGGACGAAGCGGCGCGGCCGTCGCGTGCGCTATCCCGTCGGTACGGTCGTGGCGGTGCCGGCCGGCCGGCGCCGGGTGTTCGCGCTGGCCTACTCCCGCCTGGGCAACGACCTGCGGGCCCGGTCCGGACCGGCGGACCTGCGGCTGAGCCTGGAGCGGCTGTGGCCCTCGGTCGCGCTGCACGGGCTGTTCAAACCGGTGGCGATACCGCTGATCGGCACGGGTCTGTCCCGCATCGTCGAACTCGACCGGACCCAGCTCGTGCTTCTGATCGTCGAGACCTTCACGCAGAGCCTGCGCCAGGACCCGGCCGTCTCCCCCGAGCTGCGCGTGGTCATACGCGCCGACGACCTGGCGCGGACCGACCTGTCGGCGGTCGAGGCGTTCCTGCGCGGCGTGGACGAGCGGGGGCCGGCCGCCCCGCCCGCCACGGTGCCGTGACCTGGTCATTTCCATGCCCCCAGCACATCCCCGCCCTCGCTGCCGCCGATACCCGTCCCCCGCTTCCGGACCGCTTCCGGTCCGCCCGCGCACCGAGCGGGCCGCCACCCGCCCGGCCCAGCCCCCGGAACAACCCGACGCCCCGGGTCGCTGTACCGGGCATGAGCGAATACCGCATCGAGCACGACTCCATGGGTGAGGTCCGGGTCCCGGCGCAGGCCAAGTGGCGCGCGCAGACGCAGCGGGCCGTCGAGAACTTCCCCGTGTCCGGCCAGCGCATCGAGCGCGCCCACATCGAGGCCCTCGCCCGGATCAAGGGCGCCGCCGCCAAGGTGAACGCGCGTCTCGGGGTGCTCGACAAGGACGTCGCCGAGGCGATCCAGGAGGCGGCGGCGGAGGTGGCCCGCGGGGACTGGGACGAGCACTTCCCCGTCGATGTGTTCCAGACCGGGTCCGGGACCTCGTCCAACATGAACGCCAACGAGGTCCTCGCCACCCTCGCGAGCGAGCGGCTGGGCCGGGACGTGCACCCCAACGACCACGTCAACGCCTCGCAGTCGTCCAACGACGTGTTCCCGTCCTCGATCCACATCGCCGCCACCGCCGCCGTCACCCACGACCTGATCCCGGCCCTCACCCATCTCGCCGACGCCCTCACCCGCAAGTCCGAGGAGTTCGCCGACGTCGTGAAGTCCGGCCGGACCCACCTCATGGACGCGACGCCCGTGACCCTGGGGCAGGAGTTCGGCGGGTACGCGGCCCAGATCCGCTACGGCGTCGAGCGGCTGACCGCCTCCCTGCCCCGGCTGGCCGAGCTGCCGCTCGGCGGCACCGCCGTCGGGACCGGGATCAACACCCCGCCCGGGTTCTCCGCCGCCGTCATCGAGGAGGTCGCCCGCGCCACCGGACTGCCGCTCACCGAGGCCCGCGACCACTTCGAGGCACAGGGGGCCCGGGACGCCGTCGTGGAGACCAGCGGGCAGCTGCGGACCATCGCCGTCGGGCTCACGAAGATCGCCAACGACCTGCGGTGGATGTCCTCCGGGCCGCGCACCGGGCTCGCCGAGATCCGGCTCCCGGACCTGCAGCCCGGTTCGTCCATCATGCCGGGCAAGGTCAACCCGGTCGTGCCCGAGGCCGTGCTGATGGTCGCCGCCCAGGTCATCGGGAACGACGCCACGATCACCACCGCCGGTGCCGCCGGGAACTTCGAGCTGAACGTGATGCTCCCGGTCATCGCCAAGAACGTGCTGGAGTCCGTGCGGCTGCTCGCCAACGTGTCCCGGCTGCTCGCCGACCGGACCGTCGACGGCATCACCGCCGACCGGGAGCGGGCCCGTGAGTACGCCGAGTCGTCCCCGTCCGTGGTCACCCCGCTCAACAAGTTCATCGGGTACGAGGAGGCCGCGAAGGTCGCCAAGAAGTCCCTCGCCGAGCGGAAGACCATCCGGGAGGTGGTGCTGGAGGGCGGGTACGTCGAACGCGGCGATCTGACGGCGGAGCAGCTCGACGAGGCGCTGGATGTCCTCCGGATGACGCGTCCGTAACCCCGAGCGAACCTTTCCGGCCACCAGCGGGGATCCGTGATGTGCGCCGCAGCGTCGGATGCCCGCGGCACCTAATATCTGTGCATGACGGACGTTGGAGCGATGACGAGCACGGCGGCGGGGCCCGCGGACCACTGGACCCCGGGGACCCCGATCCTGTGGCGCTACCGGGAGAACGCCGGCGACCACGTCCACATCGCACGGCCCGTCACCGTCGTACGCGACGACGCGGATCTGCTCGCCGTGTGGCTGGCCCCGGGCACCGAGTGCGTGAAGCCGGTGCTGGCCGACGGCACGCCGGTGCACCAGGAGCCGCTCCGGTCCCGCTACACCAAGCCGCGCACGGTGCAGCGGGACCGCTGGTTCGGCACCGGTGTGCTGAAGCTGGCCCAGCCGGGCCGGCCGTGGTCGGTGTGGCTGTTCTGGGAGCCGGGCTGGCGGTTCAAGAACTGGTACGTCAATCTTGAGCAGCCGCTGGTCCGTTGGGAGGGCGGAGTGGACTCCGAGGACTACTTCCTGGACATCTCCGTACACCCGGACCGCAGCTGGCACTGGCGTGACGAGGACGAGTTCGCGCAGGCCCAGCGGGACGGGCTGATGGACGCCCGGACGGCCCGAACGGTGCGGGTGGCGGGGCAGGAGGCGATCGAGGTCGTCGCCGCCTGGGGCGCTCCGTTCGCGGACGGCTGGCAGCACTGGCGCCCGGATCCGTCCTGGGCGGTACCGTCTCTCCCCGAGGACTGGGACCGTACGCCCGCGCATGTGTCCTCATGAGACCCTTGATGCGCCCCCGGGCATGAAACGTAGGATCGTCCTCCGCAAGGGCGCATATGAGCAACAACTGTCGGAGCATGCGCCGGGCTTGACCGATCGTCACCGAGGGGCGGCAGGACGTGAGCGAGGGGCACCAGGGCACCACCACCACCGCCGGCCCGCCGGGACACGCCGGTGGCGCAGGAACAACACCTGAGCACGCGGGAATTCCGTTCCTGGGGCACGTATTGCGGGTATCGGGATTTCGGCGGGACCAACTGCGCGCCCGGCGTGCAGACCCGGACGGATGGATGCGACACGCGTGACGGAGCAGCCCACCTCCTTCGAGCGCCCTCAGGGCGCCGACCCCGCGGAGGGCCGCGGGGCGTTCCTGCGTACCCAGAAAGCCCCCGGCGCCTCGGCCTTACCGGCGCAGGCCGTGGGACAGGACGGCAAGGGGACACAGCCCCCGGTCGGCAAGGGGAAGGAGCCCCCAGTCAACGGCCCCGAGCACTCCCAGCCCGCCGCCGCGGACGCCGGCGCACACCGCCCCCGCCCGGCACCGGAGGGCATTCCGCCCCAGCCCGGTGCCGAGCAGGAGCGGTCGGCCGCCGCCCAGGAGCGCCGTACCGGACGCGGCCTGCCGCCCGGCCGGCCGATGCCGATGCGGCGTGACGGCGACCGGCTCAGGTTCGTGGGCGCGGCCACCCGGCGCATCGCGCGCGGCCTCGATCTGGACGAGATCGTGATGGGGCTGTGCCGGGCCACGGTGCCGACGTTCTCGGACGCGATCCTGGTCTATCTGCGCGACCCGCTGCCGGTCGGCGACGAGCGGCCCACCGGCCCGGTGGTGCTGCGGCTGCGCCGCAGCGACCGGATACCGGAGGAGCGGGACACCGAGGGTGTCCTGCTGCCGCCGGCCTTCGACCCCGAGCCGGAGCCGAGCGTGCTGGCCGAACTGTCCTCGCTCACCACGGAGCTGTGCGAGGTGCGCCCCGGCGGCGCGCTGAACGAAGTGCTGCGCGGTGTCCGGCCGGTGTTCGCGGACGCGCCCGCCGCCCGGGCCGCGCTGCCCGAGCTGCTCGGCGACGGCGGCGAGGCACTCGTGCCGTCCGGGCAGCACGCGATCCTCGCCCCGCTGCGCGGCCGGCGCCGGGTGATCGGGGCGGCCCTGTTCCTGCGCCGCCCGGAGCGGCTCGCGTTCGAGGCGGACGACCTGCTGGTCGCCGCCCAGCTGGCCACGCACAGCGCGCTGGGCATCGACAAGGCGGTGCTGTACGGCCGGGAGGCCTACATCGCCGACGAGCTCCAGCGCACCATGCTGCCCGAGACCCTGCCCCGCCCGACCGGCGTCCGGCTGGCCTCCCGCTATCTGCCGGCCGCCGAGACCGCGCGGGTCGGCGGCGACTGGTACGACGCGATCCCGCTGCCCGGCAGCCGGGTCGCGCTGGTCGTCGGCGACGTCATGGGGCACTCCATGACCTCGGCCGCGATCATGGGCCAGCTGCGCACGACCGCGCAGACGCTGGCCGGTCTCGACCTGCCGCCGCAGGAGGTGCTCCACCACCTGGACGAGCAGGCACAGCGGCTCGGCACCGACCGCATGGCGACCTGCCTCTACGCCGTCTACGACCCGGTCACGCACCGCATCACGATCGCCAACGCCGGGCATCCGCCGCCCGTGCTGCTGCACCTGGGCGGCCGGGCCGAGGTGCTGAAGGTGCCGCCGGGCGCCCCGATCGGGGTCGGCGGTGTCGACTTCGAGGCGGTCGAGCTGGACGCGCCCGCCGGAGCCACCCTGCTCCTCTACACCGACGGCCTGGTGGAGTCCCGGCTGCGCGACGTCTGGACCGGCATAGAGCAGCTGCGCGAGAAGCTCGCCGCGACCGCCCGGCTGACCGGCCCGGACCATCCGCCGCCGCTGGAAGCCCTGTGCGACGAGGTGCTGGACATGCTCGGGCCCGGCGACCGGGACGACGACATCGCGCTGCTCGCGGCCCGCTTCGACGGGATCGCGCCGAGCGACGTCGCGTACTGGCGGCTGGATCCGGAGGAGACGGCCCCCGGCCAGGCCCGCCGGCTGGCCCGCCGCGCGCTGGCCCGCTGGGACCTCGAGGACCTGACGGACTCGGTGGAGCTGCTGGTCAGCGAGGTCGTGACGAACGCCGTGCGGTACACCTCCCGGCCGGTGACGCTCCGGCTGCTGCGGACCGACGTGCTGCGCTGCGAGGTCGGCGACGACGTGCCGCAACTGCCGCGGCTGCGCCAGGCCCGCGCCACCGACGAGGGCGGGCGCGGCCTGTACCTGGTCAACAGGCTGGCCCGCCGCTGGGGCGCGACCCGGCTGAGCGCCGGCAAGGTGGTGTGGTTCGAGCTGAACCGGAGCTGAGTGCTCCGCACACGTCAGGGAAGGGCGCCCCGGGGTCCCGGGGCGCCCTTCGTGTGCGCTCCTACTGGCCGGCGCTCTGGCCGAAGTTCTGGCCGCCGCCCGGATCGAGCGGGTCGCCGGTGACGCCGCCCGTCGGCGGCGTCGTCGGCGGCTGCGTGGGAGGCGTGGACGTCGGCGGCGGGGAGGGCGGCGTGGACGTCGGCGGCTTGCTGGTCGCCGGCCGCGACGGCGGCGCGGACGTCGGCGGCTTGCTGGTGGGCGTCTTCGACGGCGTGTGGGACGGCGTCGAGGGAGTCGTCGGCGTGTAGGCCGGCTGGACGGCCGCGCCCTGCGTGGTGTTCAGGTCGAAGCTGCTGACGTCGCCCATCGCCCCGAAGGTGTACGCGGCCCAGATCTTCGCCGGGTAGTCGCCGCCGTTGACGCGTCCGGGACCGCCGGTGGGGCCGAGCAGGCCGGTCGCGCCCATCATCGGAACCTGCGCGTGGGTCTTGGCGGACTCGCCGAACAGGCCGACCGAGGTGACCAGGCCGGGCGTGTAGCCGGTGAACCAGGCCGACTTGTTGTTGTCGGACGTACCCGTCTTGCCGGCGACCTGCTGGCCGTCTCGCTCCGGGTTGCCGGCCACCGACTGCTGGGCGGTGCCGTCGTCGACCACGCCGGTGAGCACCGAGGTGACCGTGTCGGCGGCGGTCCTGCTGATCACCTGGTCGCCGATCGGGTCCGGCAGGTTGACCGTACGGTCCTTGTGCTCGGCCGACTTGATGATCGCCGGGGTGACCTTCTTGCCGTGGTTGTCGAGCGTCGCGTAGATCCCCGCCATCTCCAGCGGGCTCGCGCCCATGGAGCCCAGCGTCTGCGCGGGGACCGCCTCCATGCCCTTGGTGTCCATGCCGAGCTTGCCTGCGGTGGCCATCACCTTGTCCATGCCCACGTCGACGCCCATCTGCGCGAAGACGGAGTTGACGGAGTCGTTCATAGCCGTCTGGACAGTGATGTTGCCGTAGTTGTGGTCGTCCTCGTTCGGCGGGCCGAAGCCGACCTTGGCGCCGCCCGACACGGCCTGGCGGCCGCTCGTGCCGTCGTAGATCGTGTTCGGGGTGATCGCCCGGCCGTCCTGCGTCGTGGCGCCGCCGTCCAGGGCGGCGGCGAGGATCACCGGCTTGAAGGTGGAGGCGGGCTGGTAGTCGCGCCGGGTCGCGTTGTTGGTGAAGTGCTTGAAGTAGTCCGTGCCGCCGTACATGGCGAGGACCTTGCCCGTCGTCGGGTCGACGGAGACGGCGCCGGGCTGCACGTCGCCGTCGACGGAGCGCTGCTTCGCGTCCAGCTTGCTGGTCAGCTGGTCCTTGACGGCCTGCTCCAGCTGGGTCTGCTTCTTGCGGTCGATGTTGAGCGTGATGGTCCAGCCGCCCTTCTTCACCAGCGCCTCGGCATCCCCGACGCTGGCGGCGTCCCCCTGGGACACGAGCTGCTTGTAGAGCGCCGAGTTGGCCGCGTCCACCAGGTAGCCGGACTGTCCCTTCATGCCCGGCGCCGCCTTGGGGGCCTCGGGGGTCTCGAACTTCATGGCCTGGCGCTTGCCCGGGTCCAGCCAGTGCTGCTTGACCATGTTGTCCAGGACGTAGTTCCAGCGGGCGACCGCCAGCTTCTTGCCCGTGTCGCTGGCGAGCGCCCAGTCGTACTGGTTCGGCGCCTGGAGCAGCGCCGCGAGGTAGGCGCCCTCCTGGACCGTGAGGTCCTTGGCGTCCTTGCGGTAGTACGCCTGCGCCGCGGCCTGGATGCCGTAGGCGCCGCGGCCGTAGTAGCTGGTGTTGATGTAGCCCGCGAGGATGTAGTCCTTGGACTTCTGGCGGTCCAGCTTCAGCGAGATGACCAGTTCCTTCAGCTTGCGCGAGACGGTCTGGTTCTGGTCCAGGTAGTAGTTCTTGACGTACTGCTGGGTGATCGTCGAACCGCCCTGGGTGCCGTGTCCCTCAAGGGTGTTGAGGATGCCGCGGGCAGTGCCCTTCAGGTCGACTCCGGAGTCCGAGTAGAAGGTCTTGTTCTCCGCCGCGACGAAGGTGTGCTGGACGTCCTTGGGGACCTGGGCGAGGTCGACACTCTCGCGGTTGAGCTCGCCGGTGCGGGCGAGGACCGTGCCGTCGCTGTACTTGTAGATGTTGCTCTGCAACTGGGCGGTGGCGTTGCCCGCCGGGATGTCGATCGTCATGTACAGCACGACGAACGCGCCGATGACGAGCAGCACCAGGCCGAAGAACGTCCCGAGGATCTTCTTCCAGGTGAAGAGCCTGCGTATTCGGCCCTTGGGGGGTTTGCCGCCGGCCGGTGCGGACGGGGAGGCGGTGGCGGCCGGCGCGGACTGCGAGCGGCCTCGCCTGGGCGCTGCGCGGTGGCCGCCGCGCTGTCGCGCTCGTCTCTCGTCCGCTCGTCCCATGGGTCCCTACGCTCCGCTTCCGTCTCGGGGTCAGCTTCGAAAGCTAACACCCGCCTCTATGACAAAGGGCGTCCGATCCGCTCTTTTACGGACGTGACAATCAGCACCCGCCCCAACGGAACCGACGACTGACGAGGCCACAGGGTTGCTTCGGCGGGGAAAAGTGTTATCACTTAGATAGGTCGGCGATAGATGCCGTCGACACCACCGAAACGGGGACCACCATGACCACGAACGACTCCGCACCCGAGGCGCTCGGCGCACCCGACGCACCCGCGATGCCCGCTCCCCGTACCCGGGAGTTCACCGCGCACAGCATCGGCGGCGGGCTCGCCCTGCTGCTCGGCCTGCTGGGACTCGGCGCCACCGCCGCGCTGATCGCCACCGCCTCGGCCGTCTCCGCCCCTGGCGCCAAGGCCGGGCTCATCGTCGCCGGGATCGTCGTCTTCCTCGCCGCGGTCATCTCGCTGCGCGGCCTGAACACGGTCGCGCCGGGCGAGGCCCGGGTCGTCCAGCTCTTCGGGCGCTACCGGGGCACGATCCGCGAGGACGGCCTGCGCTGGGTGAACCCCTTCACCTCGCGGACCCGCATCTCCACCCGGGTGCGCAACCACGAGACCGCCGTACTGAAGGTCAACGACGCCTACGGCAGCCCGATCGAGCTGGCCGCGGTCGTGGTCTGGAAGGTCCAGGACACCGCGCAGGCCACCTTCGAGGTGGACGACTTCACCGAGTTCGTCGCCACGCAGACCGAGACGGCCGTGCGGCACATCGCCATCGAGTACCCCTACGACTCCCATGAGGAGGGCGGGCTGTCGCTGCGCGGAAACGCCGAGGAGATCACCGAGAAGCTCGCCGCCGAGCTGCGAATCCGCGTACAGGCGGCCGGAGTCGAGATCATCGAGTCGCGCTTCACGCATCTCGCGTACGCTCCCGAGATCGCCTCCGCGATGCTCCAGCGGCAGCAGGCCGGCGCGGTCGTGGCCGCCCGGCGGCAGATCGTGGACGGCGCGGTCGGCATGGTCGAGACGGCGCTCGCCCGCATCGCCGAGGCGGACATCGTGGAACTGGACGAGGAACGGAAGGCGGCGATGGTGTCCAACCTGATGGTCGTGCTGTGCGGGGACCGGGCCCCGCAGCCGGTCCTCAACACCGGGTCCCTCTACCAGTGACGGACTCCCCGGACTCCCCGGACACCGCGGACTCCCCGGACGGCACTCCGCGGACGCCGAAGCGACGGCCGCAGCAGCGCAAGCAGGTGCTGCTGCGGCTGGACCCGTCGGTGTACGACGCACTGGCCCGCTGGGCCGGGGACGAACTGCGCTCCGCCAACGCGCAGATCGAGTTCCTGCTGCGCCGCGCGCTCGCGGAGGCGGGCCGGCTGCCGAAGGAGACGGGGCCGATGCCACGCAGAGGCAGGCCGCCTGTTTCGGAACCGTGACAATCGGCTCCCACCTGCACCGCCGTACTCCGGGCCATGATCTGCACACTCGGTGTATACACACCTCGTATACACCGTGTGTAGAGTGCTCGTCATGTCCATCGGTCACACCCTCCTAGGGCTCCTGGAGTCCGGCCCGCGCCACGGCTACGACCTGAAGCGGGCCTTCGACGAAAAGTTCGGTCAGGACCGGCCGCTGCACTACGGCCAGGTCTACTCGACGATGTCCCGACTGCTGAAGCACGGCCTCGTCGAGGTCGACGGGATAGAGGCCGGCGGCGGCCCCGAGCGCAAGCGGTACGCGATCACCGACGCCGGCATCACCGACGTCGAGCGCTGGCTCGCCACTCCGGAGAAGCCGGAGGAATACCTCCAGTCGACGCTCTACACCAAGGTCGTCCTCGCGCTGCTGACCCACCGCGACGCGGCCGACATACTCGACACCCAGCGCGCCGAGCACCTGCGCAGCATGCGGATCCTGACCGACCGCAAGCGCAAGGGCGACCTCGCGGACCAGCTGATCTGCGACCACGCGCTGTTCCACCTGGAGGCCGACCTGCGCTGGCTGGAGCTGACCGCCGCGCGTCTGGACAAGCTCCGTGCGGAGGTGACCCGATGAACGCCCCCGCCGGCTCCCTGCTCGCCGCCGAAGACCTGCGCAAGGCCTACGGCCCCACCGTCGCGCTCGACGGCGCCGAGTTCTCCATCCATCCCGGCGAGGTCGTCGCCGTCATGGGCCCCTCCGGCTCCGGCAAGTCGACCCTGCTGCACTGCCTCGCCGGCATCGTGCCGCCGGACTCCGGGTCCATCGTCTACGACGGCCGTGAACTCGCCGGCATGAACGACGCCCAGCGCAGCGCCCTGCGCCGCTCCGACTTCGGCTTCGTCTTCCAGTTCGGCCAGCTCGTACCCGAGTTGACCTGCGTGGAGAACGTGGCCCTCCCACTGCGGCTGAACGGCACCTCCCGCAGGCAGGCCGAGAAGGCCGCGCTCACCTGGATGGAGCGCCTGGAGGTGGACGACCTGTTGGGCAAGCGGCCCGGCGAGGTCTCCGGCGGCCAGGGGCAGCGCGTCGCGGTGGCGCGGGCGCTGGTCACCGGGCCCCGTGTGGTCTTCGCCGACGAACCGACCGGCGCGCTGGACTCCCTCAACGGCGAGCGCGTGATGGAGCTGCTGACCGACGCGGCCCGCTCCAGCAACGCGGCCGTCGTCCTCGTCACGCACGAGGCCCGGGTGGCCGCCTACTCCGACCGCGAGATCGTCGTACGCGACGGCAAGTCCCGGGACATGGAGCGCGTGGCATGAACGCACGTTGGGGGCGGGACCTCGGCATGGGCGTCAAGTTCGCCTTCACCGGCGGGCGCGAGGGCCATGTCCGGGTGCTCCTGACGGCGGTCGGCGTCGGGCTCGGCGTGGCCCTGCTGCTGCTGACGACCGCGATACCGAACGCGCTGTCGGTACGGCACGCCCGCGACGACGCCCGCATGGACTACACCTACGGTCCGCCCCGCGCCAAGGCCGCGAACACCCTGGTGATCTCCGACGCCGACACGACGTACCACGGCGAGGACGTCCGCGGCCGGCTGGTGGAACCGGAAGGGCCCAAGGCCCCCGTCGCCCCGGGCCTGACGAGGTACCCGGCGCCGGGCGAGATGGTCGTCTCGCCCGCGCTGAAGGAGCTGCTCGGCTCCGGCGACGGCGCGCTGCTGCGCGAGCGGCTGCCGTACCGGATCGTCGGGACGATCGCCGAGAAGGGCCTGATCGGCTCGCGCGAACTGACCTACTACGCCGGCGGGAAGAACCTCGCGGCACACATCGACGGGTGGAAGACGGCCCGGATCTCCGGGTTCGGGCGCCCCGCGGCGTCGTCGAACAGCATGGACCCGGTGCTGATCCTGCTGATCCTGGTCGTCTTCGTGGTGCTGCTGATGCCGGTCGCGGTGTTCATCGCCACGGCCGTACGGTTCGGCGGCGAGCGGCGCGACCGCCGGCTGGCCGCGCTGCGGCTGGTGGGCTCCGACAGCCGGATGACCCGGCGGATCGCGGCGGGCGAGGCGCTCGCCGGATCGCTGGTCGGGCTGGCCTTCGGCACGGTCTTCTTCCTGCTCGGCCGCCAGCTCGCGGGCTCGGTCGAGGTCGTGGGGATCAGCGTGTTCCCCAGCTATCTCAACCCCTCGCCCGCGCTGGCCGTCCTGGTCGCGGTCGCCGTGCCCGCGGCGGCGGTGCTGGTCACGCTGTTCGCGCTGCGCAGGGTGGTGATCGAGCCCCTGGGCGTGGTCCGTACGGCCAAGCCCACGCGCCGCCGGCTGTGGTGGCGGCTGCTGCTGCCGGTCGGCGGCCTCGCGATGCTCGCCCCGATGATCGGCCAGGGCCGCTCGAACGGCGACTTCAACGCGTACCTGGTGATCGGCGGTGTCCTGCTGCTGCTCATCGGCGTGACCACGCTGCTGCCCTGGGTCGTCGAAGCGGTCGTGGCCCGGCTCGGACGCGGCTCGGTGGCCTGGCAACTGGCCGTACGGCGGCTGCAGTTGAGCAGCGGCTCGGCGGCCCGCATGGTGAACGGCATCGCGGTCGCGGTGGCCGGAGCGGTCGCGATGCAGATGCTGTTCGCGGGCGTCCAGGGCGACTACACCAAGAACACCGGGCAGGACACCACCCGGGCCCAGATTCAGGTCAACCTGTCCCGGGGCGCCGACTTCGGCCGGGCCGCCGGGCAGTTCGCGGCCACCAAGGGCGTCCGCAGGGCGACCGCGATCGGCAGCACCGAACTGGGCGACGGGAACTGGCGGAGCGGGCCCTCCCACACATCACTGCTCACCGTCGGCACCTGCGCGGCGCTGCGCGAGGAGGCCCGGCTGACGTCCTGCACGGACGGGGACATGTTCGTGGCCACGGGCGGGACGAACGACGCGGACGTGGCCAGGATCGTCCGGCCGGGCCGCACGCTCCACATCGACGACGTCAACGGCACCGGCCGCGGCAAGGACGTCACCTGGACCGTGCCGGGCGGGCTGCGGCAGGCCACCGCGATCACCGGCCCGAGCGGGACCAGGGACAGCGGTGTGCTGCTGACCCCGGGCGCCGTGCCCGAGCGGATGCGCCACCTGCTGAACGCGACGGTCTACCTCTCGGTGGACACCTCGGTACCGGACGCGTTCGAGCGCGCCCGCAACACCGCGGCGCGGATCGACCCGCTCGCGGACGCGATGGAGTGGTCGGCCACCCAGCGGACGGCGCAGTTCTCCTCCATCCGCACCGGTACGTTCGCCGGCGCCATCTGTGTGCTGGCGCTGATCGGCGCGAGCCTGCTGGTCTCCCAGCTGGAGCAGCTGCGCGAACGCCGGAAGCTGCTGTCGGCGCTGATCGCCTTCGGCACCCGGCGGCGCACGCTGAGTCTGTCGGTGCTGTGGCAGACGGCGATCCCGATCGCGCTCGGCCTGCTGCTCGCCTCGGCCGTGGGGCTGACGCTCGGCGTGGTGCTGCTGAAGATGGCCGGCTCGACGGTCGGCGTGGACTGGCCGAGCGTCCTGGGGCTGACCGGCGCGGGGGCGGCGGTGGTCCTGACGGTGACCCTGTTGAGCCTGCCGCCGCTGCTGCGGCTGATGCGGCCGGACGGACTGCGCACGGAGTAGCGCACGGTGCACTGTGGGCCCCCTCCCCTCCGGAGGGGGCCCACAACCGCTTCCTCACAGGCTGTGTTCCCGCACGACCCTCCGCGCCTGGTCATTTGATCGCTTCGCGGGCTCAGGCGTCCGGGCCGAGCACCCGCACCGGCAGCGCGGCGAGCGCTCCGCGCAGCGCCACGGCCAGCTCCTCGTACTCGGCCGCCCGCGCGGCCCCCGCCCGCATGGCGAAGGCGACCCGGCGGCTCGGCGCCGGGTCGGCGAACGCGCCGGTGAGCAGCTGGCTGCTGCGGGCGGTCTCCAGCTTCAGCGCCGTACGCGGCAGCAGCGTGCAGCCGAGGCCCCCGGCGACGAGCTGGACCAGCGTGGACAGACCGGCCGCCGTGGTCGTGACCGGGGCGTCCTCGCGCCCGGCCTCGCGGCAGATGTCGAGGGCCTGGTCGCGCAGGCAGTGGCCCTCGTCCAGGAGCAGCAGGTTCAGCTCCTTCAGCGCCTCGCGCGGGATGCCCTCGCGGCCGCCGAGCCAGTGGTCGAGCGGGGTAACGAGCATGAAGTCCTCGTCGAAGAGCGGGAGTTCGGCCACACCGGGCACGCCGAGCGGGACCGCCAGCAACAGCAGGTCCAGGCGGCCGGAGTGGAGGCCGTCCAGCAGGCTCGCGGTCTGCTCCTCGTGCACCTGGAGGTCGAGCTGGGGGTAGCGGTCGTGCACGAGCCGCAGCACGGTCGGCAGCAGATACGGCGCGACCGTGGGGATCACGCCGAGGCGCAGCACCCCGGTGAACGGCGCCCGGACCGCCTCGGCCTCCTCCAGCAGCGCGCCGACCGCCTCCAGCACCGCCTTGGCCCGCACCGCGAGCCGCTCACCGGCGGGCGAGAGCAGCACCTTGCGCGTCGTACGCTCAAGGAGGGTCACGCCGAGGGTCTCCTCCAGCGCCGAGACGGCGCCGGACAGCGCGGGCTGACTCATCCCGATCGCGGCGGCCGCGTCCCGGAAATGCAGATACTCGGCGACGGCGGCGAAGGCCCGCAGCTGTGCGAGGCTCGGCTGTCTCCGTCTGCCGCTACTGATGGTCACTGATAACCACCTCCGATCAACAAGACCGAGTGTAGCTATTTCACTAATCAATGCACCCTGTGCCACCATCAGCAGCGTCCAACCCATCACGGGAAACTCCCCCAAAAGGGGTGTTTCTTCGCTGCAAGGAGAGCGTGTGCTCACTGTCGGTGACAAGTTCCCCGAGTTCGAACTGACCGCCTGCGTCTCGCTGGAGAAGGGCAAGGAGTTCGAGCAGATCCACCACAAGTCCTACGAGGGCAAGTGGCTGGTCGTCTTCGCCTGGCCGAAGGACTTCACCTTCGTCTGCCCGACCGAGATCGCCGCGTTCGGGAAGCTGAACGACGAGTTCGCCGACCGTGACGCCCAGATCCTCGGCTTCTCCGGTGACTCCGAGTTCGTGCACCACGCCTGGCGCAAGGACCACCCGGACCTGACCGACCTGCCGTTCCCGATGCTGGCCGACTCCAGGCACGAGCTGATGCGCGACCTGGGCATCGAGGGCGAGGACGGCTTCGCACAGCGCGCCGTCTTCATCGTCGACCCGAACCGCGAGATCCAGTTCACCATGGTCACCGCCGGTTCCGTGGGCCGTAACCCCAAGGAGGTCCTGCGGGTCCTGGACGCCCTGCAGACCGACGAGCTGTGCCCGTGCAACTGGAGCAAGGGCGAGGACACCCTGGACCCGGTCGCGCTGCTGGCCGGTGAGTGACCCATGTCGCTCGACTCGCTGAAGTCCCGCGTCCCGGACTACGCCAAGGACCTGAAGCTCAACCTGGGCTCGGTCATCGGCAACTCCGACCTGCCGGCGCAGCAGCTGTGGGGCACGGTGCTGGCGACCGCCATCGCCTCCCGCTCCCCGATCGTGCTGCGTGAGCTGGCGCCGGAGGCGAAGGCGAACCTCACGCCGGAGGCGTACGACGCGGCCAGGTCCGCGGCCGCCGTCATGGCGATGAACAACGTCTTCTACCGCACGCGCCACCTGCTGTCCGACCACGAGTACGGCACCCTGCGCGCGGGCCTGCGGATGAACGTCATCGGCAACCCGGGCGTGGACAAGGTCGACTTCGAGCTGTGGTCGTTCGCGGTCTCCGCGATCAACGGCTGCGGCATGTGCCTGGACTCGCACGAGCAGGTCCTGCGCAAGGCCGGCGTGGAGCGCGACGTGATCCAGGAGGCGTTCAAGATCGCCTCCGTGGTTCAGGCCGTGGGCGTCACGCTGGAGGCCGAGGCGGTCCTCGCCGAGTAAGGCCGTTGTCCGAGGGCCCCGTTCACTCCGCGTGGACGGGGTCTTCGGCGTTCTGCGGCTCGGCCGCGGGCGGGGCGGGAGCCTTCTGCTGTTGCAGCTCTTCCGAGTACTGCTTCAGATATCCGACCACCGTGTTCGTCACCGCCACCAGCGGTACGGCCACCACGGCGCCGCCGATGCCGGCCACCATGCCGCCGGCCGCGACCGCGAGGACCACCGCCAGCGGGTGGACGCGGACCGCGCGGCCGAGGATGAACGGCTGGAGGACATGGCCCTCGATCTGCTGCACGGCGAGGACGACGACGAGGGTCATGACGGCGGTGAAGACGCCCTGGGTGACCAGGGCCACGATCACCGCGAGGGCGCCGGAGGCGACGGCGCCGACGAGCGGGATGAACGAGAACAGGAAGATGAAGACGGCCAGCGGGACGGCCATCGGCACGTTGAGGAAGTAGATGCCGATGCCGATGAAGGTGGCGTCGATGAGGGCGACCAGGACCGTGCCGCGCACGTACGCGGTCAGGGTGCGCCAGGCACGCGGGCCGGCGCCGGCCACGCCCGGACGGGCGGCGGCGGGCACGAGCTTCAGGAACCACTCCCAGATGCGCTTGCCGTCGTAGAGCAGGAACAGCGTCGAGAAGAACACCAGCAGCAGGCCGGTGAGGAAGTCGACGATGACCTGGACGCCCTCCAGACCGGCGGACGTTATCTGGTCGGTGTTGGCGCCGATCGCCTCGCGCAGGTTCTTGGCGATCTGGTTGATCTGCTTGTCGGTGACGTGGAAGGGGCTCTTCAGCAGCCAGTTGCGCAGGTCGTCGATGCCGGACTGGATCTGGCTGGAGAGCGTGTCGATGTTCTCCATGACCTGCCAGGTCACGAACCAGGCCATGAGCCCTATGACGACGAAGCCGCTGATCGCGGTGAGCGCGGTGGCCGGGCCGCGTGGTACTCCGCGGCGGGTGAGCCGGGCGACCGTCGGCTGCAGCAGCGCGGTGACGAGCAGGGCGATGACGAAGGCGAACACCACCAGCTGGACCGCGCTGATGACCTGGATCAGCACCCAGACGGTCCCGGCGAGGACCAGTAGCCGCCAGCCCGCCTCGGCGGCGACGCGTACGCCCCAGGGGACGGCCAGGGCCGGGTCGGGGCGGGGGCCGGTAGACGGCACGGTGGGGCCGGCCGGGGGCGGGGGGTCGGCGACTGGAGCCGGGGGCCCGGCGACCGGGGCGGGAGCCGGAGGCTCGGGCGCGGCGAGCGGGTCGCTCTCCTGCTCCACCTCCGCGCGGCGCTCGTCCAGGCGCTCGCTCATCTCGGTGAGGCCGGCACCGAGCTTGCCGAGCCACCCTGGCACTCGCGACATGATCCGTCCTCTTCCCCCGCGTCCCCGCGTGTTCGCCACCTCTCCTCCCCCAGGAGGTATCCGGGTAGACCGTACAGGGCGAAAGCCCCTCCCCTGAGGACGGGGAGGGGCTTCGCGAGGTTGAGAGCCGCGGCCGGACTCAGTAGTTGCCGTTCGCCTGCCAGTAGGTCCAGGCGTCGCACGGGCTGCCGTACCGCTCGTTCATGTAGCTCACGCCCCACTTGATCTGGGTGGCCGGGTTGGTCCGCCAGTCGGCGCCCGCGGACGCCATCTTGCCGGCGGGCAGGGCCTGCACCAGACCGTAGGCACCGGAGGCGGCGTTGACCGCCTGGTAGTTCCAGGTGGACTCGCGGGTCACGATGTTGCTGAAGCACTGGTACTGGCCGGCCGGCACGATCTGCCGGGCGATGGCCTGGACCTGCGCCACGGTGTAGGAGGACTGCACCGGGAAGCTGGAGTCGCCGCCGCCGGGGTCGGTGCTGCGGCTGGCCGCGGCCTGCGTCTCCGTGCGCTGCTTGGCTTCCTCCGCCGCCTTCTCGGCGGCCGCCTTCTTCGCGTACGCGGTATCGGCGGCTGCCTTGCGGGCCGCTGCCTCGGCGTCCTTCTTGGCGCTCGCGTCCGCGGCGATGGCCTGGGCGTCGGCCTGCTGCGTCAGGGACGCGGTCTGGACCTGGGCCTGCTGACCCGCGGGTATGTCCGCGAGGAGCGTGGTGTCGGCAGCCGTCGACTCGGCGTCGTTGTTGTTGTTCTGCGCGACGCTGCCCGACGCAACTCCGACGACGCTTCCGACGGCGGTGACCGCGGTGGCCGAAGCCACTGCGAATCCCCGGACCGAAATCCGGCTCACACGGTTTCCTTCCAGCATCGCCCGCTTCGGTGACCCTGGCGGACGCAATCGTGCCCCTGGCACTGGCCTCCCAACTGCGGGGTCACGGGAGGCACGGGCCCGGTGGGCAACTCCCCCGGAGGGAGCGCCGTGTGGTGCTCGGGCGGCATACGACGAACTCTATGGAGTTGGTGATGCTTCTGTGGTGCTGTACCGCTGGGGGTACAGGTGTGTCGTATGCGGGGCCTGACAGGACTGAGACTCTGCCGTAACCGGCCGCCGGGTGGCAATTCTGTGTTGCGTGTGAAAGCTCACATCCCGTTTGGCCCAGGGGATTTCCGGAAAGCTCCACAAGCCGAGACGCCGCCCGGCTAGGCTCTTGGCCTTTGCCGGACGGCGTCAACTGCGCTGCGGGACGGGTCAGATGTGACCTTCCTCCAGCATTTCGGTCACAAGCGCCGCGATCTGGGACCTCTCGGACCTCGTCAGCGTGACGTGGGCGAACAGCGGGTGCCCCTTCAGCTTCTCGACGACAGCGACGACACCGTCGTAGCGACCGACCCGCAGATTGTCCCGTTGTGCCACGTCATGGGTCAGAACGACCCGTGAATTGGCGCCGATCCGGGACAGAACGGTCAGCAGGACGTTCCGTTCGAGCGACTGCGCCTCGTCCACGATCACGAACGCGTCGTGCAGCGAGCGGCCCCGGATGTGGGTGAGCGGCAGGACCTCCAGCATGCCGCGCGCGGTGACCTCCTCGATGACCTCACGGCTGGTGACCGCCGAGAGCGTGTCGAAGACGGCCTGCGCCCACGGGCTCATCTTCTCCGCCTCGGTGCCGGGCAGATAGCCCAACTCCTGGCCGCCGACCGCGTACAGCGGCCGGAAGACCATCACCTTCTGGTGCTGGCGGCGCTCCAGGACCGCCTCCAGGCCCGCGCACAGCGCCAGCGCCGACTTGCCGGTGCCGGCCCGCCCGCCCATCGAGACGATGCCGACGTCCGGGTCGAGCAGCAGGTCGAGCGCGATGCGCTGCTCGGCGCTGCGGCCCTTGATGCCGAACGCCTCGCGGTCGCCGCGCACCAGGCGGACGTTGCCCTCGGACGTGACCCGGCCGAGCGCCTTGCCGCGCTCCGACTGGATGGTCAGGCCGGTGTGCACCGGGAGGCCGGCGGCCTCCGGGACGTACACGTGCCCTTCCTCGAAGAGGACGTCCACCTGCTCGCCGGGCAGGGTGAGTTCGGACATCCCCGTCCAGCCGGAGTTCTCCGTGATGGCCAGTTCGGCGCGGTACTCCTCGGCGAGGAGGCCCACGGACGAGGCCTTGATGCGGAGCGGCAGGTCCTTCGACACGACGGTGACGTCGTACCCCTCGGCCTGTAGGTTGCGGGCCACCGCGAGGATGCGGGAGTCGTTGTCCCCCAGGCGGTAGCCACTGGGCAGCACGCTGGGGTCCGAGTGGTTGAGCTCGACCCGTACGGTCCCGCCGAGTTCCCCGATCGGGATGGGGGCGTCGAGGCGGCCGTTCTTCACCCGGTAGTCGTCCAGCAGGCGCAGGGCCTGCCGGGCGAAGTAGCCGAGCTCAGGATGGTGCCTCTTGGCCTCCAGCTCCGTGACCACGACGATCGGGAGCACGACCTCGTGCTCGTCGAAGCGGGTCAGGGCGTTCGGGTCGGCCAGCAGGACGCTGGTGTCGAGAACATAGGTGCGCCGGTCTGGCTTGTGGCGCTTTGTGCTGGTCACCACGGAAGGACGTACCCCCTCGGATGAGGTCGGGGAGCGACGAGGTGGAAACTGGGCCGGGAGGGTGGGGAAAATCCCGCCGACGAGGGCGGGAAGGCCCCGTCCGGGAGGACGGGCAGAGACCAGGCCGGCCGCCGGCCCTCGCACACGGCGGGCCGAGAACCGGCCCTCCGCGGCTGCTTCCGTGCAGTGACCGCACGGTCGGGCTGGTGCAAAGGGCCTCCCGGGCGGACGGCCCCGTGCCGCCCGCTGAGATCCGACGCCCGTGGTTCGGGCGTCAACCTGTCTGGCTTATGCCCTCGAACATGCGCCGCCATGCAAATGCGGCCAACAGCGCGCCGGTGAACTCCTGGTGACGTCCTTCTGAACCAGGGCGCACGGCAACGCCCCGTCACCGGGCGGCGACGGGGCGTGCGGCGGAGGTCAGCCGCCGTAACGGCGGTGACGTGCGGCGTAGTCGCGCAGCGCGCGCAGGAAGTCGACCTTGCGGAAGGCCGGCCAGAAGACCTCGCAGAAGTAGTACTCCGAGTGAGCGGTCTGCCAGAGCATGAATCCGGACAGCCGTTGTTCGCCGCTGGTGCGGATGACGAGGTCCGGGTCGGGCTGCGCGCTGGTGTAGAGGTGACGTCCGATCATCTCGACGTCGACGGACTCGGCGAGGTCCTCCATCGCCACGCCTCGTTCGTGCGCGTCGAGCATCATGGAGCGCACGGCGTCGGCGATCTCCTGCCGGCCGCCGTAGCCGATGGCCACGTTGACCACTATTCCGTCGATGTGGGCGGTGGCCTCCTCGGCCTCCTTCAGGGTGCGCTGCATTCCGCCCGGCAGCAGGTCGAGCGCGCCCACATGGTGGACCCGCCAGCGGCCGTCGGCGGCCAGGGAGCGGACGACGCCCTCGATGATGCCGAGCAGGGGGACGAGTTCCTCCTGCGGCCGGTCGAAGTTGTCCGTGGACAGCAGCCAGAGGGTGACGACCTCGACGTCGGTCTCGGTGCACCAGCCGAGGAACTCCTCGATCTTCTCGGCGCCGGCCCGGTGGCCGTGCACGGTGGTCGAGCCGGACGCCTTCGCCCAGCGGCGGTTGCCGTCCATGATGACGCCGATGTGCTTGGGCACCTGATCGTGGTCCAGGTGGCCCTCCACCCGGCGTGCGTAGAGCCTGACGAGCAGGCTGCGCAGGGTGTCGCGCAGGTTCACGTGGCCCTCCGGGGGATTGGCGGGAGAGGTGGGTGCCGGAGCCGTGCGGCGCCTGAGGCGTTGAGCCTACCGGTGCGCGGGGCTTGCCACGGCTCGGGGTTTGGGACTGAGGGGTTCGTGCGGGTTCGTCGTCGGCTGGGGGTCATGGGTTGGGGTACATGGGCGGCGGATCGGTGGACTGCGGGCCGGCGGGCTGCGAGCGGGTGAGGCTCGTCGCGCCCACGGGGCGGGGCCACATGCCGGGCGCAGCCCCGCGCCCTCCCTGATGGGGACGTCGGCCCGATGCTGAGCGGTTCCGGAGCGCGGGCAGAAAAAACGGGCCGGTCCGTGGGGGGGAGACGGACCGGCCCGAGGGGGGGTTTCCACCATAACCCTTCGTAAGGGATGGTGGGTGCATCGGCGTGGAACAACTACTCTCCGGAATCATCCGGCGACGCCCCGGCGACTGCGGAAGCCTGGATCCAAGGGTGGCTCATGGCTGGTTCACAGCGGAATCCCAGGGAAAACCAGTCGACTACGAAGGCATTCGGAAGAATTCGTAAGGTTTGAGCCATTTTGAGGACTCTGCGGTGAGTTGTCCGTGGGTCCCCCCGACGGGCTACCCGGCCCGCGAACGGCGACTTGACGGTTCCGCTGCGGCGCCACGCGGAGATCCGACGGGCTCACGGCACCGCGCAGCCCCCTCCACTGCGCGGTACCGGCCGCGCAGCTTTGCTCACGCGAATTACCTTGGTCTGAACTTACGTGACGTGCGGGACGGATGTGAACCCGAGCGCATAACAATGTGGAAACCCCGGGCAAACCCCGTATGAACCACGCCCGTTTCCGCCCTGTTTCCGCCCCGTCCCCGCTGTCCGACCCGAACGTCAGCGGACCGGCTTGCGGGCGTCGAAGAGATGCCGGGTGCTGTGCGCCACGAAGGGGCCCTCCCGCTCGATCCGCTCGTGCAGCGCGCGGAGTTGGGGCTCGTACGCCGCCACCGTGAAGCCCGGGACCATCCACACCACCTTGCGCAGGAAGTGGACGACGGCGGCGATGTCGTGGAACTCCGTCCGCAGCCGCTCCGCGCGCAGCCCGACGACGTCCAGCCCGGCCGCCTCGGCCTCGGCCCGCTCCCGCCCGGGGTCCCGGCCGGCGCGCACCTCGGCGGGCAGCGGCCCGAGGAAGTACTCGACGAGTCCGAAGACGCTGGCCGGCCCGACGTGCTGGGCGAGATACGTGCCGCCGGGGCTCAGCACCCGCGCGATCTCGTCCCAGTACGGGCGCACCGGATGCCGGCTGAGCACCAGGTCGAAGGCCCCGTCCGCGAACGGCAGCGGCGCGTCGTCCGGGGCGGCGACGACCACCGCGCCGCGCGGCCGCAGCAGCGCCGTGGCCTTGGCGGCGTTCGGCGGCCAGCCCTCCGTGGCGGCGACCAGCACGGGCCGGGCCGGCTCGGCACGGCCCAGCGCGAAGTCCAGCACCTCACCGCCCCCGGTCTGGATGTCGAGCACCGCATGCGCCCGGGCCAGCCGCTCCCCCGCCAGCGCGGCGTACCCCCACGAGGGCCGCTCCTCGGTGGCCCGTCCCTCGAACCACGAGAAGTCCCAGCCCTCGGTCGGCACGGAGGCCCCCTCGGCCACGAGGTCCTCGAAGGAACGATGCGTCGGCGTGGCGGTCATACCCGCATGATCGCAGTCCGGTGTCGGTACGGCCTGCTAATTTCCGCGCCCATGACGACCCCTGGAACGCCCCCCGCGCCGATGTACTCCGCCGACGAGAAGCAGACACTGCACGCGAGCCTGGACCGGCACCGGGACGCGGTGCTGTGGAAACTGGAGGGCCTCGACGACGAGCGGCTGCGCCGGCCGATGACACCGACCGGCACCAGCCTGCTGGGCCTGGTGAAGCATCTGGCCGCCGTCGAGTACGGCTGGTTCGTGGAGACGTTCGGCGGCCGGGCCGAGCCGCTGTGGTTCGACCCGTACGACGACATGCGGATCACCGCCGAGGAGACGACGGAGCAGATCATCGCCTTCTACGGCCGGGCCCGCAGCGCCGCCGACACGATGATCACGGAGCTGCCGCTGGACACGCAGGGCCGCCCGGCCTGGCGGGACATCACCGTCAGCCTGCGCTGGACGCTGGTCCACATGGTCGAGGAGACCGCACGGCATGCCGGGCACATGGACATCCTGCGGGAACTGATCGACGGCACGACGGGCGACCACCCGCCGGCCGGGGGTACGACGGGCTGAGCGGGCGCGGGCGGTCACAGAGGGACGGGAGGGTGTCGGTGTTCACGGCCGGGGGACGGTTCGTACGAGGGGGCGGACCTCCTCGGCGGTGAACCGGACGAAGCCTTCCGGGTCGGGTTCGTCGCCGGTCGGCTGGAGGACGACCGTGTCGGCACCGGCCTCGGCGAGGCGCCGTGCGGCATCGGCCGCGTCGGCCGCGACCCCGAGGCCGGGCACCGACTCCAGCCCCTCGGCGCCGAGTTCGGCCCGCAGCCGGGCCTCGGCGCCGGGGCCCGTGGCGGTCAGCAGGCAGGCGACGACCCGGTGCGGTTCACCGGCCCGCCCGGCCTCCCGCCGCCCCTCCTCGATGAGCCGCCGCGCCTGCCGTACGCCGTCCGGCGGGGTGGCGGCGGTGAGGACGGTGCCGTCGGCCCTGGCGCCGGAGAGGCCGAGGGTGCGCGGCCCGGTGGCACCGGCGAGGACGGGGACCGCCTCCTTCGGCGGCCAGTCGAGGGCGACGTCGTCGAGGGACACGTACCGCCCCCGCACGGTGAGCCGTTCACCGGCGAGGAGCGCGCGCAGGGCGTCGAGATGCTCGCCGAGGAGGGTGAGCGGCGAGGCGGGGCGGGCGCCGACCTGGCCCATCCAGTCCTGCACGCCGTGCCCGACGACGAGGGTGGCGCGGCCGGGGAACATGCGGTGCAGGGACGCCGCCTCCATCGCGGTGAGGGCCACGTTCCGCAGCGGGACGGGCAGCAGTCCGGCCCCGACGCGCACCCGCTCGCTCCAGGCGGGCGCCGCGGCGGCGGTCGAGATCCCGCCCTCCCGGAAACAGTCCTCCCACAGCCACAGCTCGTCGAGCCCCGTCGCGTCGGCGGCCCGGACGACGGCCCGCAGCCGCTCGGGAGGAAGCTGGGGACGGAAGACGGCACCGGGTTCAGTCATGCCGGCCTTCCTGGTGGGGGAGGAAGTGGAACGGCAACGTGTTCACGGGTCAGGTGTGTCGAGCGGGAGGGACGGGCGAGCGGATGAGCCGACGGCGCTGGCGGGACGGGCGGGGCAGGCTGGTCGTGGGCACGGACGCCGCCGGGCCCGGTACGTCCGTCCCCCTGGAGATCGCCGCCTCCTACCGGGCCCGCACGAAGGGCCTGCTGGGCCGGGACGCGATCGACGGGGCGATGCTGCTGACCCCGGCGAGCGGAGTGCACACCTTCGGCATGCGCATCCCGATCGACGTCGCCTACCTGGACCGCCACCTCACCGTCCTCGCCGTCCGCACCATGCCCCCCGCCCGCCTGGGCCGCCCCCGCCTGCGTTCCCGCCACGTACTGGAGGCGCAGGCGGGGACGATGGCGGGGTGGGGGGTGAGGGCGGGGGTGCGGGTGAGCGTCGAAGCCGGGGGCGTTGTCAGTGGGGCGGCCTAGCATGCGGGCATGAGGGCTCAAGGGACGTTCAAGGTCGAGGAGTTCACTCCGGCGGACGTGCGGCTGCCGGAGCCGGTGGCCGAGACGGCGGTGCCCGTCGGAGTGGCCACGATGCGCAAGCGGTACGAGGGGGAGGTCGCCGGAGTGTCCGGGACGCTGTTCACCGCGGCGTACGACCAGTCCAGCGGGTCCGGCACGTATGTCGCGATGGAGTCCTTCGAGGGGACGCTGGGCGGGCGAAGCGGCTCCTTCAACTTCGCCCACTCGGCCACGACGCTCGGGGAGGGCAGAGAGGCCGAGTTCTTCGTGATCGTGCCGGGGAGCGGGACGGGGGCGCTGACCGGGATCCGAGGGGCCGGCGGTCTGCGGATCGACGCGGACGGCACCCATCGGGTGTGGTTCGAGTACGAGGTGGGTGAGCAGTCCTAGTCCTGGGTGCGTGGGAAGGACACCTCCACCCGGCGGTTCTTCCTCCTGCCCTCCTCCGTGGAGTTGTCGGCGATCGGGTACTGCTCGCCGTAGCCGCGGACCTCGAAGGTGATGTTCGGGTCGTTCAGGTCCTGGTCCAGGACGGCCTGGACGGCGTTGGCGCGCTGGCGGGACAGGACGTCGCCGTGGGCGGCGGAGCCGAGGTTGTCGGTGAAGCCGAAGACGCGGATCTGGGTCGCGTTCTGCTTCTTGATCTCGTCGGCGATGGTGGTGATGCGGGACTTCGCGTCGTCGCTGAGCTTGGCACTGTCCTTGCTGAACAGGACCTCGGCCTGCAGTGCGAAGGTGACGTCCGCGTTGGTGTCCTCGCGGCGTTCGTCCCCGCTCTGGTCCTCCACGACCGACTTGATGTCCAGCACCTTGGGCGCGGCCAGGGTGGCCCCCTCGGGGAGCTTGAGGTTCGGCGAGGTGGGGTCGATCTTCACCGGGGCCGCGGCGGACGGCGCGGTGTCGGGGGGCTGGCTGGGGTCGGTGCCGTCGGCCCGGGCCGGGGTGGCGGTGAGCAGCAGCGCGGTGGCGGCGGTGAGGGTGAGCGCGAGACGGGTGGGGGTCACTGGGGCCTCAACCGGAGATCTTGATGCTGGCGGAGGTGAACGTCGGCAGCTGGAACTCGACCTCGGACGTGTTCGCGGGAGGCGCCGGGAACTGCATGAAGACCGCCAGGGTGTCGCCGGCCTGGAGCGTCGAGAAGCCGGTCGTGGTCAGCGGACGCCCCTCGGTGTCCCGCAGCACGTAGTACCGCTTCTTGCCCTGCGAGTCGACCAGTGTGGCCCCGCCCAGGGACTTGCCGTTCCTGATGATCTCGGTCTCGTTGCCGCTGAGCGCGGAGGGGATCACGTCGGTCTGTGAACCGTCGTTCTTCATCGTGCCGTTGACGGTGACGAACCCGCCCGAGTCCCGTTGCGCGGAGATGATCTGGAGGAGCAGGCCGTCCGACCCTCGCACCTCGGCCAGGGGCTGGTCCGACTGCCCTTCCTGGGGGCTCGGGCCGGAGTCGCTCGCCCGGGAGGCGGTCGGCGAGCCGTCCGGCTTCTTGGCGTCATCGCCACCGCTGCCGCCGCAAGCCGTCACGCCGACGGCCAGACCGGCCGCGAGAGCCCACGCGACCATCCCCCTGCGGGCCTTCGCAGTGAACCGAATGCTCATCGCTCCGCTTCCTTCGTCATTCATCGTTCGCTTTTCGGTCGGCTCGGTCGGCTCGGTCGGCTCAGCCGGCCAGGTGGACGTCGAAGAGGTCTTCGGGCTTCGGGAGCCCCGCCGGATCGTCCGGCTTGGGCTGCCAGACCTTGTCCCTGCAGGTGAGTTCGGGCAGATCGGCACCCTTGGCACCCGCGCCGGGGAGCTTGAACGTGCAGAGGGGTTCGATCTCGGCGACGGCATGCGCCTTCGACTTCACGTTCTCCGTGCCGGGTACGACGGACCGGCCGACGGACTTGTTCGTCGCCACATCGGCCTGGTACTTCAGCAGCTCCGGGGAGAAACAGTCGCTCAGTCGGGCGTCGTTCTGCGCGGCGAGCGCCTCGGCCCGCCCGCACGGGGCGCCGGGATCGTCGATCCCCGCCCTGCCATCCAGGATGTCCTGCCACTTCGTCGGGTCCAGCAGGACCTTCACCCACGCGCCCGTGAGCTGGTCGCGCGTGTTCTGGGCGGCGGCGAGGGCTGCCGCGTCAGCGGCGGTCTGCGCTCCGCTCCGGTTCACCGAGGCCTGACCGACGGCAAGATAGGCCAGAGCGAGAAAGAGCAGACCTGCCACCACCGTGATGTAGATGGGGAAGGCCTGCCCTGCGTCGCCGTATGGAGAGGTCAGCCGCCGGTGACCTCGGAGATTTTCCTCGTGATCGCGTCGAAGATCGTCTGCCCGATACTCGTACCCGTGATCGCCAGCACGATCGCCACGACCACCGCGATGATGCCGAGGTACTCCACCGCGGTCTGGCCCCGGTCGCTGCGGGCGGCGCGGGTCTGTAGGTACGCGACGGTGGTGTTGAACCATTTGCTCACGGTTTTCCCCTCCAGCTTCGCCTCCGATCCGGGCACCGTACGGCCGGACGTGGCGGTCGCCACAGGGCCCCTGGGCCCAACTCCAGGCCCACTCCCCCATGTCACGCCACCCCCAGCCACTTCGCCGCGGCCTGGGATCTGGTGGTGGTCTGGAGCTTGGCGAAGATGCGGTTGATGTGGTTCTTGACCGTCTTCTCGCTGATGAAGCAGGTGGCGGCGATCTGCTGGTTGGTCATGCCGGACGCGATGAGGTCCATGATCTCCGCCTCCCTCGTACTCAGCCGGTACCGGGACCGGGACGACTGTCCCATAGATGGTTGCATATGCGAAAGAGTTTTGGTTGGGCTTTCCCTTAAAATAGGGGGGTGTTGAGGGTCGACATGTGCAGATGCACTTGACTTGATCCCTTCCAGCAACGCCTTCGCCGCCCCCGGTGTCACATGCGGCCGGCCCTCGCGCACATCCCGTACGGCCCGCACCAACTGCTCCGTGGTGAACTCGCCGTGCACCAGATAGCCCCCCGCCCCCAGCCGCAACGCCTCCCGCACGGTCTCCGTCTCGTGGCTGTACGTGAGCATCATGACCGGGGCCAGCCGCACCAGGTGCGGCAATGCCGAGATTCCGTCGATTTCCGGCATCCGGACGTCGAGAAGGATGACGTCCGGGCGGTGCCGCAGCGCCGCCTCGTAGGCCTCGCGGCCGTCCGTCGCCTCCGCCACCACCGTGGTGTCCGCCCGCCCGGACAGCAGGGCCGTCAGGCCCGCCCGGACCACGGGGTTGTCGTCGGCCACCAGCAGCCGCAGCGGCGGGGCGGCGTCCGCACGCGGCGGGAAGGGGTTCATCGGTGCCTCCTCTCGGGCCCGGCCGTGATCGGCAGGGGAAGTTCCACGCGTACCTCCGTGCCCCGTTCCCGGTCGCCCCGGCCGATCCGGATCCGGGCGCCCGCCTGTGCCGCCCGCTCGACCATGCCGAGCAGACCGAAGTGGCCGGACGCCCGGAGCCGTTCCAGGGTCGTGTCCGACGGCAGGCCGGTGCCGTCGTCGTGGACCGACAGGCGCAGCAGGGTGCCGTGGATCCCGGCCCGCACCTCGACGTGGGTCGCGGACGCGTGCCGGTGGACGTTCTCCAACGCCTCCGACGTGATGGACAGCAGATGGCGGGCCAGGGGGGAGGGCAGCGGCAGGGGCGGGGCGTCCGGGGGCGGGAGTGCGCACCTCACCGGCAGTCCCGTGCGGGCCGTGAAATCGTGGGCGTACGACCGCAGTTCGGACCACAGCGGCGCCTCGTCACGGCTCTCCGACGCCGCCTCCCGGCGGAGATCCCGCAGCAGCTCTCTCGACTCCGCGGCCGCTCGGCGCGCCGAGCGGGACACCAGGTCGGCCTCGGACCTGACGCGGGCCGGGTCGGGCGACTCGGCCGAGGCGGTGGCGGCCAGGCCGTCGGCCGCCAGGGCCACGCCGTACAGGGTCTTGGCCACGGAGTCGTGCATCTCACGGGCCAGCCGGGCGCGCTCGGCGCTCACCGCCTCCGCCGCCGCGAGGCGCGCCTGGGTCGCCGTCAGGGCCTGGGTCGCGGCGCCGAAGCGGAGCATCAGGCCCCGCAGGGTCGAGCCCATGGCGCCGGAGATGACGCACAGGCCGGGCAGGAGCAGGGCCTCGGCGACCGGTGCGTGCCGGTCGGCCTTCAACGTGGCGTGGACCAGCAGCAGGATCAGGCCCTGCAGGGAGGCGAAGCAGGCCGCGCCGCGCCAGCTGTACACCAGCCCGGCCAGCAGCGGGGTGCACACGCTGACGTAGGCCAGCGTCGTGTCCGGGCCGGCCGAGACGAGGAGGAGGGAGCCGAGGAGGGTGTCGGCGGCGAGGAGGCTGGGGTGGCGCAGCAGGAGGGGGCCGAAGCGTTCCCAGTCGCGGAAGAGGACGTAGGACACCATGAAGGTGACGACCACGGCCACGCCGACCAGGCGGACACCCAGCCCCGGGGCAGCGTGGAGCAGAGCCGCCGGTGCCGCCAGGGCGATCATCGCCAGCCGGAACCCGAAGACCTGCCGGCACAGCGCCTGGAGCGCGCTGACCTGGATCTTCTCGGAGGGGTCGGCCGGCCGCACCGCCGGCCCGGCCTCGGCCACCGCACCGCCCACCCCCTTCGGCCGACGTCCGAACCAGCCGCCGATCCCGGTCCGCCGTCCCCCGTTCCAGACACCGATTCCGGTCCACCGTCCCCCGAGCCGGCCGCCAACTCCCGTCGGCAGTCCCCCGATCCGGCCCCCGATCCCAGCCAGCAGCCCCCCAAGCCAGCCGTCGCCCCCCGCCAGCAGCCCCCCGAACC
>NZ_MLYN01000025.1:0-169859 GCF_001866675.1 Streptomyces sp. MUSC 14
CCTGTGGGAGAGTAGGACGCCGCCGAACAATTCTTCCAAAAAGGTCGGATCCTGAACTTCGGTTCGGGGTCCGGCCTTTTTACCGTTTACTTAACGTGTCGTTCATGTTGCGCGCCGAACATCCAGCACATGGGAACTGCTGCAATGCTCAGGGCCGCAGGTGTGGGAGTCGGTGACGAGGTCGTCGTACCGGCCTTCGGGAACGTCGAGGTCGCCGAGGCCGTGACCCTGGCCGGTGCGCTGCCGGTGTTCGCCGACATAGACCCGCTGACGTACTGCATCGATCCCGGCGCCGTCGAGGCGGCCGTAACGTCGCGTACGGCGGCGGTCGTTGCCGTGCATCGCTTCGGACGGCGGGCCGACATCGGGCGGTTGCACGTGCTGGGCCAGCGGCAGGGCCTGCTCATGCTGGAGCAGGGGGAGTCCGAGGCGCCGCACGACGAGATAGCGCAGCGTCGGCAGCGGGCCGCCTACCTGGACGCCAAACTCAAGGGAGTGCGGACGCCGGACGGGGGCGACGGGCACACGTATCAGCAGTACGTGGTGCGGGTCCCGGGTAACGGCCGGCCGGACCGGGACGCTTTCGCACGAGCCTTGCGCGCTAAGGGAGTCGAGTGCCGGGTGCCGGTGAAGACTCCCGTGCACAGGCTGCCGGAGTTCCGGCGGTGTGTGTCGCTGCCCGAGACCGAGCTGGCGGCCGACGAGACGCTCGCACTCCCCGTCGATGCCGCGCTCACCAAGCGGGAGATGCAGCGCATCGTTTCGGCGTGCAACGCGCTCGGCGGGCTGCTCCAGCCCGCCTTCTGAACGGCTCCCGAACGAATTTGGGAACCCGGGGCGGTTCGGGGTACAGTTTCTTTGTCGCCGCGAGGAAAGCCTCGAAAGCGACAGGCCCCTATAGCTCAGTCGGTAGAGCGTCTCCATGGTAAGGAGAAGGTCAACGGTTCGATTCCGTTTGGGGGCTCCGGCAGAAAAGGGCTCCACCCTCTCGGGTGGGGCCCTTTTTCATGCCCTCAAGGCCTCGCAGCCTGAGGCCCTCATGCGTCCTGGTGGATTCCCGGGACCCGCATCGCCAGAATCGCCATGTCGTCCGACGGGGCGTCGGACGCGAAGCGTTCCACGGCGCGCATGATGCGGGCCGCGACTGCTCCGGCCGTCAGACCCGTGCACGTGGTGAGGACGTCGGCGAGGCCGTCGTCGCCCAGCATGCGCGTGCCCTCACGGCGTTCGGTGACGCCGTCCGTGACGCAGAGCAGTACGTCGCCCGGATCGAGGGTGACGGTCTCCTCGTACAGCTCCAGGTCCTCGATGACGCCGAGCAGCGGTTGGGGTTCGGCGGCCGCGACGACCGTGCCGTCCTGGCGCAGGCGCAGCGGGAGAGGGTGGCCGGCGCAGACCACCTTGAGCTCCGCGCTGCCGTCCTCCTGAAGGCGCATCTCGCCGTAGAGGAGGGTCAGGAAGCGGCTGCGGTCGCCCTCGTCGAGGATGGCCGAGTTCAGACGCTCCAGGACCGCGGGGCCGGAGAGGCCTTCGCGCGCGAGCAGGCGCAGGGCGTGCCGGGCGAGGCCGGTGACCGCCGCGGCGTTGGGGCCCGTGCCGCAGACGTCGCCGATGGCGAAGCCGTAGGCGCCGTTGCCGATCGGGAAGAGGTCGTAGAAGTCACCGCCGACCTCGTTGCCCTCGCCGGCCGCGCGGTAGATGACCTCCACCTCGACGCCGTCGATGTGCGGGGTGCCGGGCGGCAGGAGGCTGCGCTGGAGGGCCTGGCTGATGGCCGTGCGCTCCGAGTACAGGCGGGCGTTGTCCAGGGCGAGCGCGGCCCGGCGGGACAGGTCCTCGGCCAGTTCCAGGATTTCCTGGCGGAAGTGCTCGTCGGTGGGCTTGCCGAGCACGAGCATGCCGATGACGCGGTTGCGGGCGACGAGCGGCAGGACGACCGTCTCGCCGCCGACCGCGGAGGCGGTGGCCAGGGTCGGGCCGATGCTGGAGGAGATCCGGTGGGCGGGTCCGCCGGACAGGCCGAGGGTGCGCATGGAGGTACGCAGCGCCGCCTGGTGGGCCACCTCGGCGGGGACCGTCCACACGCGGGCGCCGGGGGTCGGCACCGGGTCGGGCGGGGCGATCTTCGAGAGCAACGACTTGATGCCGTCGATGAGTTCCTCGTCCTCGTGCAGGACGTAGGACAGATACGGGTCGGACGCCTGGTCGGCGATCGTGTAGACGGCGCACCAGGTGGCCAGGGTCGGGACCGTCATCTGGGCCATGAGGGCCAGGGTCTGGTCGCGGTCGAGCGTGCCGGCCAGCAGGTCGGAGGCCTCGACGAGGAAGCTGAGGGAGCCGCGGCGCAGGCGTTCCAGTTCGCCGAGACGGGCCGACTCGACGGCCAGGGCGATGCGGTCGGCGGCGAACTGGAGGCGCAGCGCCTCCTCGTTGGAGTATCTGCCGGCTCCCTCGGCGGCGACGCCGAGGGAGCCGGTGAGGCGGCCCTCGACCTTCAGCGGGACCGTGACGACCGAGCGCATTCCGGTGCCGGACAGGAGCGGGACGGCGCCGGGTACGGCCGTCAGGTCGTCGTGGACGGCGGGCATGCGCGCGGAGCCGTACCGTCCGGGGCCGGCCTCGACGGGCACGCGCGCGAAGCGCTGGCGGGCGGAGGGCAGGCCGGTGGAGGCGCGGACCTCCAACTCGGTCTCGTCGTCGGTGGCGAGCAGCAGGAAGGCGGAGTCGCCGTCGAGCATGTCACGCGCGCGTTCCACCGTGCGCTGGAGCAGGCCGTCGAGGTCGTCCGGGGCGGGGGAGCCGATGAACACCTCGAAGGGATCGGTGTTCGGGCCGTCGGACGGCTGGTTCTGGTCGCTTGCCGGGACGCGCAGCGGCGTCTGGAGCACGGCGCGCTCGTGGTCCCGTACCAGGAGGCAGACGGTGGAGGGCTCGCCGCCGGTGTCGCGGACCCGGAGGTGCGAGGCGTAGACCGGGGCCACGCGGCCGTCGGCGCCGCGGATGCCGTAACTGCCCTCCCAGCGCGAGAGCTGGAGGGCCTCGGCGACGCCGGTGCTGGTGCCCGGGGTGTGCGGCCAGGCCGCGAGTTCGGTGAGGGGCCTGCCGATGACCTCGTCCGAGGCGTAGCCGAAGAGTTCCTCGGCGTCCTCGTTCCAGGCGGTCAGGGAGCCTTTTCGGTCGACTTGGAGGACGGCGACCCGGACCCGGCCGTCGGCCAGCGGCAGCAGCTCGGCGGGCAGGGACGGCCCGGCGGAGCGGGTGCCGACCGGGCGCTGGGGGAGATGGAGCTGGAACCAGACGTTCTTGTGGGTGGGGGTGTAGTCCACGCCCCAGCGGGCGGCGAGGGCCGCGCACAGCTGGAGGCCGCGGCCGCCCTCGCGGTCGGGGCTGCCCATCGTGGCGGCGGCGCTCTGGAGGGGGACCTCGCGCTCGGGGTAGCGGTCGGAGACCTCGATGCGCGCACCGTCGTCGGTGCGCAGGCACAGGACGTCCGCGTGGGTGCCCGCGTGGACGACGGCGTTGGTCACCAGTTCGCTGGTGAGGACGACGGCGTCGTCGACGATGTCGGCGAAGCCCCAGCCCTGGAGCGTGTCGCGGACGAAGGACCGGGCGGTCGCGACCGACCGCCCGACGGGCTCGAAGGTGGCGGCCGCGCGCGCGGTGATCACAGAACTCCTCGGCCGGTTGTCGGCGTGCAGGGCAGCATGGCCGGCCGGCTCGCTTCGCTGCTGGGGCAGCAGCTCGCCCGTCGGCTGTTGCTCCGGGGGCTGTCCCCCGGGGATGACTCCGGTGGTCATGGTCTGCGGCCGCCCCTCCGATGCCCCTCGTGCTCGTGCTACCGCCCAGGCCGGTCGGACCGGTGCGGCTGGACAGCCGGATGCAAGGTTACTTACCTTCGCCGTCCGTGCGGATGCCGGTCGCCGGTGTTTACCCCCCACGGTGTGCGGGCGATGTGCGAAGCTGCCGAACTGTTATGGCCTGGTTCGGCCCGGGTGAAACACTGGGCAAGCTTCTGATGAAGGTCGGGTCGGGCTGCGTGCGTTCCGTGTACGGCGGGCAGCAGCCTCTGGTGCGGCCGGATCTCGTCTGGCAGAAATACGCAGCAGTAATGGGTACGCGGAAGTATCCGGTATGCCGATGACCGGCGACCGGGACCGAAGCGGCAGAGCACGGCAGTAGCGGTCTACCCCTCCGGGAGGGACACAGTGGAGTCTGGCGCGGCGACGCGTGGCACGAAGACGCGCGCGAAAGGCGGACCGTCCCTGGGCAGGAGCGGCGGCACCACCGCCGTGGACACGGCTGCCCTGAACCGGCTGCTGGCGGCTCTCGTCTCGATGCGTGACGGAAACTTCCGCAAGCGGCTCACCGTGTCCGGTGACGGCGTGATGTCGGAGATCGCCGCCGTCTTCAACGAGGTGGCCGACAGGAACATGCATCTGACCGGGGAGCTTTCCCGGGTACGGCGCATGGTGGGGCGTGAGGGAAAACTCACGGAGCGGCTGGAGACGGGGGCGTGCGAGGGTTCGTGGGCGACCGCCATCGACGCCTCCAACGCGCTGGTCGACGATCTCGTCTGGCCGGTGTCGGAGGTCAGCCGGGTGCTGACGGCGGTCGCCGAGGGTGATCTGTCGCCGCGGATGGAGCTGCGCACGCAGGCGCAGGACGACGGTGCCGGGCATCCGCTGCGCGGCGAGTTCCTGAAGGTCGGGCGTACCGTCAACAATCTGGTGGACCAGCTGTCGACGTTCACCGACGAGGTCACGCGCGTGGCGAGCGAGGTCGGCACCGAGGGCAAGCTCGGCGGGCAGGCCCGGGTGCGCGGGATGTCGGGTTCGTGGAAGGACCTGACGGAATCCGTCAACACGATGGCCGACCGGCTGACGGCGCAGGTGCGGGACATCGCACTGGTGACCACGGCGGTGGCCAAGGGTGATCTGTCACGCAAGGTGACGGTCCACGTGGCCGGCGAGATGCTGGAGCTCAAGAACACCGTCAACACGATGGTGGACCAGCTGTCGGCCTTCTCCTCCGAGGTCACGCGCGTGGCCCGGGAGGTGGGCACCGAGGGCATCCTGGGCGGCCGGGCGCAGGTGCCCGAGGTGGCCGGTGTGTGGAAGGAGCTGACCGACTCCGTCAACACGATGGCGGGCAACCTGACCGCGCAGGTGCGGGGGATCTCGCAGGTCACGACCGCTGTCGCCAATGGTGATCTGTCGCAGAAGGTGACGGTTCCGGCGCGCGGCGAGGTCGCGCAGCTGGCCGAGACGATCAACCAGATGACCGAGACGCTGCGCATCTTCGCGGACGAGGTCACGCGCGTGGCGAACGAGGTCGGTGCGGAGGGGCGGCTCGGCGGGCAGGCGAACGTGCCGGGCGCGGCCGGGACCTGGAAGGACCTGACGGACTCGGTCAACACGGTCTTCCGGAACCTGACGACCCAGGTGAGGGACATCGCCGCCGTGACGACCGCGGTGGCCAGTGGTGATCTGTCGCAGAAGGTCACGGTGGACGTGGCCGGCGAGATGCTGGAGCTGAAGAACACCGTCAACGGCATGGTGGACCAGCTGTCGGCGTTCGGTGCCGAGGTGACCCGTGTCGCGCGGGAGATCGGTGTCGAGGGTGAACTGGGCGGTCAGGCACAGGTGCCCGGCGCCGCCGGTGCATGGAAGGACTTGACGGACTCCGTCAACACTGCATTCCGCAACCTCACCGGCCAGGTGCGCAACATCGCCCAGGTGACCACGGCGGTGGCGAACGGCGACCTCTCGCAGAAGGTCACCGTCGACGTCTCCGGCGAGATGCTCCAGTTGAAGAACACCGTGAACACGATGGTGGACCAGCTGTCGAGCTTCGCCGACCAGGTCACGCGCATGGCCAGGGACGTGGGCACGGAGGGGCGGCTGGGCGGTCAGGCCCGGGTGGACGGCGTGTCGGGCACGTGGAAGGAGTTGACGGACTCCGTCAACTTCATGGCCGGCAACCTGACGTCCCAGGTGCGCAACATCGCCCAGGTGACGACGGCGGTGGCCAATGGCGACCTGTCGCAGAAGATCGATGTCGACGCGCGCGGCGAGATCCTTGAGCTCAAGAACACGATCAACACGATGGTTGATCAACTGTCCGCCTTCGCCGACCAGGTGACCCGGGTCGCCCGGGACGTGGGTACCGAGGGGCGCCTCGGCGGCCAGGCGCAGGTGCCCGGTGTGGCCGGTGTGTGGCGGGACCTGACGGACTCCGTGAACGGCATGGCGGGCAACCTGACGGCCCAGGTGCGCAACATCGCGCAGGTCGCCACGGCGGTGGCCCGTGGTGACCTCTCCCAGAAGATCACCGTGGACGCGCGCGGGGAGATCCTGGAGCTGAAGAACACCCTGAACACGATGGTCGACCAGCTGTCGTCGTTCGCCGAGGAGGTCACCCGGGTGGCCCGTGAGGTGGGTACGGAGGGCATCCTCGGCGGTCAGGCCGAGGTGCAGGGCGTCTCCGGCACCTGGAAGGACCTCACGCAGTCCGTGAACTTCATGGCGAACAACCTGACGATCCAGGTGCGCAACATCGCCGAGGTCACGACGGGGGTGGCCAAGGGGGACCTGTCCAAGAAGATCACTGTTGACGCCAAGGGTGAGATTCTTGAGCTGGTCACGACGGTCAACACCATGGTTGATCAACTGTCCAGCTTCGCCGAGCAGGTGACCCGGGTGGCCCGTGAGGTGGGCACCGAGGGCATCCTGGGCGGTCAGGCGCATGTGCCGGGCGTCACCGGCATCTGGAAGGACCTGAGCAACAACGTCAACCTGATGGCCAACAACCTGACCATGCAGGTGCGCAACATCTCCCAGGTGTCCGCGGCCGTCGCCAACGGCGACCTGACGCGGCAGGTGACGATCGAGGCGCGCGGTGAGGTCGCGCAGCTCGCCGACACCATCAACACCATGGTGAAGACGCTGAGTTCGTTCGCCGACCAGGTCACCAAGGTGGCCCGCGAGGTGGGTACGGACGGCATCCTGGGCGGCCAGGCGCACGTCCCGGGTGTGGCCGGCACCTGGAAGGACCTCACCGAGTCCGTGAACCAGATGGCGTCCAACCTGACCGGTCAGGTGCGCAACATCGCCATGGTCACCACGGCCATCGCCAAGGGTGACCTGACCAAGAAGATCGACATTGACGCCCGCGGCGAGATCCTTGAGCTGAAGACGACGATCAACACGATGGTCGACCAGCTGTCCAGCTTCGCCGAGGAGGTCACGCGCGTGGCGCGTGAGGTGGGCACCGAGGGGCAGCTCGGCGGCCAGGCACGCGTGCGCGACGTCGACGGCACCTGGCGGGACCTCACCGAGTCGGTGAACGAGATGGCCGGGAACCTGACCCGGCAGGTGCGGGCCATCGCGCGCGTGGCGACCGCGGTGACCCGCGGTGACCTGAACCTGAAGATCGACGTGGACGCGTCCGGTGAGATCCAGGAACTCCAGGACTACATCAACAAGATGATCGCCAACCTGCGCGACACCACGATCGCCAACAAGGAACAGGACTGGCTCAAGGGCAACCTGGCCCGGATCTCCGCCCTCATGCAGGGCCGCCGCGACCTGGAGGACGTCGCGTCGCTGATCATGAGCGAGCTGACGCCGGTGGTGTCCGCGCAGCACGGCGCGTTCTTCCTGGCGATGCCGATGGTCGAGGGCAAGGCCTTGGGCAACGGCGAGGACAACTACGAGCTGCGGATGCTGGGTTCGTACGGCTACTCGATGGGCTCGATGCCGACGTCGTTCCGGCCCGGTGAGGCGCTGGTCGGCACGGCCGCCGAGGAGAAGCGCACGATCCTCGTGTCGGACGCGCCGAGCGGCTATCTGAAGATCTCCTCCGGGCTCGGCGAGGCCCCGCCCGCGCAGGTGATCGTGCTGCCGGTGCTGTTCGAGGGCAAGGTGCTCGGCATCATCGAGCTGGCCTCCTTCACGCCGTTCACGCAGATCCAGAAGGACTTCCTCAACCAGATCGCCGAGATGATCGCGACGAGCGTCAACACCATCTCCGTCAACACCAAGACCGAACAGCTGCTGAAGCAGTCGCAGGAACTGACGGAGCAACTGCGCGAGCGGTCGGCCGAGTTGGAGAACCGGCAGAAGGCGCTGCAGGCCTCCAACGCCGAACTGGAGGAGAAGGCCGAGCTGCTGGCCCGGCAGAACCGCGACATCGAGGTGAAGAACACCGAGATCGAGGAGGCCCGGCAGGTCCTGGAGGAGCGCGCCGAGCAGCTCGCGGTGTCGATGCGCTACAAGAGCGAGTTCCTCGCCAACATGTCGCACGAGCTGCGCACCCCGCTCAACTCGCTGCTGATCCTGGCCAAGCTGCTCGCCGACAACGCCGAGGGCAACCTCTCGCCGAAGCAGGTCGAGTTCGCCGAGACCATCCACGGTGCCGGCTCGGACCTGCTCCAGCTCATCAACGACATCCTCGACCTGTCGAAGGTCGAGGCGGGCAAGATGGACGTCTCCCCGACGCGTATCGCGCTCGTGCAGCTCGTGGACTACGTGGAGGCCACGTTCCGCCCGCTGACCGCGGAGAAGGGCCTGGACCTGTCCGTACGGGTCTCCCCGGAGCTGCCCGCGACCCTGCACACCGACGAGCAGCGGCTGCTTCAGGTGCTGCGCAACCTGCTGTCGAACGCGGTGAAGTTCACCGACTCGGGTTCGGTGGAGCTGGTGATCCGGCCGGCCGGTGCGGATGTGCCGGTGGGTATCCGGGAGCAGTTGCTGGAGGCCGGTGCGCTGACCGATCCGGAGGCGCCGCTGATCGCGTTCTCGGTGACGGACACGGGGATCGGCATCGCGGCCAGCAAGATGCGGGTGATCTTCGAGGCCTTCAAACAGGCGGACGGCACGACCAGCCGCAAGTACGGCGGCACCGGCCTGGGCCTGTCGATCTCGCGGGAGATCGCGCAGCTGCTCGGCGGTGAGATCCACGCGCAGAGCGAGCCGGGCCGCGGCTCGACGTTCACCCTGTACCTGCCGCTGCACCCGAGCGAACTGCCGCCACAGGGTTACCAGCAGTCCGTGCCTCCGCTGGGGGCGGGCGAGCTGCTGGCCTCCGAGGCGGAGCCGTCCTCGGAGCTGTCCGCGGTGGAGATCGAGACGCCGGCCGAGGTGAAGTCGTACCGCGAGACGCAGAACGGCCCCGCGGCGCTGTTCCGGCGCCGGCGGCGCGCCGCCCTGCCGCTGGGTGAGCCGCGGGCGGAGCACTGGACGGCCGCCGAACTGGAAGGCACGCTGCACCCCGCGCGCGCGGTGCGGTTCGGCGGCGAGAAGGTGCTGATCGTCGACGACGACATCCGTAACGTGTTCGCGCTGACCAGTGTGCTGGAGCAGCACGGCCTCTCGGTGCTGTACGCCGAGAACGGCCGCGAGGGCATCGAGGTGCTGGAGCAGCACGACGATGTGGCGGTCGTGCTGATGGACATCATGATGCCGGAGATGGACGGGTATGCGACGACCACGGCGATCCGCAGGATGCCGCAGTTCGCCGGCCTGCCGATCATCGCGCTGACGGCGAAGGCCATGAAGGGCGACCGGGAGAAGGCGATCGAGTCGGGTGCCTCGGACTATGTGACCAAGCCGGTCGACCCGGACCACCTGCTGGCCGTGATGCAGCAGTGGATGGGCGCGAGGTGACGCGAGATCACGAGGTGACGAGAAAAGAGGTTCACCGGGATGTGAACACCCGGGGAACCTCTGGCGGGCGTCGGGAGTTGCCCCCGTGGGGCGGCTGCGAAGGTAGGGCCCGAGTGAGCTGTGCGCGTATGGGAACGCCGGATTCCGGGAACCATCCGGGCCTCCGCGGCGTTTCCGCTACGTGCACAGTGACATCGCGGTGACAGGGTGTGGCGACGGGCGGGGTGCGGCTACGATGACCGGCACAAGGACGGGCGGCGATAGGGAGTCGTCCCCTGGGGCGGCGCCCGGTGTACCGCCGGGGCGAGGAGGGCGGGCCATGGTGCAGAAGGCCAAGATCCTCCTGGTCGATGACCGGCCGGAGAATCTGCTGGCGCTGGAGGCGATCCTCTCGGCGCTCGATCAGACGCTGGTGCGGGCATCGTCCGGGGAGGAAGCGCTCAAGGCACTGCTCACGGACGATTTCGCGGTCATTCTGCTGGACGTCCAGATGCCTGGCATGGACGGTTTCGAGACGGCCGCACACATCAAGCGCCGGGAGCGGACGCGGGACATCCCGATCATCTTCCTCACGGCGATCAACCACGGCCCGCACCACACCTTCCGGGGCTACGCGGCCGGCGCGGTGGACTACATCTCCAAGCCGTTCGACCCGTGGGTGCTGCGCGCGAAGGTCTCGGTGTTCGTCGAGCTGTACATGAAGAACTGCCAGCTGCGCGAGCAGGCGGCGCTGCTGCGGCTCCAGTTGGAGGGCGGCGGCAAGGGCGCGGTCGGCGGCGGCAAGGAGGCGGCCGGGCTGCTCGCCGAGCTCTCGGCGCGGCTCGCGGCCGTCGAGGAACAGGCCGAGGCGCTGTCCAAGCAGCTGGACGACGACTCGGCGGACGCGGCCGCGGTGGCCACGGCGGCCCATCTGGAGCGCAAACTCACCGGGTTGCGCCGTGCGCTGGACGCCCTGGAACCGGGTGCCGGGGCCGGCGGTTCGTCGGTGCCGGCGCAGAACTGACGTGTTCCCTGGCGGCGGTTGCCCATGAGCGCACGTCAGTTCCGAGTCCCCGCAAGGGCGACACGAACGGGTGAAGCTGTGGGCACACGTGTCCCCTGTCGTCTCCCCCGGTAACCTCACACCCATGGCCTCACGTCCCTCCGCAGCCAAGAAGCAGACCGCGAAGAAGGCGGCTGCTCCGGCGAGGAAGGCTGCGGCGAAGAAGACCCCGGCCAAGAAGGCGCCCGCCAAGAAGAAGGCGCCGGCGAAGAAGGCCGCGCCGCCGAAGCCGGCACCCAGCCCCACCGGGGGCGTGTACCGGCTTGTGCGCGCTCTGTGGCTCGGCGCCGCGCACGCCGTCGGCGCCGTCTTCCGCGGCATAGGGCGAGGCGCGAAGAACCTCGACCCCGCGCACCGCAAGGACGGCATCGCGTTGCTGCTCTTCGGTATCGCGCTGATCGTCGCCGCCGGCACCTGGGCCCATCTGAAGGGCCCCGTCGGCGATCTCGTGGAGATCCTCGTCACCGGCGCCTTCGGCCGGCTCGACCTGCTCGTGCCGATACTGCTCGCGGTGATCGCCGTACGGTTCATCCGGCACCCGGAGCAGCCGGAGGCCAACGGACGGATCGTGATCGGGCTGTCCGCGCTCGTCATCGGCGTGCTCGGGCAGGTCCACGTCGCCTGCGGCTCGCCCGCGCGCAGCGACGGCATGCAGGCGATAAGGGACGCCGGCGGTCTCATCGGCTGGGCGGCGGCGACCCCGCTGACGTACACCATGACCGACGTGCTCGCCGTACCCCTGCTGGCGCTGCTGACGATCTTCGGCCTGCTCGTGGTGACCGCCACTCCGGTCAACGCCATCCCGCAGCGGCTGCGCGCGCTCGGCGTACGCCTGGGCGTGCTGCACGACCACGAGGCCGAGGAGTTCACCGAGGACGACGAGCGCTACGACGAGCAGTGGCGCGAGGCGCTGCCCGCGCGCCCGCGCAGGCGCTCTGCCGCCCCCCAGTCGTACGACCCCGACGGCGCCGAGGAAGAGGCCCTCTCGCAGCGTCGCGGGCGGCCCAGGCGTTCCGCCGTGCCCCAGCCGGATCCGCAGCGCCAGATGGACGCTGTGGACGTCGCGGCGGCCGCCGCTGCCGCGCTCGACGGCGCGGTGCTGCACGGCATGCCGCCGTCCCCGCTGGTCGCCGACCTCACCCAGGGCGTCAGCACCGGCGGGCGCGAAGAGACCACCCCGGTGCCCACACCGACGCCGGCGCCCGAGCCCGAGCCCGCTCCGGCGCCCTCGCCGGTGCCGGCCGCGCGCCCCAGGCAGGAGAAGCTCACGGCCGGGACCGTCCCGGACCTGACCAAGAAGGCCCCCGAGGAGCCCCGCGACCTGCCCCCGCGCGCGGAGCAGCTCCAGCTCGCCGGGGACATCACGTACGCGCTGCCCTCGCTGGACCTGCTCACCCGCGGCGGGCCCGGCAAGGCGCGCAGCGAGGCCAACGACGCGGTCGTCGCCTCGCTCACCCAGGTCTTCACCGAGTTCAAGGTCGACGCGTCCGTCACCGGCTTCACCCGCGGCCCGACGGTCACCCGTTACGAGGTGGAGCTCGGCCCCGCCGTGAAGGTAGAGCGGATCACCGCCCTGGCCAAGAACATCGCGTACGCGGTCGCCAGCCCGGACGTGCGGATCATCAGCCCCATCCCCGGCAAGTCCGCGGTCGGCATCGAGATCCCGAACACCGACCGGGAGATGGTCAACCTCGGTGACGTGCTGCGGCTCGCGGAGTCCGCCGAGGACGACGATCCGATGCTGGTCGCCTTCGGCAAGGACGTCGAGGGCGGTTACGTGATGCACTCGCTGGCGAAGATGCCGCACATGCTGGTCGCGGGCGCCACCGGCTCCGGCAAGTCGTCCTGCATCAACTGCCTGATCACCTCGGTCATGATCCGGGCGACCCCGGAGGACGTCCGGATGATCCTGGTCGACCCCAAGCGCGTCGAGCTGACCGCGTACGAGGGCATCCCGCACCTGATCACGCCGATCATCACCAACCCCAAGCGGGCCGCCGAGGCGCTCCAGTGGGTCGTCCGCGAGATGGACCTGCGTTACGACGACCTCGCGGCCTACGGCTACCGGCACATCGACGACTTCAACCAGGCCGTCCGCGAGGGCAAGGTCAAGCCGCCGGAGGGCAGCGAGCGCGAGCTCCAGCCGTATCCGTACCTGCTGGTGATCGTGGACGAGCTGGCCGACCTGATGATGGTCGCGCCGCGGGACGTCGAGGACTCGATCGTGCGCATCACGCAGCTCGCGCGCGCGGCCGGCATCCACCTGGTGCTCGCCACCCAGCGCCCCTCGGTCGACGTGGTCACCGGTCTGATCAAGGCCAACGTGCCCTCCCGACTGGCCTTCGCCACCTCCTCGCTGGCCGACTCGCGGGTCATCCTCGACCAGCCCGGCGCCGAGAAACTGATCGGCAAGGGCGACGGCCTGTTCCTGCCGATGGGGGCGAACAAGCCGACCCGTATGCAGGGCGCGTTCGTCACCGAGGGCGAGGTCGCGGCCATCGTCCAGCACTGCAAGGACCAGATGGCGCCGGTCTTCCGGGACGACGTCACCGTGGGCACCAAGCAGAAGAAGGAGATCGACGAGGACATCGGCGACGACCTCGACCTGCTGTGCCAGGCGGCCGAGCTGGTCGTCTCCACGCAGTTCGGGTCGACCTCCATGCTCCAGCGCAAGCTGCGCGTCGGCTTCGCCAAGGCCGGGCGGCTCATGGACCTCATGGAGTCCCGCAACATCGTGGGGCCCAGCGAGGGCTCCAAGGCGCGTGACGTTCTCGTGAAGCCCGACGAACTGGACGGCGTGCTCGCGGTGATTCGCGGGGAGTCCTAGGGGTAGGGGCGCGTGGGGGCCGCCCGCCGGTGCGGGCTGGGCCGGGTGGCGGTCCCGCCGTGATCCACCCGTTAGAGATCAGGGAGCAACCGTTTCCCTTTGCGGTACGTCAAGTTGAGCGAAAGGGCAGCCGCAGACCCCGGGCCCGGGGACGTGTCTGTCCCGCCATTGGGATGAGCGGTTGTTCTGATGGCGTACAAATAGCACCGCCCTGTCGCCCCAACCTTTCGTACCCCCCTAGACTGAACCTCCAGCACAGGTGGCTCACACGCTCGAAAGGCGCCCCCGTGTCCATCGGCAACTCCCCTGAAGACGAGCGTCCGATCCCAGACGAGTCCCAGGAAGCCCGTGTCTCCGTGGGCCGCGCTCTCCAGCAGGCGCGGATCGCGGCCGGGCTCACCGTGGACGACGTCAGCAGTGCCACCCGGGTCCGTATCGCCATCGTGCACGCCATGGAGGCGGACGACTTCGCCCCCTGCGGCGGAGATGTGTACGCACGCGGGCACATCCGTACGCTGGCCAAGGCCGTCCACCTGGATCCCGCGCCACTGATCGCCCAGTACGACGCCGAGCACGGCGGCCGCCCCGCACCCACCCCTGTCGCGCCTCTGTTCGAGGCGGAGCGGATCCGTCCCGAGCGCCGCGGGCCGAACTGGACCGCGGCCATGGTCGCCGCGATCGTCGTCGTGATCGGCTTCGTCGGGTTCACCGCGCTCAAGAGCGGCAGCGGCGGAAACGACTCCAAGACGCAGGTCGCCGAGGGCACCTCGCCGTCCGCGACCAGGTCTGCCTCGCCCACGCCGACGAAGGACAAGCCCGCCGCGCCGAGCACCGAGCCGTCCGACAGCGCCATCGCCGCGGCCCCGCAGGACAAGGTGACCGTGCAGGTCAGCGCGCCGAACGGACGCAGCTGGATCAACGCCAAGGACCACAACGGCCGGATGCTGTTCGACGGACTGCTGAAGAAGGGCGAGTCCAAGACCTTCCAGGACAGCTCCAAGATCAATCTGATCCTCGGCGACGCCGGCGCGATCGAGCTGTACGTCAACGGCAAGAAGATCGACGACAAGTTCCAGCCGGGCGCCGTGGAGCGCCTCACCTACACGAAGGGCGACCCGGTGGCGGGCTGACCGGTCCCGCCGGATCGCAGATGTGACGGGGTTGGCCAAGATCGGCCAACCCCGTCGACGTGGGCTGTCAGTGAGACAAAGTAGTCTTGAGCCCATGCCTGAACGCCGTACCGTCGCACTCGTCACTCTCGGCTGCGCTCGTAACGAGGTGGACTCCGAAGAGCTCGCAGGCCGTTTGGAGGCGGACGGCTGGCAGCTCGTCGAGGACGCCGCGGACGCCGACGTCGCCGTGGTCAACACCTGTGGCTTCGTCGAAGCCGCGAAGAAGGACTCCGTCGACGCCCTCCTCGAGGCCAATGACCTCAAGGACCACGGAAGAACCCAGGCCGTCGTGGCGGTGGGCTGCATGGCCGAGCGGTACGGCAAGGACCTGGCCGAGGCACTGCCCGAGGCCGACGGCGTGCTCGGCTTCGACGACTACGCGGACATCTCCGACCGCCTCCAGACCATCCTGTCCGGCGGTATCCACGCTTCCCACACCCCGCGGGACCGCCGCAAGCTCCTGCCGATCAGCCCGGCCGAGCGGCAGGAATCGGCCGCCGCCGTCGCGCTGCCCGGCCACGGCCCGGCCGACCTCCCGGAGGGCCTTGCGCCGGCCTCCGGCCCGCGCGCGCCCCTGCGCCGCCGGCTGGACGGCGCCCCGGTCGCCTCGGTCAAGCTCGCCTCCGGCTGCGACCGCCGCTGCTCCTTCTGCGCCATCCCGTCCTTCCGCGGCTCCTTCATCTCACGCCGCCCGAGCGACGTGCTGAACGAGGCGCGCTGGCTGGGTGAGCAGGGCGTGAAGGAGATCATGCTGGTCTCCGAGAACAACACCTCCTACGGCAAGGACCTGGGCGACATCCGCCTGCTGGAGTCCCTGCTGCCGGAGCTGGCCGAGGTCGACGGCATCGAGCGGGTGCGGGTGAGCTACCTCCAGCCCGCCGAGATGCGTCCGGGGCTCATCGACGTGCTGACCTCGACCCCCAAGGTCGTCCCGTACTTCGACCTGTCCTTCCAGCACTCCGCGCCGGACGTGCTGCGCGCTATGCGCCGCTTCGGCGACACGGACCGCTTCCTCGAACTGCTCGACACGATCCGCGCCAAGGCCCCCGAGGCGGGCGTGCGCTCCAACTTCATCGTCGGTTTCCCCGGCGAGAGCGAGGCCGACCTGGCCGAGCTGGAGCGCTTCCTGACCGGCGCCCGCCTGGACGCCATCGGTGTCTTCGGCTACTCCGACGAGGAGGGCACGGAGGCGGCGACGTACGAGGACAAGCTCGACGAGGACGTCGTCGCCGAGCGGCTCGCGCACATCTCCCGGCTGGCCGAGGAACTCGTCTCGCAGCGCGCCGAGGAGCGCGTCGGCGAGAGCGTGCGGGTCCTGGTCGAGTCCGTCGACGGGGAAGAGGGCGTCTACGGCCGCGCCGCGCACCAGGCGCCCGAGACCGACGGCCAGGTGCTGCTCACGAGCGGCGAGGGCCTGAGTGTCGGACGTATGGTCGAGGCGAAGGTGGTCGGTACGGAAGGTGTCGACCTGGTGGCCGAGCCGCTGGCCGGCTCGCTCGCGTGTAGTGAGGAGGCGGGCAGATGACCGGAGTCCCGGCTTCCGCCGCGGGCGGCTCCTCCGGCGCACAGGGCGCCCGGAGTTCCGCCGCCGCTGCCGACGGCGCACGGTCCGAGGTCTCCGGTTCTGCTCCAGGTCCCGACAGTGGCAGTGGCGGCAAGCCCGCGCGCGGCGGGAAGATCACGGCCGCGGCCGTCAACCAGGCGAGTGTCTGGAACGTCGCCAATCTGCTGACGATGCTCCGGCTGCTCCTGGTGCCCGGTTTCGTCGCGCTGATGCTGGCGGACGGCGGCTACGACCCGGCCTGGCGTTCGCTGGCCTGGGCAGCCTTCGCCATCGCCATGATCACCGACCTGTTCGACGGGCATCTGGCGCGCACCTACAACCTGGTCACCGACTTCGGGAAGATCGCCGACCCCATCGCCGACAAGGCGATCATGGGGGCGGCGCTCGTCTGTCTGTCGGCCCTGGGCGATCTGCCCTGGTGGGTCACCGCGGTGATCCTCGGCAGGGAGCTCGGTATCACACTGCTGCGTTTTCTGGTCATTCGCTACGGCGTGATCCCCGCCAGCCGGGGCGGCAAGCTCAAGACGCTCACCCAGGGCGTCGCCGTCGGCATGTACGTCCTGGCACTGACGGGATGGCTGGCGACTCTGAGGTTCTGGGTGATGGCCGTGGCGGTCGTCCTCACTGTCGCCACCGGTCTCGACTACGTAAGACAAGCCATTGTGCTGCGCCGCCAGGGAATCGCCGAGCGCGCGGCAGCGTTGGAGGATGAGGAAGCGTGAGTTCCACGGCCACCGAACTGGTGCGACTACTGACGGTGAGGGGCGAGACGCTCGCCGTCGCCGAGTCGCTCACCGGTGGTCTGGTGGCGGCGGAGATCACGGGAGTCCCCGGAGCCTCCAAGGTGTTCCGGGGCTCGGTCACCGCCTACGCCACGGAACTCAAGCACGGACTGCTCGGCGTCGACGCCGCCCTGCTGGCGCGGCAGGGAGCGGTGGATCCGCAGGTCGCGGCCCAGATGGCGGCCGGAGTACGCAAGGCGCTGGATGCCGACTGGGGCATCGCGACCACCGGAGTCGCCGGCCCCGATCCGCAGGACGGCAAGCCCGTCGGGACGGTGTTCGTCGCAGCCGACGGCCCCGTCACCGACCGCGCCGGTTCTGCCGGTGGCGGAAAAGTGGAGGCTCTGCGGTTGAACGGCAGCCGTGCGGAAATTCGTATGGAGAGTGTACGGAGCGTACTCGCTCTGCTCCTTGAGCAGCTTGCGGGCGAACAGACCGGGAATGAGCGGGCACAGGATACGGAACGGAACGGGGGGTTTTGATGTTTGCAGCCCTGAGTGAACACGACATCGCTCCCCGCACGGCCGCAGCGCGAGGCGGTACGGTGGGGCGAGAAGGATGCGGCTACGCGGTCCGAGGAGGGAGCCACCGATGATTCTGCTCCGTCGCCTGCTGGGTGACGTGCTGCGTCGGCAGCGCCAACGCCAGGGCCGTACTCTGCGCGAAGTCTCCTCGTCCGCCCGAGTCTCACTCGGCTATCTCTCCGAGGTGGAGCGGGGGCAGAAGGAGGCTTCCTCCGAGCTGCTCTCCGCCATCTGCGACGCGCTGGACGTACGGATGTCGGAACTCATGCGAGAGGTGAGCGACGAGCTGGCGCTCGCCGAGCTGGCCCAGTCCGCCGCGGCCACCGAGCCCGTGCCCACGCCGGTCCGTCCGATGCTGGGTTCGGTGTCGGTGACCGGCGTACCACCGGAACGGGTGACCATCAAGGCACCCGCGGAGGCTGTGGACGTGGTCGCCGCGTGAGGTTCGCGCGCGTGGCCTAGCCGTCCGAAGACGAATGAAGCCCCGGCCGGCTGCTCCAGGGAGACCTGGGGGAGCCGGCCGGGGCTTCGGCCGTTCGCGTCCGGTCATGCGTCCATTTGCCCGATGTGTGCGGTGCGGTCATGGTGGGAGGGACGTGACCGCGCCGAAGCACCGGAGGAAGACGGATGTACGTCGTGAAGAGCTCGTTGGCCGACGCGGATCTGAAGACCGTGTCCGAAGCGCTCCAGGGTGCCCTCGTCGACCTGGTGGACCTGTCGCTGGTCGCCAAGCAGATCCACTGGAACGTCGTCGGCCCGCGCTTCCGGTCCATCCACCTCCAGCTCGACGAGGTCGTCGCCTCCGCGCGCACCCACTCCGACACGGTGGCGGAGCGGGCCTCGGCGCTCGGCGTACCGCCTGACGGGCGCGCTGCCTCGGTCGCGTCCGGCAGTGGCATCGGCGCCACCCCGGCCGGCTGGATCAAGGACGGGGACGCGGTCAGGACGATGGTGGACGCGCTCGGCGCGGTGATCACCCGGATGCGGGAGCGGGTGGAGGCGACGGGGGAACCGGACCCCGTCTCCCAGGACATCTTCATCGGGGTCACGGCGGATCTGGAGAAGCATCACTGGATGTTCCAGGCGGAGAACGCGTAGGCGGCCGGCCGGGGTTCGGTGTCCCGCGCCGTGTGGTCGCTGTGTGCCGGGTGTGCCGCCGGGGGTGCTGCATCCATGAGCCCTCGGTGCGCCTCCCGCGCCGGGCGGGCGGCGGTCTAGCGTCACGCAGGAGGTGGTGGCGGCCATGGTGGCGCGGATAGTGCGCTGGGCGCTCGGGCTGGGACTCACGGCCGTGTGGTGGTGGGCCGGACTGCGGCTCGTGCTGGGGCAGGGCTCGGGAGTGCTGGAAGGGGCCGTCGTGGTCGGCGGGTGGGGGCTGAGCGTACTGCCCGTGCACTGTGTACCTCAGGGGCGGGCGGCGGGGGCGGTGCGGACGGGACGCTGGGCGGCGGCCTGGTGGGCCGGGGACGTCACCAGGGCATCGCCACGCCCCCGTTCGGGCGAAGTATCTGACCCGTCGTGAACACCGAGGCGTCCGACGCCAGATAGAGCACCGCGTGCGCCACGTCGTCCGGCTCGCCGACCCGGCCGAGGGGCGCCAACCGGGCCATCGTGCCCTCGGTGTGCGCCTGTGCCTCCCGGTCGTGGCGCTCGGTCATGGGGGTGCGGATCCACCCCGGCGCGACCGCGTTGACCCGGATGCCGTGCCGGCCGACCTCGGTGGCGAGGGTCTTGGTCAGCTGGACCACGGCGGCCTTCGCCGCGCCGTAGCAGAGCAGCCCCGGCCCGCCCGTGTCGACGGCGCCCGACGCCATCGTGACGATGCTGCCCCGGACGTCCTGGGCGAGCATCAGGCGGGCGGCCTCCTGGCACGCGTACAGCACGCCCTTGAAGTTGATGTTCAGGACCCGGTCGAGATCCTCGTCGCGGGTCTCCAGCACGGGGCTGCTGTGCATGATCCCGGCGATCGCCGCCATCACGTCCAGGCGCCCGCAGGACCGTACGGCCTCGGCGAGCCGGGCCCGGTCGGTCACGTCCAGGACGTGCACGACGGCCGTGCCGCCGCGGTCCTTGATCAGCGCGGCCGTGCCGTGCAGTCCTTCCGGGTCCCGGTCGGCACAGTGCACCGTCGCGCCCGCCTCGGCGAGCAGTACGGCGGAGGCCCGGCCGATGCCTCCGGCGGCGCCGGTGACGAACGCGGTCCGTCCGGTGAGGTCGTACGCCGAGAGGGCCATGAAGTGACCGTACGAGCATTTCTGACGGGTCGTCAATTAGTGGGCGGGGATCGGTCAGTGGCCGGCCGCGTGAGGCGGAGCGTGGGCGTGGTGTCAGCCGGGGTGGTGGGGGTCGCGGGCGGGGCGGCCTTGCGGCGGGCCGGGGAAGGGGGCGGGGCCCGTCTGGCAGGTGGGGCACCAGTAAGTGGGGCGGGCCCGGGAGCCGTCGCCCTGGTCGGCCTCGCGGACGGGGGTGCGGCAGCGCAGGCAGGGGCGGGGCGCGCGGCCGTAGACGAACAGGTCGTGCCGGTGCAGGCCCGTGGTCTGGCGGACCGGGCGGTCGCGGTTCGCCTCCAGCAGCCTCTTGGCGAGTGGCGGCAGCTTCTCCGCGCGGTCCGCGGGCAGGGCGCCGACGGGCAGCCAGGGGGTCACCCCGAGCAGGAAGCACAGCTCGCTCTTGTAGATGTTGCCGATCCCGGCCAGATTGCGCTGGTCGAGCAGGGCCTCGCCGAGCGGGCGGGCGGGGTCGGCGAGGAGGTTGGCCAGGGCGCGATCCGGGTCCCAGTCCGGGCCGAGCAGGTCGGGGCCGAGATGGCCGACGACCCGCTCCTCCTCCCGTGTGCGCAGCAGTTCCAGGACCTGGAGGCGGTAGCCCACGGCCGTGCGGTCGGCGGTGCCGAGGACCACGCGGATCTGGTGCGCCGGACCGCCCCGCCAGCGCTCGCCCGTGCCGTAGACCTTCCAGGACCCCTCCATCCGCAGATGCGTGTGCAGGGTCAGGCCGCCCTCGAAGCGGGTGAGCAGGTGTTTGCCGCGCGGGAGCGTGCCGAGCACCGTACGGCCGGCGAGGTCGACCGTCGCGTACCTCGGCACCCGGAAGTCGCTGACGGTCAGTGCCTTGCCCGCGAGGGCCTCGTGCAGCCGCCGCGCGGCCTGCCAGACCGTGTCACCTTCGGGCATGGGTCCAGGGTGTCACGGTGCGGTGCGGCGGGGGCGCGGCCGCTGTCACGCTCTCAGCCGCAGGCCGCGGGGTGTCGCCACGAAGCCCGCTCCTTCCAGCAGGGTGCCGGTCGGCGAGGTCAGGGCAGGGGCACCGTTGATCCGTTCGACGGTGACCGTGCCGAGCGAGCCCGCGCGGGCCGCCGCGGCCAGGGCCTCGGCCGCCGTACGCAGGCGGGGGTCCTCGGGTGCCGGGGTGTCCGGGGTGGCGGGCCAGGCGAGGAGGGTCTTGCCACCGCGCTCCATGTACAGCGTCAGCTCGCCCTCCACGAGGACGACCAGCGAGCCCGCCTTGCGGCCCGGCTTGTGCCCGGCTCCGGTGGGCGACTCCGGCCAGGCCAGGGCGGCGCCGTAGGCGTTGGCGGGGTCGGCCGCGGCGAGGACCACGGCCCGCGGGTCCAGTGCCGGCGAGCCCGCACGACCGCCGCCGTAGGCCCGGTTCGCCGGTGAGCCGTAGGCCGTGGTGCCGCCTCGGGGGCCGCCGTAGCCCGGGGCGGCGAAGGGGTCGGCCAGGTCGCGCGGGGAGACGTACGCGTCGCGGGCGGGCGGGTCCGCCGGCGGCCACGCGAAGTCGCCGTCGAGGCCGGGGTGGGCGAACCCGCCGTCCGAGCCGTCGAAGGCACCGGGGAGGGTGTGGCCGTGGGGCGCGACGTCGCCGCCGAGGCCGTTCGGGATACCCGGGAAGCCGTTCTGGAGGGAGCCGTTCCGGTGGGCCGGGGAGGGCAGGCCCTCGCTCCGGTCGCGGGCGTTCGCCACCGCGCGCAGGCGGTCCACCGCGCCGTCCATGGCGAACTGGGCGGCGCCCAGCCCCTCGACCACGTAACCGCGCCGCGCCTGGCCGCTGTCCTCGAAGGCGGACAGCACTCGGTAGACCGCCGAGAAGCCGCCCTCGACGCCCTCCGCCGCGACCGCCCCGCGCGTGACCACACCGTGCCGGTCCAGCAGCGTGCGGGCCAGTGCGTGGGCGCGCACGGTGGCGTCCGGTTCCGCCGCGGGCAGCAGCGACCAGCGGCCGGCGACGGTCGGCGGGCCCGAGCGGGAGGCGGGCCGGGCGGCGGCCGTCAGGGAGCCGTAACGCCCGCGCGGGACCGGCCGTTTGGCGCGGTGCGCGGTCGAACCCGCCGTACGGCCCGAGCCCAGCAGGGAGCGCATCGGGGCGAGCGTGTCGTTGGTGAGCCGCCCGGACCAGGCCAGGTCCCAGAGCGCGTCGGCCAGGTGGGGGTCGGTGACGTCGGGGTGGGTGGTGGCCCGCACCTGATCGGCGATCTGGCGGAAGAACAGGCCGTAACCGCCGGAGAGCGCGTCCAGGACGGACTGGTGGAGCGCGGTCAGCTCCAGAGGGTGCGGCGGCGGGAGGAGCAGGGGGGCCGCGTCGGCCGGATAGAGGGAGACCCAGCCGTCCTTGCCGGGCAGGGCGCCCGCACCGGCCCACACCACCTCGCCGGCGGCGGTCAGTTCGTCGAGCATCGCGGGCGTGTAGTTCGCCACGCGGGAGGGCAGGACCAGTTTCTCCAGCGCGGAGGCGGGCACGGAGGCGCCCTGCAACTGCTCGACGGCGCGCAGCAGTCCGTCGATCCCGCGCACCCCGTGGCCCTTGCCGATGTGCTGCCACTGCGGCAGGAACTGCGCGAGCGCGGCGGGGGGCACGGGCTCCAACTCGTGCCGCAGCGCCGCCAGGGAGCGGCGGCGCAGACGACGCAGTACGGCAGCGTCGCACCACTCCTGGCCGATGCCCGCCGGATGGAACTCCCCCTGTACGACCCGGCCGCCCGCCCCGAGCCGGTGCAGGGCGCCCTCGGTCACCGCGACGCCCAGGCCGAAGCGGGCCGCCGCCGTGGCCGACGTGAACGGGCCGTGCGTACGCGCGTAGCGGGCGAGTAGGTCGCCGAGCGGGTCCTTGACCGGCTCGGTGAAGGCCTCGGGCACGCCGACCGGCAGTGCTGTGCCGAGCGCGTCCCGCAGTCGGCCCGCGTCCTCGATCGCCGCCCATTGGTCGGTGCCGGCGATCCGGACCTTGATGGCCCGGCGGGCCCCGGCCAGCTCCCGCACCCAGTGCGGATCCGCGCCCCGCGCGACCAGATCGGCGTCGGTCAGCGGGCCGAGCAGCCGCAGCACGTCGGCCACGCCCTCGACGTCCTTGACCTGGCGGTCCTCGGTGAGCCACTGCAGCTCGCGCTCCAGCTCGGTCAGTACCTCGGCGTCGAGCAACTCGCGCAGCTCGGCCTGGCCCAGCAGCTCGGCCAGCAGCCGGGAGTCCAGCGACAGCGCGGCGGCACGGCGCTCGGCGAGCGGGGAGTCGCCCTCGTACAGGAACTGGGCGACGTACCCGAAGAGGAGGGAGCGGGCGAACGGTGACGGCTCCGGCGTGGTGACCTCGACCAGGCGGACCTTGCGGGACTCGATGTCACCCATCAGCTCGACGAGCCCGGGGACGTCGAAGACGTCCTGGAGACATTCGCGGACCGCCTCCAGGACGATCGGGAACGAGCCGAACTCGCTTGCCACCTGGAGCAGTTGGGCCGCGCGCTGGCGCTGTTGCCACAGCGGCGTGCGCTTGCCGGGGTTGCGGCGCGGCAGCAGCAACGCGCGCGCTGCGCACTCACGGAACCGGGAGGCGAACAGAGCGGAACCGCCGACCTGGTCGGTGACGACCTGGTCGACCTCGCCCTTGTCGAAGGCGACGTCCGCCGCGCCGACGGGCGCCTGCTCGCTGTCGTACTCCGTGCCGGACTTCATCGGCGCCTGGTCGAGCAGGTCCAGACCCATCAGGTCGGCGTCGGGCAGACGCAGCACGATGCCGTCGTCGGCGTGCATGACCTGCGCGTCCATGCCGTACCGCTCGGACAGGCGGGCGCCGAGGGCGAGGGCCCAGGGGGCGTGGACCTGGGCGCCGAAGGGGGAGTGGACGACGACCCGCCAGTCTCCCAGCTCGTCGCGGAAACGCTCCACGACGATCGTGCGGTCGTCCGGGACATGGCCGCAGGCCTCGCGCTGCTCGTCCAGGTACGACAGCACGTTGTCCGCAGCCCAGGCGTCCAGGCCGGCCGCCAGCAGGCGCGGCCGGGCGTCGTCCTTGGGCAGCGAGCCGACCTCGCGCAGGAACGCGCCCACCGCGCGGCCCAGTTCGAGCGGGCGGCCCAGCTGGTCGCCCTTCCAGAAGGGGAGGCGGCCGGGCACGCCGGGCGCGGGGGAGACCAGGACGCGGTCGCGCGTGATGTCCTCGATGCGCCAGGAGCTGGTGCCCAGGGTGAAGACGTCGCCCACCCGGGACTCGTACACCATCTCCTCGTCCAGTTCGCCGACCCGGCCGCCGCCCTTCTTGGGGTCAGAGCCGGCCAGGAAGACGCCGAACAGACCCCGGTCGGGGATCGTGCCTCCGGAGGTGACGGCGAGGCGCTGGGCGCCCGGGCGGCCGGTGATCTCACCGGTCACGCGGTCCCACACCACGCGCGGGCGCAGCTCCGCGAACGCGTCCGACGGATAGCGGCCCGCGAGCATGTCGAGGACCGCCGTGAACGCCGACTCCGGCAGGGACGCGAACGGGGCCGCGCGGCGGACCGCGGCGAGCAGGTCGTCGAACTGCCAGGTGTCCAGGGCCGTCATGGCGACCAGCTGCTGGGCGAGCACGTCCAGCGGGTTCGCGGGCACCCTCAGGGACTCGATCGAGCCCGTGCGCATCCGCTCGGTGACCACGGCGGCCTGGACGAGGTCACCGCGGTACTTGGGGAAGACGACACCGGTGGAGACGGCACCCACCTGGTGCCCCGCGCGGCCGACGCGCTGGAGCCCGGAGGCCACCGACGGCGGGGACTCGACCTGGACGACGAGATCGACGGCGCCCATGTCGATGCCCAGCTCCAGGCTGGACGTGGCGACCACCGCGGGCAGCCGGCCCGCCTTCAGGTCCTCCTCGACCAGGGCGCGCTGCTCCTTGGAGACCGAGCCGTGATGCGCGCGGGCGATCACCGGGGGAGCGCCCTGGGCCGCGCCCGAGCCGCCCATCAGCTGCGCGGGGGCGTGGTGCTCCGCAAGGGGCTCGCCGGTCACGCGCTCGTACGCGATCTCGTTCAGCCGGTTGCACAGCCGCTCCGCGAGGCGCCGGGAGTTCGCGAAGACGATCGTGGAGCGGTGCGACTGGACCAGGTCGGCGATGCGCTCCTCCACATGCGGCCAGATCGACGGCCGCTCGCCCCCCTCCGCCGCGTCGGCCGCCGGGGAGCCGCCCAGCTCGCCCATGTCCTCGACCGGGACGACCACCGACAGGTCGAACTCCTTGCCCGACTCGGGCTGGACGATCTCCACCTTGCGACGCGGCGAGAGATAGCGGGCCACCTCGTCGACCGGGCGGACCGTCGCCGACAGGCCGATCCGGCGGGCCGGCTTCGGCAGCAGCTCGTCCAGTCGCTCCAGGGAGAGCGCGAGATGGGCGCCGCGCTTGGTGCCCGCGACCGCGTGCACCTCGTCCAGGATCACGGTCTCCACGCCCGTGAGCGCGTCACGCGTGGCCGAGGTCAGCATCAGGAACAACGACTCGGGAGTGGTGATCAGGATGTCCGGCGGACGCGTGGACAGCGCGCGGCGCTCGGCGGCCGGCGTGTCGCCGGAGCGGATGCCCACCCTGACCTCGGGCTCGGGCAGGCCCAGGCGCACGGACTCCTGGCGGATGCCGGTCAGCGGGCTGCGCAGATTGCGCTCGACGTCGACCGCGAGGGCCTTAAGCGGTGACACGTACAGCACTCGGCAGCGCTTCTTCGGGTCGGCCGGGGGCGGGGACGAGGCCAGCTGGTCCAGGGCGGCGAGGAACGCGGCCAGCGTCTTGCCGGAGCCGGTCGGGGCCACCACCAGCACGTCCGAGCCTGCCCCGATGGCCTGCCACGCACCCGACTGGGCCGCGGTGGGCGCGGAGAACGCCCCCGTGAACCAGCCGCGGGTCGCGGGCGAGAAGCCGTCGAGGGCTCGGTGTGCGGAGCTGACCATGCGTCCATCCTGCACCCGACCACTGACAATCACGCTGACCTGGGGAAACGTCGTGCGTCCGGCGCGAGCGGGGCCGAGCGCGGTCGGCGGGACGCGGCAGCCGAGGTGCGATGGGCCGAAGGGAGGCCACGGGTGGAGGGGAGAAGCCGCGGGGCGGTGGGGCGGAGGACGGAGACGTGGCGGGCGCGACCGGGCGGGGCGGGGGACGGACGGGTGGCCGGACGCACGGGCACCGGCCGGTGCAGCGTGCGCGGCACCGGCGCTACGAGGACCTGCCGGGCGTGGACCTGCTGCGGGCCCGGTACGTCCGCAAGACCTTCGTCCGGCACACCCACGAGCACGTCGTGATCGCCGCGACAGCCGACGGCGTCGAGATCTTCCACCACCACGGCTCCGACGTGTCCGCGGGCGCCGGAGCCCTCGCCCTGGTCAACCCGGACACCGCGCACACCGGCCGCGCCGGCGTTCCCGAGGGCCGGAGGTACGGCGCGGTCTAGCCCTCGTCCGAGACGGTCGCCGCGATCGAGGCCGAGACCACGACGCTTTGGGGCACCCCGGGCTTCGTCACGCCCCGTTCTCGACGACCCCAACGCCGTTCGCCTGGTCCACCAGGTGCTGCGCGCCGCCGAAGAGGGCAGCGCGCTCGCCGCCGACACCCCTGCTGCGGGTGGCCGTGACGAGGCTGCTGAGGCTGAACGCGGCCCGCTGCCGCAGCGCCCGGTCCGCACGGCCGGAGCCGGCCTCGCGGCACGCGCGCGTGCCGTGTTGGACGAGCGGATGACCGCGCCGCCGACCCTGGAGCGGCTGGCCACCGACCTCGGCACCAGCCAGTTCGCCCTGCTGCGGGCGTTCCGTGATGCCTACGGCATGCTGCCGCACGCCTGGCTCGCCGCCCTGCTGGCCGCGCTCACGGGCCCAGCAGACGTTCGCCGACGGGCACGCGCTCGTGCTGGACGCGCGGGCGGCCGGGCTCGGCGCGGCCGCCGTAACGCTGCTGCTGCGTGCGCCGTTCCTGCTGGTCGTCGTGGCTGCCGTCACGGTGACGGCCGGCATACGGGCCCTCGGAGGGCGACACGGGGCCGCGGCCGGACCAGGCCGGCTCAGCCCACGAAGCGGCCGTACGACCTCAGGGTGCGCAGTGCCGCGATCGTCACCAGGGCGCGCGCCTCCAGGGCGGGAGCCGGGGCCCAACGGCGCCAGCGGACGGGCCAGCCGCCGTCGTCCTGCTGCTCGGCCGCCAGGTGGTCCAGGGAGCGGGACATCTCGTCGTCCGTGAACCACGCGCGCGCGAGCGAGTCCGGGCCGTGCGCGAAGTCGTGCGGGAAGTGGTGCTCGGCGGGGGCGTAGCCGGGCGCGACCGGATAGGCGTCGAGTCGGTCCGGGTCCAGTGCCGCGAGCCGCTGCTCGCGCACCATGCGGCCCAGCCGGTCGGCGGCGGCCTCCGCGCGCGAGCGGTCGGGGACGGAGTCCAGGAAGAGCACGGCCGCCTCCACCTCGTAGGGGTGGGACTTCCCCAGCGACTCCACGGCCTGCCAGCAGAAGTCGGTCGCCCGGAACAGCCAGGCGTGCCACACCTCGTTGCGGTGCAGCAACCCGACCACCGGCCCGGTGGTGAGCAGATCGCTCGGCGGGTCGTCGACGACCCGCACGAACGGCGCCACCGGGTAGTCGCGCTGGCTGGGATGGACCGCCGGCAGCGCGCCGTCCGCCGTGGAGACGGCGGTGAGATAGCGGCACACGCGTTCCACCCGCTGTCCGCCGCAGCGCCCGATGGCGTCCAGGACGCGTAGGGCGTGCTCCGTGTGCAGAGGCTGGCTCACGGGTCCGCGCAGATCGGGCTCCAGCGCGTGCCCGTACCCGCCGTCCTCGTTGCGGTAGGCGTCGAGCGCCGTCTCGACCGCGTCCGCGGTGCCGTGCAGGAAGTGGTGGGCGAAGAGGCGCTGCTCCAGCACGCGCGCGGTGAGCCACACGAACTGTTCGGCGCGGAAGAGCGGGGAGCGCGCCTGGGGCGTGGAGGGGAGTGGGGAAGCTCCGATGTCGGCCATGGGTCAGACCGTAGGACGGAAAGCGGTCTCGGCAAGCGGTCACGGCCGGGGCCCACCCTCAGGGGCGGGATGCCGGAGTCACGCGGTTGACGGTCCACTGGCGGCGGAAGACTCGCCGACCTGCGGAGGTGTTCGTGCGTTAGTACCATGACCTGCACTGTTGTGTGGAATCGAAAGCCCCCCGCGTCCCGGCCCGTCCCGCGCTGAAACTCCCTGAAAACACGACGGGCCCATGGCCAGGACCAGTGACGCTACGACCGTGGCATCGGAGCAGCCCCGCGCCGGCGGTGGGTGAACCGCCGCCGACCAGGGCCCTGCAGGCCCTGCGCAAGTGCTCCCGGCCGAAGCGGCAGCTGGTAGACCACAGGGCGTCGCTGATGCATGGGGCGCCGCCGCTCTCGTGGACCACGAGGTTGCCATCGCTCTGCATGTGCCCGTAGGAGCCGGAGTGGTCTGATGCGTCGTTGGACCAGATGGTCGTGCCGTCGCTGTTGCGGTCGACTGCCAGGTTGCCGTCGAGTTGGCTGACGAGACGTCAGGAACCTCGATCGGCGCGGGTCGCTCCCTGCCCTTGATCGCTGTCTGGCGCGCGGTGTTCGCGATGCGGTGCCGGGGGTTCACGACCTCCGGCACTCCCACGCGTCGTGGCTGATCGCGGCCGAGGCGCTGCTGCCCGCCATCCAGCGGCGTCTGGGCCAGGAGCCCGTCACGACCACGGTGGACACGTACGGCCACCTCCTGGATGCGTTGGACGACGAGGTCGTCGCCGCCGTCGAATGGGCCATTGGACCCGACGACTCCGCTGCCTGGCTTCCTGGAAGGACGCGAACGACGTGGTGCGAGACGGGACCCAGCACAAGGTCGGGCCCGTGTTCGTCGTCACGCTCGGCGGGCGTGAGGTGCCCTTCGCCGACACCGACCACGCCCAACAGGTGGTCGATCACCGGAATGACGACCACGCGGAAGCGATAGAGGTCATGCGCGCTGACGGATGGTCCGGGGACAGGATCACACGTACTGGAGACCGCTGCCGTCCAGAACCAGCGGCTGGAGTCGGATGATGTCCGATCGACGTTGCCCGGTGACGAGCCCGAGCCGACTTGTTGGCCGGCCGTGCTCCCCAGTCAACCGCCGGTACACGCACGGGCGTTGGCTCACCGATCAGGGCCAGTTGCTCGTCGAGAGGGGCGGGCCCGGAGTTCGAAGCAGTGAGCGGGAACCCGGGCCCGAGGTCGTTCTCAGGCGGCATCGGTCCGGCCGCCATCCGGCATGACAACCGGGGCCGGAACATCGGGTGTTGGCGGCGGAGGCGGGACCGATGCCTCTGCCCGTGGCGTGCGGGTACGACGGGTGCGTGGGCGCTCGGCTTGGGCCCGCAGTGTCTCGGTGATCTCCTTTGCGCGGGCGGCGGTAACGGGTGTCGCCTCACCCTCCAGGTCCTCCGCCGTATACCCAGCAGCTCAGAGACCAATTCCGCGTCGTCGTCGAACAGCCGCAGGACAACCGCAGCGGCCTCCCGAGCCGCGATGTCGGCCTCCTCCCTCGCTCGCGCGGCCTTCCCCGCCGCCTCACGCGCGGCCAAGACGTTTGCCGCGGCCGTCTCTCGCGTCGTCGCCTGAAGCGCCTCGGCAGCTCGAACCCGCCGCCGCGACTCCGCCGCGCTCACCGATGCCGTCGGCCTCGTCCTCCGTGGATACCGCCCGCCTTCGCCGGTCTAAGGCCCGCTGGGGCCAGTTGTACGGGTCCAGTTGTAAGGGGGCGTTCGAGACGCTGTCACGGAGTGTGATGCTTCGGGATGCGACGGTTACAGCCGGATGCCAGCCTGGGCTTACCCCCACTCAAGGAGTGAAGCCCCATGGGCATGAAGGACGACATGCAGCAGAAGGCGCAGCAGGCCAGGCAGAAGGCCGAGCAGGCCAGGCAGCAGGCCCAGCAGCGCGGCCAGCAGGCGCAGGACAAGGCGCGCCAGCAGCAGCAAGAGCGCCATCAGCAGGGCCGTCAGCAGTCGCTGGACGACATCCAGGACGACCTCGGCGAGTGACGTCCGGGGCGCCGCAGCGATAGCCGGCATTCTCTCGGGCCGGCCCTTCGCGCCCATGCCTTCTTCACCTGAGGTGAGGAAGGCATGGGCGTGCTGGTGTCCCTGTGACCGGCGCCCGCCCATCGGACCAGGGTCTGTCTCTTTGACCGGTCAGGGACCCGTAGTGATGCTCGTTAGTCTGCTGCGATGACGGAAAGCGAGCTGATCGTTGACCTACGTGGACGGCTGATCGAAACACTCAACGACTTCTGGGACGCGGTGAGTGGGCCGTGCGGGCTGCCGGAGTGGTTCGGCCGGAACCTGGACGCGTGGTCGGACACGATCGAGACCCGGGGCATCTCTGAGGTGATCGACAGTCACGACATCCTGATCGTGCATGTTGACCAGCAAGGTCTCTTCGTCGGGCACCGGCCGGACGCCAACGTCCTGGCCGGCATCTTTGACGGGGAGCAGAACCGTCTCGTCATCCATAGGGTGTCCTGACGAACTCTTCGGAGGCCTTGCTCGGTGCCGGGCCCAGATGAGGTGGCAGCAGGACGGAGCGGGGCCTGGTAAGCGGTGGCGAGCTTGTCCGTCCGCAGTGCGAGGCCGCGCCACTGCTTGAGTCGGGCGATGCACCGCTCGACGGCATTGCGCTCGTTGTATGTCCCGGCGTCGAAGCCGGGCGGGCGGCCTCCGGCGCGGCCTCGCCGTAGACGGTGGCCGATCTGGCCGGCGGGCTGTGGGATGACCGCACGGATGCCGGGTCGACGGGAGTGCCCACGGATCGCGCGTGAACAGTGGGCGCGATCCGCGAGGACGATCGTAGGGCGGGTTCTTGGGCTGCCGAGGCCGCTCCGCGGGATCTGGATTTCGGCCATGACGGCTTCGAAGTCCGGGGCGTCACCGGCCAGGTGGACCTTCGTGCTCAAGCCACCGCGGGAACGTCCGAGCATGGTGACTATGGATCTTCAGGAGAACGTGCGGGGGATCGAGAGGCAGATCGAGCAGGTCAGGCAGCCCTTTGCCCCAGAGGATCCAGGCGAGGGGGACGTCGGTGCAGTGGCGCTGGTGGAAGCGCACACGAGCGGTTGGTCCGACGCAATATCCGTCCGGCGCTCCGTCAGCTACGGAATGTGGCCCACGACCTGCACTTTCGCTGTGATCGCCGTTACCCGCTCGGCGGGGCACGATCACTACATGGTGTATTGATTCCGTCGCGTCCTGAACTTGATTCGTCGTCTGTTGAGCCCTGGTCGTCGGCAACCAGCTGCCCGCTCCTGCCCTCTTCCTGGTCGACAGATGGCTGCGGTCGACCGCCGCAGCCATCTCTGGCCAGGGGGGAATCGTTGTTCCGCAACGCAGTTGGGGTCGTGGGCGTCGCCGGTCTTGCCGTAGCCGCCTTGCTGGGAGGGGCGGCGGGGGCGTCGGCCGCCGAGGGCGCGAGCCCGGCTTCGGGCGGCAGCCCGTCTCCGGGGGTCCGCCTGGAGTACCACGCGGGTCAGAACCTCGCCCTGGAGGCGGGTGACGCCATCTGGTTCAGCCTCGACGGAATGCCACCCGGATGGGACAAGGCCGAGGTCACCTCCCCGGCTCTGCAGGAACCGATCACCCTGACTCCCCTGAAGAAGGGGTCGACGCAGTCGGCCCAGGTGGACGCGCCGGGAACAGACCACCGCGTCCGCTCGGGCCTGCGCGCGGGCACCTATCCGGTCACCGCGACGAGCCACGGCCGTACCGTCGCCACCGCACAACTCAAGATCCTGGCCGAGAACACCGCGCAGATCTACCGGTTCGTCATCGGTCCCAGGAACGCGTCCCCCGGCAGCGGCACACCCGCCTCCCTCCGCCCGGGCAGTGACGTCCGGGTGGTCCTCACCGATCTGCGGGCCGCACCAGGGGAGGACTCCCTCACCGTCACGTCGCCCGTCTTCAAGGGCCCGTTGACCATCAAGACGGACAGCCCGGACGACCCCGGCTGCAAATGCGACGACCCCGGCACGGTCTACGCGGGTCACGCAGAACTGCGAGGCGACGTCCCCAACGGCCGCTACACCGTGACCGTGGTCAGCCACCACGGACAGCAGACCACGAAGCAGCACGTCACGATCGCCGGCCAGCCCGTCGCGGACGGAGCCGACCCGTCCTGGGCGGTCACCGGTGGCGTCGCCGCCACGGGGCTGGCCCTCGCCTCCGGCGGCGCGTTCGCAGTGCGGCGCCGCCGCTCACGGAAGGCTGCGCCCTCCGCGTAGCGGTGGACCCGGCGGCCGCGGACCGTCCCCCGGGCGGATCGAGCGGGCACCGGTGGGCGCGCGCCGAACTGTGCTCCCCGCCTTCCCCACCTTCCCCGCCTTCCTCGCCTTCCTCGCCTTCCTCGGTTCTTCCTTCATCTCTCCTTCGCTCCCTCCGGCCGCTTCCGGTCCGGAGGGAGTTCGTCCATGACTCAGAAAGCATTCCTTGCACACCTCACACAGACGAATATCGCGCCTCGTGGTCCTCGCGGCCGGAACTGCCCTGCTCCTGACCGGAGGGGGAAGCCTCGCCCAGGCGCAGACCAAGGTTCAGGGCGCCACACCGGCGCCCCACCTGTCCCCGGCGACGGTGCCGTCCGCCGGACCGTCCGCCGGAACCTCAGCCGGACCGTCCGGTGGACCCGCGCCCTCGCCCTCCGCCAGCCCCTCGACCGGGACCGGCACCGGGGAGCCCTCGGCCTCACCCTCCGGGAGCGCGAGCGGGTCCGCCGCGACCGAGACCGGCGACGACGGCTTTTCGGACGAGGACGCCATCCGCTTCTGGACGCCTGAGCGCATGGCTTCGGCCACCGACCCGGCACAGCCCGCGCAGCAGGCGGACCCGAGCGCCAAAGCCCGGTTGCGGCGGGCGGCTCCGGCCGATCCCGGCGTGGCGGCCGACATGCCGACCGCGGAGCACATCCTCGGCCTGCCGTCCGTCGGGACGCTCTTCACCTACGACACGGATCCGACCAACCAGCGGATGCACGCCCACCATTGCACCGCCAGCGTGGTGGAGAGCCCCGGGCACAATCTGATCCTGACCGCGGGGCACTGCGACGGGGGCAGGGCCGTCTTCGTCCCCATGTACGCCGCCGAACAGACGCTGGACAAGCAGACCTTCGGCTTCTACCGGGTCGCCACGTTCTTCACCGACAACCGGTACGAGCACAACAGCAAGAAGCCCCTCTCCGACCTGGACTTCTCCTTCGGCCGGCTCGAGCCTTCGCAGAGCGGCAAGCAGGCGCAGGACGTGGTGGGCGCGAACACGCTGGTGCGGACCCCCAGTTACCTGAACAAGGTCACGATGGTCGGCTACCCCTCCAGCCACGATCCCGAGGACCATCCCGTGCGGTGCCCCGCGCAGACGGAGGCGCTGCCCGGCTTCTACCAGATCCAGGCCAAGTGCCATGGCATGTGGGGCGGTGTCTCCGGCGGCCCTTGGTTCTCCCAGGTGGACTGGACGAAGGGCACCGGCGAGATCATCGGCAACGTCGGCGGCTACAACGGCGGCGGCGACGACGCCGACGACGACTGGCTCACCTACAGCCCCATGCACGGCGACTGGTTCTTCCGCCTCTACGACGAGGCGAAGAACAACCAGGTCGCCGCGCACGGCAGCACGTACGACCAGCCGCCGCTGCCGTACTCCTTGGGCGGCGGTGAGACCTGGTCCCACGCCAAGCTGCTGGCCTCGGGCGAGTACACCGGTGACGGCAAGGGCGACCTGATCGTGGTCTGGACCGACGGCGAGGTCACGCTGTACACCGGTGATGGCAACGGCGGCTTCACCGGCGAGCGCCGGCTGGCCGCGCCGCACGGCATCTTCCAGAATGCCAAGTCCGTCACCGGTGGGGACTTCGCCGGCGGCAACGGTTCGGACCTGCTGGTGGTGTTCGACTCCGGCGAGGTCAGGCTCTTCTCCGACGTCGGCACCACGGGTGTGGACGGCGGGACCAAACTGGCCGACGCCGGTTCCGTCTGGAGCCATGCCGATCAGATCACCGCGGGCAGCTTCGGCACCGCGAAGTACGTCAGAGACCTGCTGGTGCGCTGGAGCGACGGTGAAGTCACCGACTACACCGCGGTCGGCGACAAGGGTTTCGGCACCGAACACCAGCTGGAGAAGCCGAAGAGCGCCTGGAAGGACGCCACCCTGGTGACCGCGGGTGACTTCACCGGCGGCAACAACTGGGACACCCTGGTGCGCTGGTCCGACGGACATGTCTCCCAGTTCCAGGAGACCGGCCCCGGGGGAGTCGGCAAGGAGATCCAGATGGCTCCGGCCGGCAGCATCTGGTCCCACGACTCGGTGATGACAGCGGGCAGCTACGACTCCAACGGCTGGCCCGACGACCTGGTCGTCCGCTGGTCCGACGGCGAGACCGGCATGTACACGCACACCGGCGCCACCTTCGGCACCGAACGCATGCTCGTCCCCCCGAAGTAACCGGCCCACAGGCCGCCCCCCGGTATCGCCGGGGGCGGCCGCGCACCACCCACAGCCATCCGCAACACCGAGTTCTTGGCGGGCGGAGGTTCACCGCGGAAACGACCCGCCTCTTCCCCGCGCTACGGGCGCCGCCCGGCCCAGACGCTTGGCGTACGAGGGCGTGATCTTCGCGCCGTCCGGTGTGGACCACTCCTCGGCCGCGGTGGGGTGCTGTGCCGGTGCTCTCCGCATGCGACTGCATCCTTTGGCCTACTACGGGTTCGGCCCTGAAGAGGACGATCTTGCGGTACCTCCGCGAGATCGTTGATCCGTGCGAATGACCATCGGATACACCATCGAGAGCATCGGCTACGTCGTAGGAGCCCAGGGGCTCGTCAGCTTCGCTTCGCGGACCCTCTTCGGCACGGAGTGGGGCTGGATGCACAAGGTCGTCGACCTTCCGTCCGCCGCTTACCTCGGCATCGTCGTCGTGGGGCTAGCGCTCGTCGTCGGCGGGGTGAAGACGCGGAAGACGCCCCAGCCCCAGAAGGCCGCCTGACCGCCGAGCATTTCAACCCGCGACTCCTGTTTCCGTGTCGTAGTGGTCGAAGCCCGCAGGCTGCCCGTCGTGTGCCCCGCGCTTACGGCGGGCCCGGCTCGCGCCCCGACCCCAGGACTGGCCGGCGGCGGTCGGCAAGACGGCCGAGCTGAAGCAGCAGGCCTTATGACGAGAGCGCCACGATCCCTGCCATCCCCGCGACCACCCTGCTCGTGTCCGGTGACGCCGACGCCATGCGCCCCGCGCACGTGGTGGAGTTCTGCGCCCTGCTCGGCGGCGGTCCGAAAGCTGCCGGCTCCGACGGATCGGGCCGCTCGCATGCGGCGCTGGCCGCCCTGCCCAGCGCCGGCCACTACGGCATCCTGGCCCAGCCGACGCTGACGGCAGCCATCGTGCCGTCCTGCCCTCAAGACCTGAGCCCCCGATCAGCGACGCGGCCGCGGTGACCGAGCCGAGACAGACGTGCCCGCGCATCCTCCCGGGGCTTCCCCTCCTCGCCTCGGTCAGGAAGGACCGGACAGGTGAAGTCATCCCCGTGCGTCACGCCGACGGGCCGCCGCCGGGCAGCTCGGCCGGCCTCGCCGCCGAAGCGACCGTGTGCGCCCAGCTGCTCCAGAGCGTGGCCCGTGGCGACCTCCCGGCCCTGGAAGGCCAACTCCGCGACCGGACTGAGCAACTCCGCCGGGGTCGGGGGCGAAGGGGCCGCACGGCCCGTGATCGGGCGGGCGCTTGCCACAGCGCGGCGCGACTCGTGCTTGCGCCGAGCGCGCCGGTCAGGCGTCGTGCTCCTGGTCGAATCGGTCCTGTGCCTCCCGCTGGGCGCGCTCGCCTCCGCAGGACTCATCGGCAAAGCGGACCCCGATTCCGACGGGAGCAAGTGGGAGCCCTCACACGAGCTCGACTTCCATGCCCTGCGCCGCACCTGCGCCGGCGTCCGGCTCGAAGCCGGCGAGTCGATCGACTCCCTCGCCCGCTGGCTCGGGCACGCCGATCCTGGCTCTACTCTGCGTACATACACGCACGTCACGCCCGACGCAGGCACGCGAGGTCGCGCCGCCATGGATGCTTGGTTCAGGGGGGAGGCGAACTCCCTGGAAACCCCCTGACGGTCATGCGGGGGCGTGAGAGGGTGGAAACATGCAGGTCATGGCGGGTATGGAGCGGGAAACATGCGGTTGACGGTCTTCTGGCAGCGGATGGCGGAACATTTCGGTCCGGGGCGCGCCGACACCTTCGCGCGTGATCACGTCATGTCGGAGCTGGGCGGACGCACGGTGAACGAGGCGCTGGACGCCGGCTGGGCGGCGAAGGACGTGTGGCGCGTGGTCTGCACGGTCATGGACGTGCCGGGCGAGCGCCACTGACGCCTTGCCCGGACGCACCGCCGCCTTCTGTCCGATATGCGGCAATTGCTCGCGAACGTGACTGCGGCACGGCACTGATCGGTCACGAAAGCGCAGGTGGGAGCTGGTTGTCGGTGGCGTCGGCGACACTTGGCTCGTGGCACCCACCGACGAGAACCTCGCGGCACTCACCGACGAGGGCAACGAGCCGCTGACCCGGCACGCGGCACCCACCGGTCCGACAGCGCCGCCTTCGGCTCGGTCATCGCGGGCACAGCGCTGCTCGGCGCCGTCGGCGCGCTCATCGCCATCCCGGCGACGGCCACCCTCCAGGCCTTCCTCGGCGCGTACGTGAAGCGGTACGCCGTCACGGACGACGCCCGGGTGCACGGGCATCGCGGCCGTGGCACGGGCGGACCCGGGATACGCGCGCGTGTACGCCGGCTGCGGGCCGGGGAACCCGGGGCCGCCGAGGAGTCGTAGACGGCCCCGCCGCGCCTCTCCCGTGTCCCGTCGTGTCCCGCATGACGGACCTCAGTACGTCAGTACCGCCCACACACCCGCGCCGGCGACGGCCACCAGGTAACAGCCGACCGCCGCTGCCACGATCCGCCGACGCGTCCGTCCACTCCAGGACGAACTCCGGGGCGAGCGGGACAGCAGCCAGGCCAGCAGCGGCAGGACGAGTACCGCGTGCAGGCTGACGGCGTGCAGGGGCTTGAGCGGGGCCGTCGAGTGGTAGGCGGCCTGCTGGTGGCCGGTCCGGGTCAGCACGACCCCGCGCGCGATCATCGCCGCGCCCGAGGCCAGCCCCACCAGCAGGATCGCGAACCCTGAGCGCACCGCCAGCGGCATGCCGGCGGGCCCCGTCGGCCGCTGCCGGAACGACGCGACGGCGAAGAGCGTGAGTACGACCACCAGGACACCGCCGCCCACCGCGAGCGTCATGGACACGGCCGTGTCGAAGGGCGTCTCCATGTTCAGGTGCGAGGGCACCCGGCGCCACGCCTGCACGGTGATCCCACCGACCTCCACCACGCAGTCGGCGGCGAACACGGCCAGCAGGACCGCGCGCAGCCGGTCCACGACGCGCAGATACGACGTGACCCAGGTGATCGCGATCAGCGTCAGCCCGAAGGAGAGCCCGAACGTGAAGGGCTTGCGCCAGGAGACCGGGCCGTACCAGGGGCCGCCGTCCACCGCGAACACCCCCAGGTGCACGAGACCCGACAGGACGAGCAACAGCCCCGTCGTATGACAGAGGCGGTCCACGGATCGGCCGGTGGAACGGTCGGCGGACCGGTAGGCGGATCGGTTGACGGGCCGATCGACGGGCCGATCGACGGGATGGCCGACGAGACGGTCGGTGACGCGGCCTACGGCGCGCGGAGTCTTCATGTGCCAAGGCTCCCGGCGGCCGCCCGCGCGGTCGTCGTCCGGCCGAAGGCACCCGCCGTACGTCACGTGGAGTACCTCCGGGAACAGCGGCAGCCGGCGCCCGGAGAGCGGCGCTCAGGGGGAGACCGTCGCGGCGGGCGGGGTCCAGCGCCTGGTGCGGGGGACCGCGCCGGTGACGCCGTAGTCCTTCTTGAGGTGCTCCGGGATGGCGTAGTGCATCACGCGTCCGCGCGTGAGGGAGGACAGTTCGAGGACCGTCGTCAGATGGCCGAGCCGGTCCAGGGCCCAGGCGCCGAGCGGGGAGCGGCCCTCGATGGTCTCCAGCACCCCGAGGAGGTGCGGGACGGCCTTCACCAGTGTGTCCCAGCGGGTGCGGGGTACCTGGAGCCAGTCGGCGCAGGTGTCTCCCACCAGATGGCGGACGAGGGCGGAGACGATCGGGTCGAAGAGGGTGCCGGGCACGACCTCCTCGTACAGGTCGATGAGCTGCCGCGTCAGCTCCGCGCCCTCCGCCGAGGGGCCCATGTGACGGATCATGTACAGGTCGAGGAAGCTCCGCGCCTCCTGGAGGGTCTTCGGCACGGCCTCCTGGTCGACACCGAGCATGGCGCCGACCACCCGCCAGGCGTAGTAGTAGGCCTCCGCCCCCTCCGTGGTCATGTGGATGCCCAGCCGGTGCAGGCTGTCGAGGACGAGCAGCGAGAAGAACATCTGCCCGCCGATCATGTCCTCCTGGCAGATCGGCGTGCCCAGGACCGCCGTGTCCCAGCGGTTCTCGCGCTTGAGGTGGTGCCGGATGGACGCGTGCAGCAGCCGGACCTTCTGGGCGGCCGGGATGAAGCGGCTGCCCGCCTCGAAGGCGTCGGGCTGCATCAGAAAGACCGTGAACTGGCCGGTCTCCGCCATCCGTTTGGAGGGGTACTTCAGCGAGTGCGTGGCCGACAGCAGCCGCGCCACGTGCGGGACGACGTAACAGGCGGGCATGGCGGCGAAGGACAGCGCCGTGGAGATGTGCACGTTGTTGTCGATGAAGAACAGCCGTGCCTTCTCCATCTCGCCCCAGTCCACCCAGGACGGCGGCACGCTCGTTGCCCGGAGGTACTCACGGGCCACGTCGGGCAGGCCGTCCGGCAGCGGAGCGCCCGCGGTGGAGACGTACCGCATCAGCGTGTTGAAGGTGCCGACCTCCCCGCGCGCGAAGAGGGCGGCGACGGTGGCGTCGGCGAGTTCGTCGCCGGCCTCGCGCAGGGCGTTCATCGATGCCTCGGTGACGGTCATGGCAGGGGGCTCCTTGTCCGGGAAGTCATGGGCGTGCTGCGAGCCGTGGGCGTGCGGCGCGTCGTGGGCGTGCGGGACGTCCGCGCCCGGACGGTGGGCGGCCCCGCCGAACGGGCGGGACGGTCCGGGTCAGTACGGGCGGACCGTCGCCGTGTGCGCCAGCTCGGCCAGGGCGTCGGCGGCGCACGCGGACACGTCCAGGTCGCGGAGGGCATCGAGTGCCTCCGCGACGCGCGCGGAGATCATGTTCTCGACGCGGTCCGGTGCCCCGAGCCGGTGCATCACCTCCCGTACGGCGTCCAGGCCCGCCCGGTCCGGCTCGCCCCGGCCCAGCAGCCCCCGAAGCCGCTCGCGTTCGTCCGCGCCGGCGATCCGCCAGGTCTCCGCCAGCAGCGCGGTGGGGCGACGGCCGCGTACGTCGTCGGTGTCGGCCTTCCCGGTGCGCTCCGGGTCCCCGAACAGGCCCAGCAGGTCGTCGCGCAGCTGGAAGGCCTCGCCGAGCGGCAGCCCGTACGCCGAGTAGCCCGCCCGCAGCCGCTCCCCGGCCCCGGCCAGGGTGCCGCCGATCAACAGGGGCTGCTCGACGGTGTACTTGGCGGTCTTGTACCGGATCACCTTCAGCGACGCCGTGGTGTCCGGGACGGCCCCGGTGTGCAGGATCTCCAGGCACTCGCCCGCGATCAGCTCACGGGCCAGCAGCGACCACAGCGGGCGGGCGCGGCCCAGATACGCGGCGGGCAGCCCGCACGTGGCGAACAGCTGCCCGGCCAGAGACATCAGCAGATCCCCGACCAGCATCGCCAGCGACCGTGCGGCGGCGGGACGAGGATGCCCGGCCACGGCACCGCGCAGGGCCAGGTGGGCGGTGGGCCGGCCGTGCCGCAGGGGGCTGTCGTCGATCAGGTCGTCGTGCACGACCGCGGCGGCGTGCACCAGTTCCATGGAGGCCGCGGCCCGCACCAGCGCGTCGCTGTCCGGCTGGCCGGCCGCACGCCAGCCCCAGTAGCAGAACGCCGCCCGCAGCCGTTTGCCGTCCGCGACCGCCGACTCCAGCTGGTCGGCCACCGGTCCGAGGGCCGGATCGACCTCGGCCAGCAGGTCGGCCTCCTGGGCGACGAACGCATGCAGCACCTGCTCGACGCGGGTCCGGAACCCGGCCGCGCTCCATCGCTCAGCCGCCATCGGCACCCCGGTGTACGCGCGCGTGCCGGGCGAGGACCTCCAGATGGGCCGGGGGCACGTTCGTGCAGCGGTCCAGCGCCAGCCGGCCGCGGGCCACCAGGTCCTGCTCGGCCGCCGACGCCAGTTCCGCGGTGTCCGAGCGGCGCAGCAGCCCCCGTACGGTCGTCACGGCCGAGCCCAGCGTGCTCACCGCCAGGTCCGCCACCCCCGCCATCAGCAGTACCGCCTGTCCGTCCAGGCCGCCGCGGCGTCCCGTTTCCTGTGCCATGCCCCTCCCGCCACTACGCCCGGTTTCCCGCCGGCGCCTCCGGGCGGTGCCGGTCACGCACCGCCGTCACGTGAGCATGGCGGCCCCGGACAGGCGGAGGCGGCGGAATCGTCGCCCGGGCGCACCAATGGGTGACCGGTTCGGCAGGCCGTACGGTTCCGGCCCGAGCCCGCTGGTCACCCGCACCGCGCGCCGGCGAGGAGGTGGCCCGGCGCTTGACACGAAAATCGAACATCCATTCTCATGGAAGCTCAGGCAAGGCTCCAGGCGGTGAATTTCGCCCCGTTTTGCGGTGAGATATCACCGAGTTATCCACAGGCTGGGCCTGCGTCGGGGCGCATTGTCAGTGGCAGGCGTTAGCGTCTTTGACGTGAAGCGATCGACTCAAGCAAACCGGGTGGAACCCATGGCAGGAACCGACCGCGAGAAGGCGCTCGACGCCGCGCTCGCACAGATTGAACGGCAATTCGGCAAGGGCGCGGTCATGCGCATGGGCGAGCGGTCGAAGGAGCCCATCGAGGTCATCCCGACCGGATCGACCGCGCTCGACGTCGCCCTCGGCGTCGGTGGCCTGCCGCGCGGCCGCGTCGTGGAGATCTACGGACCGGAGTCTTCCGGCAAGACGACCCTGACCCTGCACGCAGTGGCCAACGCCCAGAAGGCCGGCGGCCAGGTCGCGTTCGTGGACGCGGAGCACGCCCTCGACCCCGAGTACGCGCGCAAGCTCGGCGTCGACATCGACAACCTGATCCTCTCCCAGCCGGACAACGGCGAGCAGGCCCTGGAAATCGTGGACATGCTGGTCCGCTCCGGTGCCCTCGACCTCATCGTCATCGACTCCGTCGCCGCGCTCGTCCCGCGCGCGGAGATCGAGGGCGAGATGGGTGACAGCCACGTCGGTCTCCAGGCCCGACTGATGAGCCAGGCGCTGCGGAAGATCACCAGCGCGCTCAACCAGTCCAAGACCACCGCGATCTTCATCAACCAGCTCCGCGAGAAGATCGGCGTGATGTTCGGCTCCCCGGAGACCACGACCGGTGGCCGCGCGCTGAAGTTCTACGCTTCCGTGCGCATCGACATCCGCCGCATCGAGACCCTGAAGGACGGCACCGAGGCGGTCGGCAACCGCACTCGCTGCAAGGTCGTCAAGAACAAGGTCGCGCCGCCCTTCAAGCAGGCCGAGTTCGACATCCTCTACGGCCAGGGCATCAGCCGCGAGGGCGGTCTGATCGACATGGGCGTGGAGCACGGCTTCGTCCGCAAGGCCGGCGCCTGGTACACGTACGAGGGCGACCAGCTCGGCCAGGGCAAGGAGAACGCGCGCAACTTCCTGAAGGACAACCCCGACCTGGCCAACGAGATCGAGAAGAAGATCAAGGAGAAGCTGGGCGTGGGGGTCCGGCCGGTGGAGCCCGCCGCCGAGCCCGGAGCGGACGCGGCGGTCACCGCAGCGGCCGACGACGACGCCAAGACGGCGCCCGCCGCCAAGGCCGCCAAGCCCAAGGCCGCCGCAGCCAAGAGCTGACCCGTGACACGACGAACCGACTGGGCCGAGTACGAGTACGTCACCCCCGGTGCCCCACGGGGGAGGGGCACCGGGGGCTGCCCGGACTCCGCCCCGGACGGTGACGACGGACACCGGGCCGACGGGCACAGCGAGTACGGCGGGCGCGGTGACCACGGCGAGTTCAGCGATGACGGCGAGTCCGACGCCCCGGGCGGGCACCGCGACAGCGGTGGGTACGAGGGTGACGGCGGAGCCCGTCGGGGCGGCAAGGGCGGTCGGAGCCGGCGGCGGCGCGGCTTCGGGGACGCGCCCGGGGAGGACGAAGGCACCCCTTCCTCGTCGAGGGCCGAGCAGGGGGAGTCTTCAGGGGACCCGGCTGAGCGGGCACGGGCGATCTGCCTGCGCCTGCTCACCGGGACCCCGCGCACCCGCGGGCAGCTCGCCGACGCCCTGCGCAAGCGGGAGATCCCCGAGGACGTGGCCGAGGAGGTGCTGTCGCGGTTCGAGGAGGTCGGACTGATCGACGACGGCGCGTTCGCGGACGCCTGGGTGGAGTCCCGGCACCACGGCCGTGGGCTCGCCCGCCGGGCACTCGCCCGGGAGCTGCGCACCAAGGGAGTCGACTCGGCGCTGATCGACGAGGCCGTCGGCCGGCTGGACGCCGAGCAGGAGGAGGCGACCGCCCGCGAGCTGGTCGAGCGCAAACTGCGCGCCACCCGCGGCCTCGACCGCGACAAGCGGCTCCGCCGCCTCGCCGGCATGCTCGCCCGCAAGGGCTACCCCGAGGGCATGGCTCTCCGCGTCGTCCGCCAGGCCCTGGAGGAAGAGGGCGAGGACACCGAGTTCCTGGGGGACGCGGACATCTGAGGCCTCGGAGCGGGGTTCTCCCGGCCGGTCGGCCTGACGGTGGTACCGCACGTCGGAATCGCCCGCGGGTCTCCCGCAGTGGGGTTAGCCCCCGCTGAAGACGCCGGTCCGCCGCAGTGCTGCGCCAGGCCCGCGCAGGCGAGGCTGGGGACACGCTGCGGGCCATGGCACGGGCACACCGGCCGGGGCCTGGACGCGTACGACACCGCCGACGCGTACAACAGAAGAGAGCCCGCCCCGATGATGCTGCGTTACGCCCTCCAGACAGTCCGCGCCCGGAAGGCGGGCTTTCTCGGTGCCTTCCTCGCGCTGATGTGCGCGGCCGCTCTGATCACGGCTTGCGGCACCCTCCTCGACACCGGCCTGCGCGGCACCATCCGCACCGAGCGCTACGCCGGCACCCCCGTCGTGGTCTCCGGAGACCAGTACGTCCACCAGACCACCGTCAGGCACAAAAAGGGCAGGACCAAGGTCAAGCACAAGGCGAAACCCGTCGCTGAGCGCGCCTGGGTCGACGAGGGGCTGCGCAGCCGACTCGCCCGGGTCCCCGGTGTGTCCCGGGTCGTGCCCGAACTCACCTTCCTCGCCCAGCCGTTGACCCCGGCCGGGACCGGCGGCCGTACCGCCTACGGGCACGCCTGGGACTCCGCCGCGCTCACGCCGTACCGGTTGACCGCGGGCAGTGCGCCCCGGTCCGACGGTGAGCTGGTCGTCGACGACCACCTCGCCGCACGGGCCCGGTTGCACCCCGGCGACCGGCTCACCGTGCAGTCCACCCGGGCCCCGCGCAGCTACCGGGTCACCGGTATCGCCGCCCCCGCCACCGCCGTACGCCACCAGACGTCCCTCTTCTTCTCGGCCGCCGAGGCCCGCCGGCTGGCCAGGCGCCCGGGGCAGGTCAGCGCGTTCGGGGTGCTGCCGGTCCGGGGGACGGATCCCGGGCGAGTGCGGCAGGCCGTGGCGGCGGCACTGCACGGCACCACTGTCCAGGTCGCCGACGGCGACGCCCGGGGGCCCGTCGAGTTCCTGGACGCGGCGAGCGCCCGCACCCGGCTGGTCAGCATGGGCGGTGCCATGGGTGGCACCTCGCTGCTGGTGGCGGTGATCGTGGTCGTCGGCACCTTCGGACTCACCGTGCAGCAGCGCCACCGGGAACTCGCCCTGCTCCGCGCCATCGCCGCCACGCCCGGGCAGATCCGCGCCCTGCTCGGCCGCGAGGCGCTGATCGTCGGCGCGGCGGCGGGCGTCGTGGGAGCGCTGCTCGGGCTGCCGCTCGGTGGCGTGCTGTATGCCGGGTTCGTCGCCCTGGGCGCCGTACCCGCCACGCTCGAACGCACCGTCAGCGTCTTCCCGCTGTTGGCCGCTCTCGCCGCCACCCTGCTCGGTGCCTGGGCCGCGGCCCGGATCGCCTCCCGCAGGATCATCCGCATCCGCCCGACCGAGGCTCTGGCCGAGGCCAGGACCGAACCCAGTCGTCCCGCGTGGGGCCGGATCGCGGCCGGGCTGCTGCTTCTCGCCGGCGCTGCCGTGCTCGTCGTCGTCCTCACCTCCCTGCGCACCGAGCCCGCCTCGACTCCCGTGACGTTCCTCGCCGTCGTCGTCCTGTCCACCTCCGTCGCCCTGCTCGGCCCGCTCCTGGTCAGGGCGGCCGCCCTGCTGCTCGCCGGCCCGCTCCGGCTCGCCGGTCACGGCGGCCGCCTCGCCACCGCCAACCTGCGCGGCAACGCCGTCCGGTCGGCCTCCGTCGTCACCCCTCTCACCCTGCTCGTCGGCATGACCTGCACCGTGCTGTTCGTCCAGTCCACCCTCGGTGACGCCGTCCGTGCCCAGGTCCGAGACGGGGTCCGGGCCGACTGGGTCGTCGCCGCGCAAGGGCCCGGCGTCCCCCATGAGGCCGCCCAGCGATTGCGCGCGGGGCACGACACCGTCACCGAGGTCGTCCGCACGACCGTGCGCATCGGTCTCGACAAGTACCCGGCGCAGGGCGTCACCCCGGCCGGTCTGACCTGCACCTGGGACCCGGACGTCACCGCCGGCTCGCTGGACCGGCTCGGCCCCGGCACGGTCGCCGTCAGCCGACTGGCCGCCGATCAGCACCACTTGGCGCCTGGCAGCACCCTGAAACTCACCCTCGGCGACGGCACGCCCGCCACGCTCACCGTCGCCGCCGTCTATGCCCGGGGTCTGGGCTTCGGCGATCTCACCCTCGCCCACGACCTCCTCGCCCGGCACGTCGACAACCCGCTCGCCTCCTCCGTCCTCGTCAGCACAGCCCGTACACAGACACAACTCGCGGCTACGCTCCGTGAGTTCCCGGACCTCAAGATTCTTTCCCCGGTCGACGCCGATGCCCTCCAGGCCGACCGGCAACAGACGAACGCCGAGGTCAACTACCTCGCCATGGGACTGGTGTTGGCCTTCACCGCCATCGCCGTCGTCAACACGCTCGCCATGTCGATGGCGGAGCGTGTCCGGGAGTTCGCCCTGCTCCGGCTCGCCGGGGCGACCCGCCGTCAGGTGCTGCGCATGCTGCGCACCGAAGTGCTGGCCTTGCTGCTCCTCGCCACCTCGCTCGGCAGCGGGATCGCCCTCGCCGTGCTCACCGCGTTCAGCGTCGGCATGACCGGCCGAGGCGCGCCCACGGTCACGCCCCTGCTCTACGTCGCCGTCGTCGCCGTGGCCGGCCTGCTCGCGCTCGTCGGCAGCGCGGTTCCGGGGCGGGCGGCGCTGCGGGTGCGGCCGGTGACGGTGGCCACCGCGCAGGAATAGCCCCCCAGCAGTCCCCAGCAGCCGGGGAGGCTGTCGTCAGCGCGTCGTCGGTTCCACCGGCAGTCCCTGCGCCCGCCACGCCTGGAAGCCGCCGACCAGGTCGGTCGCCCGGTGCAGGCCCAGTTGGTGCAGGGAGGCGGCGGCGAGGCTGGAGGCGTAGCCCTCGTTACAGAAGACCACGACGCGCAGATCGTGGCCGGTGGCCTCGGGGGCGCGGTGGCTGCCCTGCGGATCGAGGCGCCACTCCAGTTCGTTGCGCTCGATGACGAGGGCGCCGGGGATCAGTCCGTCCCGTTCGCGCAGGGCCGCGTACCGGATGTCGACCAGCAGTGCCGCACCGGTGCGCGCCGCCTCGTGCGCCTCATGAGCCTCGATGCGCCGGTAGCCCGCGCGCACCCGTTCCAGCAACGCGTCGATGCCGAGCGGCCGTTGGACCGCGTCCGCCGCCGGACCGGTGCCGTCCGCCGAAATCTCCTCGGTGCCGCTCACTGCCAGTCCTCCGGCCGCTCCACCTGCTCCAGGCGCAGTACCTGACCCGTGCGGCTGTAGCGGCGGATGCGGGGAAGGGGCGGGTAGTAGGCGTGGACGGAGACCGCGTGCTCGGCGCGGGAGGCGTTGAGGACCTCGTGGACGTGGTGGCGGCCGAAGGCACGGCCCTCGCCGGCGGGAAGGCGGCGTTCGCGGTCGACGCCCTCGGAGAGCTCCAGGGTCTGCCAGCCGTCGGTGGGCAGTCGGGCGGCGAGGGAGTTCTCCTTGAGCTCGCCCGAGGCCGCGACGAACGCGCCGACCGACTCGGCGTGGTCGTGCCAGCCGGTGCCGGTGCCGGGCGGCCAGCCGATCAGCCAGGCCTCGCTGCCGCCCGGCCCCGCCAGCCGCACCCAGGTACGGCCCTCCGGGTCGAGCGGAAGGGAGGCGATCAGCGCGGCGTCGACGGCCGTACGACGGGCGAAGTCGAGCAGGTCCGCCTGGGTGGGCGCCGAACGGACGCGGGGCGGGCCGGGGGACACGGAAGCGGCGTCAGGGGACGCGGAAGCAGGGGAGGCAGACACGAGCACCGTCCTGGAGGTTCGCGGAAACGGGCGCACGACGGCGCCCGGAGAGGGAGGGGGAGCGAATTCAGCAGGACGGACGACACACACAGCCCGCGTAGCGGACGAGGTCCATGTGGACCCTCCGCCACAGGCGCACGCAGGTGTCGGTCATGGTCCGGAGTACAGCATGCGCGTGCACTCCGGTCAACTCACCGTCACCATGTGGACAGAGCGTGATCGGCCTGCGGGTCAGCGCGCGCCGGAGGCGGCTTCCGCCTCTTCCTTCTCGTTCACCGCGCCGCCCACCGCCGCCTCCGCCGCCGAGTACAGGTCGGCCGGCCGGACCCCGCTCAGCGCCGTGACCAAATGGCCGTCGGGGCGCACGAGCAGCACGCTGTGTGCCGGTGCACCCGGGTACTCCTCGGCGACCAGCAGCTCGGCGGGGTGCGGCAGCGCGGTCACGGCCGCCGCGAGCCGGGGCATCACCCCGGCGGACATCCAGTGCTTGCGGTCCCACACGCCCGTGCCCGGCGCGATCAGCACGACGAGCAGGGTGCCGCGGCCGAGCCGGTCGCGCAGCCGGACGAACGAGCCGTCCTCCGCGGTGACCCGGACGTCGGTGACCTGCGCGCCGGGTACGGTCCCGACCGGGACCCGGCCGTCCAGCGGCGGGGCCGCGAGCGGTGAGTCGGTGTACGTCCCCGGTGCGCCGAGCGCCCCGCGCCCCAAGTGGCCGTCCGACAGCAGCGCATCGTGGCCCCGGGCCGCGCCCGGTACCATCTGGCGCAGCCCGCCCGCGCCGCGCAGCACCGGCAGGAGCTGGTCGGCGGCGCGCAGCCGGGCGGAGACCGCCGCACGCCGCTCGGCCTGATAGCTGTCCAGCAGCGCCTCGTGGTGCCCGTGGTGCCAGGCCGGGGCCAGCTTCCAGGCGAGGTTGTCGGCGTCCCGCAGGCCCTCGTCGAGCCCCTGGGTGCCGAGCGCGCCGAGCAGATGCGCCGCGTCCCCGGCGAGGAGGACCCGGCCCGCGCGCCAGCGGCGCGCCAGCCGGTGGTGCACCGTGTGGACACCCGTGTCGAGCAGGTCGTACGGCGGTGTGGTGCCGTCCGTCCAGCCCGCGAGCGTCTCGCGGATCCGGGCCACCAGGGTCTCGGGCGTGACCAGGTCCTTGCCGGGCGGCAGCAGCCAGTCCAGGCGCCACACACCGTCCGGGAGGGGGCGGGCGGTCACCTCCCCGGCCGAGGGCCCGGACTGCCGCCACGGCGGCGTCCGATGGATCAACGCTCGGCCCTCCCACGGAAGTTCCGCGCGCAGCGCGGCGACCGCGTGCCGCTCCACCGCCGTACGCCCCGGGAAGCGGATGTCCTGGAGTTTGCGCACCGTGGAGCGCGGGCCGTCGCAGCCGATCAGGTAACTGCCGCGCCACCAGGTGCCCTTGGGGCCACGGGAGTGCGCGGTGATGCCGGAACGGTCCTGCTCGATCGCGTCCAGGCGGCTGTCCACGGCCATTTTCACCAGGGGCTCGTCGGCGACGGCCGTGCGCAGGGCGGCGGTGACGACGTGCTGGGCGATGTGCAGCGGGGCGGCGGGGTCCGCCTCGGCGAAGTCGACCTCGCTCATCACCTGCTTGCGCCGGAGGGACCGCCATCCGGCCCAGCGCATGCCGTAGCCGTCGAGCGGCACTCCGGTCAGCCGCTGCAGCAGGGCGGCCGTGTCCTCGCGCAGCACGACGGTGCGCGCGGGGCGGGGTTCGTCCTTGCCGGGCCCCTCGTCCAGGACGACGGACGGCACCTCCTGGCGGGCCAGCGCCAGGGCGAGCGTGAGCCCGACGGGGCCCGCTCCGACGACGATCACCGGGTCCACGGCGCGGCGCCCCCTGCCCGCAGCGGTGCCTCGACGGACGACGGTGAACAAGAAGGTGAAGCGGGGTGCACGATCACAGAACGTATGCAACCCATTGGCAGAGTTTGCGTCAAGCGACGAGGGGCAGTGGCGATCATGCCACTGCCCCTGGGGCCCGTACGGGTGAGTGCCGAGGTGTCAGGCGGCGCCACCGGTACCGACGGTGCCGCCCACCGCGGCCGGATTCGGCTCCTCCACGGTCTCCCTGTTCTCCGGGTTCTCCGGGTGCGCTGCGTTCTCCGCACCCCCACTCACACGACGTGAGTGACCGTCACTTCCGGGCGCCGACGTCGCCGATGCCCGCGCCGGAGCCGGCCGTGTCGGCGCCCGTGCCTGCCGTGCCCGCGATGTCCGCCAGGTCCGCGACCGCCAGCACCGCGCCGGCCGACTTCTTGCGCCGTCGCAGCCGGCCCTCCAGCCAGCTCGCGAACGAGGTCAGCGAGAAGTTGATGATCACGTAGATCACGGCCACGACGGCCAGCGAGGCGATGATGTTGCCGTAGTAGCCGCTCATCGTGTTGGCCGAGGCCAGCAGTTCGGGGAAGGTGAGGACGGCGCCGCCGAGGGCGGTGTCCTTCACGACGACCACCAGCTGGCTGACGATCGCCGGAAGCATCGTGGTGACCGCCTGCGGCAGCAGGATGAGCCGCATCACCTGACCCTTGCGCAGGCCGATCGCCAGGGCCGCCTCGGACTGCCCCTTCGGCAGGGCGAGGATGCCCGCACGGACGATCTCGGCGAGCACCGAGGCGTTGTACAGCACCAGACCGGTGACGACCGCGTAGAACGGACGGTCGTCCGAACTGACACCGGTGTACTGGGCGAAGAGCGCGAGCCCGAAGATCATCAGGACCAGGACGGGGATCGCCCGGAAGAACTCCACCACGATCGAGGCAGGGACGCGCACCCACACGTGGTCCGAGAGCCGGGCGATGCCGAGGACGGCACCCAGCGGAAGCGCGATGACCATCGCCAGCGCGGCCGCCTTCAGGGTGTTCTCCAGACCGGGCCAGATGTACGTCGAGTACGCCTCGGTGCCGCTGAAGAAGGGCTCCCACAGCGACCAGGCCAGCTGTCCCTTGTCGTCGAGGGCCGTGTACACCCACCATCCGAGGGCGGCGAGGGCGATCAGGAAGACCGCCGTGTACAGGATGTTGCGCCGCTTGGCGCGGGGGCCCTGGGCGTCGTACAGGACCGAGCTCATCGCTTCACCGCCACCTTCTTGCCCACCCAGCCGAGGATCAGCCCCGTCGGCAGGGTCAGGCAGACGAACCCGAAGGCGATGACCGCGGAGATGGCCAGCAGCTGCGCCTCGTTCTCGATCATCTTCTTCATCAGGAAGGCCGCCTCCGCCACGCCGATCGCGGCGGCCACCGTCGTGTTCTTCGTCAGCGCGATCAGCACGTTGGTCAGCGGGCCGACGGCCGCGCGGAAGGCCTGCGGCAGTACGACCAGACCCAGTACCTGGATGAAGCTGAGACCGATGGCCCGAGCGGCCTCCGCCTGGCCGACCGGCACCGTGTTGATGCCGGCCCGGATCGCCTCGCACACGAACGACGCGGTGTAGAGGATCAGGCCGAGCACGGCCAGCCGGAAGTTGATCGTGTCGAAGCCCTGCCCGCCGAGATTGATGCCCAGTGTGTTGCTGAGGCCGAGCGAGGAGAACAGGATGATCACCGTGAGCGGGATGTTCCGCACGATGTTCACGTAGGCGGTGGCGAAACCGCGCATCAGCGGCACCGGGCCCACCCGCATGGCGGCCAGCAGAGTGCCCCAGACCAGGGAGCCCACGGCCGACAGCAGCGTGAGCTGCACCGTCGTCCAGAAGGCGCCCAGTACGTCGTACTTGTCAAGAAAGTCGAACACGATCTCCCGCGCTTCCGCGTGTAAGGATGCCCCGGCGCGCCGCCACCGTCAGGAGCGACGGCGCACCGGCAGGCGCTGCCTCAGCTCTTGATGTCGCCGATCTTCGGGGCGGGCTCGTTCTTGTAGTCGGCCGGACCGAAGTTCTTCTTCACGGCCGCTTCCCAGGAGCCGTCGGAGACCATCTCCTCAAGAGCCTTGTTGACCTTGGCCTTGAGGGCGCTGCCCTTCTTGACGCCGATGCCGTAGTTCTCGTTGGTCATCCTGAAGCCGCCGAGCTTGAACTTGCCCTTGAACTGGGCCTGGGCGGCGTAACCGGCGAGGATCGAGTCGTCCGTGGTGAGGGCTTCGATGGCGCCGCTCTGCAGGCCCGACAGACACGCCGAGTAGGTCGGGTACGTCAGGAGGTTCGCCTTGGGAGCCAGCTTGGCCTTGAGGTTCTGGGCCGAGGTCGAGCCGGCCACCGAGCACAGGTTCTTGCCGTTGAGGTCCGCCGCGGCCTTGATCTTCGTGTCGTCCGCGCGCAGCAGCACGTCCTGGTGGGCCAGCAGGTACGGGCCGGCGAAGTCGACCTTCTGCTGGCGCTCCGGGGTGATCGAGTAGGTGGCGGCGATGAAGTCGACGTCACCGCGCTGCAGCATGGTCTCGCGGTCGGCGCTCTTCGACTCCTTCCACTCGATCTGGTCGGCGCCGTAACCGAGCTTCTTGGCGACGTAGGTGGCCACGTCGACGTCGAAGCCGGCGTAGCCCGACGGGGTCTTCTGGCCAAGGCCCGGCTGGTCGAACTTGATGCCGATGGCGATCTTCTTGCCGCCGCCGGAGGAATCGTCCTTCTTGCCGCCGCCGCACGCGGTGGCGGTCACGGCGAGGGCGAGGGCGACGGCCGAGGCGGCGGTGACCTTGCGGAGCTGCATGCTGAACATCCTTCGAAAATGGTGCGGAACGAGACCCGTCGGGAAAGGCGACCCGGGTAGGAGGGCCGGGCCGGCGCAGCCCTCAGTGGTGCAGGATCTTGGACAGGAAGTCCTTGGCCCGGTCGCTGCGCGGGTTGCTGAAGAACTGCTCGGGCGTGGCCTGTTCGACGATGCGGCCGTCGGCCATGAAGACGACCCGGTTCGCGGCCGAGCGCGCGAATCCCATCTCGTGGGTGACGACGATCATCGTCATGCCCTCACGGGCGAGCTGCTGCATGACCTCGAGGACCTCGTTGATCATCTCGGGGTCGAGGGCCGAGGTCGGCTCGTCGAAGAGCATGACCTTCGGGCCCATCGCCAGCGCCCGCGCGATCGCCACGCGTTGCTGCTGGCCGCCGGACAGCTGGGCGGGGTACTTGTCGGCCTGGGTGCCCACCCCGACCCGGTCGAGCAGTGCCCGGGCCTTCTCCTCGGCCTGCCGCTTCTCGGTCCTGCGGACCTTGAGCTGGCCCAGCATCACATTCTCGAGCACGGTCTTGTGCGCGAAGAGGTTGAAGGACTGGAACACCATCCCGACGTCGGCCCGCAGCCGGGCCAGCTCCTTGCCCTCCTGGGCCAGGGGCTTTCCGTCGATCGTGATGGTGCCGGAGTCGATCGTCTCCAGGCGGTTGACCGTGCGGCACAGAGTCGACTTTCCGGACCCCGAGGGCCCGATGACCACGACGACCTCGCCACGGGCGATCGTCAGGTCGATGTCCTGGAGCACGTGCAACGCGCCGAAGTGCTTGTTGACGCTCTTCAGGACGACCAGTTCGTCGGACGTGACCGTGTCTTCCTTGGCCAGCGCTGCTTCGGTCATCGCTCTCGGGCTCCGTCCTGCTCGGTTTCGGAGGACAGTAATGAGCCGCTGTGACCTGCGTCATCACATCTGAGGGAGATCTGAGCATCACGATCCGATAGCAAACGGACACGTGTCGTAGCACATGTTCCCCGCGCGCGTATCGGCCGGATAACGGAAGCGACAGGCAACCGGAACCCTCTTGACGCCGTCCTTGTCCATCGGCGTCACTGCCATGGTGCACGCGCGCGTGCACCTACAAGTCGCACGAGAACCGAGACCGTACGACCGCTGAACCGGAGGGGGCCGGGATGAGACTGCTGCTCGTCGAGGACGACAACCACGTTGCCGCGGCCCTGTCCGCCGTCCTCGCGCGGCACGGCTTCGAGGTCACGCACGCGCGTAGCGGCGAGGAAGCCCTCCAGGCACTCGTCCCCGAGAGTGACGGTTTCGGTGTCGTCCTGCTCGACCTGGGTCTGCCCGACCAGGACGGATACGAGGTCTGCGGCAAGATCCGCAAGCGCACCAGTACCCCGGTGATCATGGTCACCGCCCGCTCCGACGTGCGCTCCCGCATCCACGGGCTCAACCTGGGCGCCGACGACTACGTCGTGAAGCCGTACGACACCGGGGAACTGCTCGCCCGGATCCACGCCGTCAGCCGGCGCACCGCCCATGAGGACGCGGGCCCCGGCGGCGACGGTTCGCTGCTCCTCGGTGCCGTGCGCATCGAACTGCCCACCCGCCAGGTCACGGTGGGTGGTGCGGTCGTCCAGCTGACCCGCAAGGAGTTCGACCTGCTCGCCCTGCTCGCGCAGCGTCCGGGCGTCGTCTTCCGGCGGGAACAGATCATCAGCGAGGTCTGGCGCACCAGTTGGGAGGGCACCGGCCGCACCCTGGAGGTGCATGTCGCCTCCCTGCGGGCCAAACTGCGCATGCCCGCACTGATCGAGACCGTACGCGGCGTCGGCTACCGGCTCGTCGCGCCGGCCGCCTAGCGGGGCCGGGTGCGCGCACGTCTGCTGCCGCTGCTCATCGTCCTGATGGCGGCCGTACTCCTCGCTCTCGGTCTGCCGCTCGCCATCAGCGTGGCCGCCGCCCAGCAGCAGAAGGTCGTCGTCGACCGGATCGACGACACGGCGCGCTTCGCCGCGCTCGCCCAGTTCGTCACCGGCGGCCCCGGCGGGTCCCGCCGCACGGGCACGGACGAGCGCCTGGCGGCGCTGCGCAGCGAACTCGACAGCTACTACGGCGTCTACGGCATCAACGCCGGTGTCTTCTACCGCAACGGCTCCGCCATGGCCAACGCCCCTGCCGACTGGCTCGTACCGCCGAAGGGGGAGGTCCGGGACGCGTTCGAGGAGGCGCTGCTCAGCCGGCGCAGCCACGATCCGCGGCAGGTGTGGCCGTGGCAGCGCAGCCGGCTGGTCGTCGCCTCGCCGGTGATCCGGGACGGGGACGTCGTCGCGGTCGTGGTCACCGACTCGCCGACCGGGCAGATGCGGTCACGGATCCTGCACAGCTGGCTGCTCATCGCGGCCGGCGAGAGCGCGGCGATGCTGCTGGCCGTCGGAGCGGCGCTACGGCTCACCGGCTGGGTGCTCAGACCGGTCCGCGTCCTGGACGCCACCACCCACGACATCGCCACCGGACGCCTGAAGTCGCGGGTCGCGGCGGCCGGCGGACCGCCGGAACTCAGAAGGCTGGCCCGGTCGTTCAACGAGATGGCGGACAACGTCGAGGACGTGCTGGAGCAGCAGCGCGCCTTCGTCGCCGACGCCTCGCACCAGCTGCGCAACCCCCTCTCGGCGCTGCTGCTGCGCATCGAGCTGCTCGCCCTCGAACTCCCCGAGGGCAACGAGGAGATCGCCTCGGTCCGCACCGAGGGCAAGCGTCTCGCGCAGGTGCTGGACGACCTGCTCGACCTGGCGCTGGCCGAGCACGCCGAGGCGGACCTGAGCCTGACCGACGTCGGCGCGCTCGCCGAGGAGCGGATGGCCGCGTGGTCGCCGGCCGCCGACGCGAAGGGCGTCCGGCTGACCGGGGAGTGCCCGCCCACGACCGGCTGGGCGGACCCGATCACCCTGTCCAGCGCCCTGGACGCGGTGATCGACAACGCCGTGAAGTTCACCCCCGAGGGCGGCACGGCGGTGGTCACCGTGGCAGCCGACGGCGACACCTGCACGGTCGTGGTGACCGACACCGGTCCCGGCCTCACCGAGGAGGAACTCGCGCGCGTGGGCGACCGCTTCTGGCGCAGCGGCCGCCATCAGAACATCAAGGGCTCGGGCCTCGGCCTGTCCATCACGCGCGCGTTGCTCATGGCGGGCGGCGGCTCGATCAGCTACGACCACCACGAACCGGGCGGCCTGCGCGTGACGGTGCGGGTGCCACGGCAGGCGGAGCACTGAGCGACGGGCTCCCGCAGGCCCGCCCCGCTCCGGCCGCCTCACGGCTTCACCGAGCGGTAGTACCGCCGGGCGCCCTCCTGGAGGTACAGCGGGTCCGTGTAGATCGCGGTGCGCAGGTCGACCAGTTGCGCGCTGTGGACGTGCGCACCGATGCCGTCGCGGCTCTTGATGACCGTGCGGGTCAGCCACTCGGTCAGCCGGGGGTCCACGTCCGTGCGGGTGATCAGGAGGTTGGCGACGGCGATCGTCGGCACCTCGTTGCCCTGCTGTACGACCGGGTAGGCCGACTCGGGGATGCTGGTGGCCCGGTAGTAGCGGTTCTCCTGGCCCTCGTCGTGCAGCTTGGTGACGAGGTCGCCGTCGATCGGCAGGAACCTGAACGCGGCCTTCTTCGCCAGCCCGACCAGTCCCTTGGTGGGCAGTCCGCCGGACCAGAAGAACGCGTCGATCTTGTTCTGCCGGAGTCGCTCGGGCCCGGTGTCGATGCCGTCGCCGGCCGCGGTGATGTCCCGGTGCGGGTCGATGCCGGCGGCCGTGAGCACCCGGTCGGCGATCAGCCGCACCCCGGAGTCCGGCAGCCCGGTCGCCACCCGCTTGTGCCGCAGGTCCGCCACGCTCCGGATGTCCGAGTCACTGCGCACGATGAGATGCACGTAGTCGTCGTAGAGCCGGGCCACCCCGCGCAGCCGTCCGGCGCCGCTGCCGTGCGCCAGTTCGTACGTCTCCACCGCGTCGGCCGCCGCGATGGTGAAGTCGGCCCTGCCGGTCGCCACCCGCTGCACGTTCTCCTGAGAACCGGCGCTGCCGAGCAGGTCGACCTTCAGCCCGGGCATGTCCTTGGCCAGCTCGGTGCGCAGCCGCTCGCCGTACTCCTGGTAGACCCCCGAGGACGTGCCCGTGCTGAAGACGATCGTCCCGCTCGGCGGCTTCTCGCCCAGGGGCAGCAGCCACCACAGCAGCAGCCCGAGCAGCACGGCCCCGGCGGCCGCGACCGGCAGCGCCCGGCGCCTGCCGAGCCGGGGGAACAACTTCGGCATGCGGCGATCCTGCCAGCCGGGGCGTGCCCATGACCAGGGCCGGGGTCGCTCCCGGGGCGAGGAGGAGAGCCGGGGCGCTGTCAGTGGCGGCCGTTAGAGTCGACGCATGAGCAATTCGCCCGCCGGCCTCGTCCGTGAGTTCCACCATGCCTTCGGCCTCGACGCCCGCAGCACGCCGGCGGAGGTGGACCCCCAACTGGCCGCGCACCGCGGGGAACTGCTCGCGGAGGAGGCCGCGGAGGTCGCCGAGGTCGCGGTCGACGGCCCGCTGGACAAGCTCGCGCACGAACTGGCCGATGTGGTCTACGTCGCCTACGGCACGGCGCTCGTCCACGGCATCGACCTCGACCAGGTGATCGCCGAGATCCACCGCGCCAACATGAGCAAGATCGGCCCGGACGGGCAGGTCGCCCGCCGGGCCGACGGCAAGGTCCTCAAGGGCGAGCACTACCGCGCCCCGGACGTCTCGGCCGTACTGCGCGGCCAGGGCTGGATACCGGCGGAGCCGGGCGCCCAGGGGGCCTAGGGGGTCTTGAGGGTGCCGCCCGCCAGTTTCCACTCGCGGTGCAGTGCGCCCAGCGGGATGTCCCGGTGGATGATCGGCGTGCCGAACACGGACAGCTGGAGCCGCAGCGTCCCGGACAGATCGACGCCGCCGTACACGCGCCAGGCCATCAAGGCCTTCACCCCGCCCGTGCCGGTGGACGTGGAGGGGGAGCCGGTGACCACCGTTCCGGAGGCCTCGCCGCGCAGATACGGGGCCAGGTCGGCGGTGACGCCGACGGCGCCGTAGAGGCCGACGGAGGCCTCGGCGCCGAGCGCCGTCTTCAGCTGCCCGGCGGTGGTGACGGAGGCGTGTACGGGTGTGCTCGTCATGTCCGAGAAGCTGACCGGCGTCCAGCCCTTGGCGGGGCCGAAGGTGCCGCCCGCCGTGAAGGAGCCCTTGAGGCTCTGCTCGACGTCGACGGTGACGTGCCCGTCACCGCTGAGCTGGATGTAACAGGTCAGGCCGAGGTTGACGACGACGGGGACCGGACCGACCTGGAGGACGGGATCGGCGTGCAGCGTGGCGAACGGGATGCGCAGCGGCGCGCCCGTCGTCGCGGCGGCCCGGCCCCCGACCGACCAGCCGGAGGTCCAGCGACCGGACACGCCGAGGTACGCCGACCCGGGTGCCACTCCGGTGCCGGTGCCGCCGTAGGCGAAGTCCACCCGCGGGGCGACCTGGACGAAGCCGTGTACGGAGGCACTGGCCGACACCGGGCCGTCCTTCGCCGACGGCACCGCGGCGCTCACGTCGAGCCGGAGGCTGCCGAGCGGCACGGTCGCGCCCTTCGGACCGACGCGCACGTCACCGGCCTTGGCCCAGGACACCTTCACCCCGGGCAGCAGCTTCTCGACGGCGAAGGACGAGGGGTCGACCGGCACGTCGCCCTTCGCGGTGGCGTCACCGAGCAGGGCGTTCAGCGTGGCCGGTGCCGTCTGCACCTGCGTGCCCCGGTCCGTCTCGCCGATCACCTTGGTGACCTCGGCGAGCAGTCCGTGCGGCGCGCCGGGCGCGGGCGCGCTGGCGATCACGTCGCCCACGGCGGTCCGGTGCGCGACACCCGGGGAACTACCGGAAGGAGAGGGCGGGGCGGAGGCTGAGGGAGAGTGCGAGGGGGTGGCTGTCGAACTCCTTTGTGGAGACGACTCGTTGGACAGTACGGCCCGTCGTGTGCGGCTGTCGTACGAGGCGACGGCCAGCGTGGTCCGATGCGCGCGCTGCCCGGTGCCCGGCGGGCCCGCCGTGGCTGTCGCGGGGGCGGCGGGAGCGGCGGCGACGGCGAGTGAGCGGTCCGTGCCGTCGGTGGCACGGACAGGGGCCGTGGAGGGCTGTCCGTGTCCGGCTGCCGACGCCGGTTCGGCGTGCGGTGCGGACGAGGAGCAGGCCGTGGCGAGGAAGAGGGTGGTCACGGCGAGGGCGGGCAGCAGGGCGTACCTGTGCCTCGTGCGTCTGCGCAAGGTCGGTCCCGGGTGGAGTGGGGGGTGGCAGAGAGATGCCGGCGGGCGGTCTGCTCAGCGGCGGTACCGGCCGGTAACTCGATGTCGAAACATGAGCATGCCACGCCGCATCCATCACTCCCTCACCGTCCGGCCACAACTGAACGTGAGCTGTGACACGGCGTGTTCGGGCCGTCCATGGCCGAAGTGCGCCCGCATGTACCGGTGTTGCGGGTGGCCGCCCGTCACGGCGGCCTCCCCGGGCGGACCGTGGCCGCCCGGGGGCTTCGCAACCGCCCGGGGCTCAGCGGCCGTCGAGGCCGGCGCCGCCGAGCCGGGTCAACAGCCCCGACAGCAGGGCGACGTCCTCGCCGCTCCATGCCCGGGCGCCGAAGACCTCGGCGGCGGTCTCCTCGGCCGTGGTACGCATCTCCGACAGCCGTCTGCGCCCCGTCGGGGTCAGCGACGCGTAGGCCACGCGCGCGTCGCGGGCGTCCGGCTCACGGGTCACCAGCCCGATGCGCTCCAGCGGGGCCAGCCCGCGCGTGACCCCGGAAGCGGTCAGGCCGAGGGCCTCGGCGAGATCGACCCGGCGCATGCGTCCGCCGGGCGCCTGTCCCAGCCGCAGCAACAGGGTGAAGTCGGCGAGGCTGACCCCGTGCAGCCCGCTCAGCCGGGAGTCGAAGCGCCGTACGAGCGCCGCCTGCGCCCTGACCAGGCGCAGGGTCGCGTCGAGGGTGTCACTCATCGCCGCCCCGCTCTCTCCGGAAGCCACTGCCGAGCTCTCCGGAATCCATTGCAGGATCCTTGAGTACTCAAGCTCATGCTCCGCCGTATCGCGCCGCGCGCCGCTGCCGCTTGCCCATCGGGGCCTGGGAGAGGTCCTCGGCGCTGGAGCGCAGGTTCTTGAAGCCGTAGCCGCGCTCGGTCAGCCAGTTCTGCGCCGCCTCCTCGGCCCGCTCGGTCGCCTCCAGGATGTCCTCCTCTTCCTCGCCGGTGCCGGAGAAGCGGAAGACGAAGGCGGGGCGGGCGGCGATGTCGTAGGTGAGACTGCCCTCGGGTGTGAACGCGGCGCGCAGCACATCGTGTGCGGCGGCGTCGGCCAGCAGGGCGGCCCGCTGAGCGTCGCTGAGGCCGTCGAAGGCACCGCGGACGGTGATCCGGAACGTACGTGTACTCATTCCGCGACCCTAGGCACAAGGCCCACGCCCCCTCCACCCGGTTTCCGCAGCGGCCGACCCGACCGCCGGCGCCACGCACCCGCAGGACCCGGAGAACCATCGGCCCGCTGGATCCCCGCACCCCGTCGGCCCGCCGATCCCCGTCACCCCGAGCAGCGCCTACCCTTGACCCATGACCAGCAGCAGCGACCGGAGCCGGGCAGTGGACGTGCAGGGACCCAAGACCTACGAAGTGCGTACCTACGGGTGCCAGATGAACGTCCACGATTCCGAGCGATTGTCCGGGCTGCTGGAGGAGGCCGGGTACGTGCGGGCGCCGGAGGGCTCGGACGGCGATGCCGACGTCGTGGTCTTCAACACGTGCGCCGTCCGCGAGAACGCCGACAACCGGCTGTACGGCAACCTCGGCCGGCTCGCGCCGCGCAAGGCCTCGCGGCCCGGCATGCAGATCGCGGTCGGCGGCTGCCTCGCGCAGAAGGACCAGGACACCATCGTGCAGAAGGCACCCTGGGTGGACGTCGTCTTCGGCACGCACAACATCGGCAAGCTCCCGGTCCTGCTGGAACGCGCGCGCGTGCAGCAGGAGGCGCAGGTCGAGATCGCCGAGTCGCTGGAGGCGTTCCCCTCCACCCTGCCGACCCGGCGCGAGAGCGCGTACGCGGCCTGGGTGTCGATCTCCGTCGGCTGCAACAACACCTGCACCTTCTGTATCGTCCCGGCCCTGCGCGGCAAGGAGAAGGACCGCCGTACCGGCGACATCCTCGCCGAGATCGAGGCCTTGGTCGCCGAGGGCGTCTCGGAGATCACGCTGCTCGGCCAGAACGTCAACGCGTACGGGTCCGACATCGGCGACCGCGAGGCCTTCAGCAAACTGCTGCGCGCCTGCGGCACGATCGAGGGCCTGGAGCGCGTCCGGTTCACGTCGCCGCATCCGCGCGACTTCACCGACGACGTGATCGCGGCCATGGCCGAGACCCCGAACGTGATGCCGCAGCTGCACATGCCGCTCCAGTCCGGCTCGGACACGGTCCTCAAGGCGATGCGCCGGTCGTACCGCCAGGAGCGCTACCTCGGGATCATCGAGAAGGTGCGGGCCGCCATTCCGCACGCGGCGATCACGACCGACATCATCGTGGGCTTCCCCGGCGAGACCGAGGAGGACTTCGAGGAGACCATGCGCGTCGTGCGCGAGGCCCGGTTCGCGCAGGCCTTCACCTTCCAGTACTCCAAGCGGCCCGGCACCCCCGCCGCGACCATGGACGGCCAGATCCCCAAGGAGGTCGTCCAGGCGCGCTACGAGCGGCTCGTCGCCCTCCAGGAGGAGATCTCCTGGGACGAGAACAAGAAGCAGGTCGGCCGCACGCTGGAGCTGATGGTCGCCGAGGGCGAAGGCCGCAAGGACGGCGCCACGCACCGCCTGTCCGGCCGCGCCCCCGACAACCGGCTGGTCCACTTCACCAAGCCGGACCAGGAGGTCCGCCCCGGCGACGTCGTCACGGTCGAGATCACCTACGCCGCCCCGCACCACCTCCTCGCCGAGGGCCCCGTCCTCTCCGTGCGCCGCACGCGCGCGGGTGACGCCTGGGAGAAGCGCAACGCCGCCGAGGCCGCCAAGCCCGCGGGCGTCATGCTGGGCCTGCCGAAGATCGGCGTCCCGGAGCCGCTGCCGGCCGCGGCGGGAAGCGGCTGCGGCTGCGACTGAGGGCCTGCCGCGAAGAGGGGCGGTACGGGGCCGGGGCGTCCGCGTGGTCAGGTCGATGCCCGTCGCGGACTGACACGGCCGTCGGCGGTCGTGCGGCGTACGCTGCCGGTCATGCTTGTAGCCGCCGCAGCCTGTCCCTGCCCACCGCTGCTCGTACCCGAGGTCGCCGCGGGCGCCGCGCCCGAGCTGGACGCCGCCCGTGCGGCCTGCGCCGACGCGCTGGGCGTGCTCGTCGCCGCCCGCCCGGACCTCCTGGTGGTCGTCGGACCCGCCGAGCGGAGCGGGCGCGGACCGTTCGCGCAGGGCACCCCGGGCTCCTTCCGCGGCTTCGGGGTCGACGCCGCCGTACGCCTGGGCCGGGCCACGGACGCCGTCCCCGGGCGGGAGCTGCCGCCGTCGCTCGCCGTCGGAGCCTGGCTGCTGGAGCGGACCGGCTGGGCGGACGCCCCGATCGCGGGACTCGGCGTGGGGGAGCCGCTGGCCCCCGAACGGTGTCTCGCGACCGGGCGGGAGATCGGCGCCCGGGCCGGGCGGGTGGCGCTGCTGGTGATGGGAGACGCCAGCGCCTGCCGCACGCTGAAGGCGCCGGGATACCTGGACGAGCGGGCGGCCCCGTTCGACGCCGGGGTCGCGCGGGCGCTGGGCACGGCGGACCTGGCGGCCGTCCGGGCACTGGACCCCGAGCTGGCCCACGAGCTGAAGGCCTCCGGCCGGGCCCCCTGGCAGGTCCTGGCCGGTGCCGCCGAGGGCGCGGACCTGGCCGGCGCGCTGCTGTACGAGGACGCGCCGTACGGCGTCGGATACGTCGTCGCCACCTGGTCCTAGGGCATCCGATGCGGTCCCGGGACCGCCCGCCCCGTCCCCGGAGAAGCCTGCCGCACCCATGAGGCCGCGCCCATGAGACGGCGGACGGCCGGGAGCTGCTGGCGCTGCTCCGCGACCGTCCGCCGATACCCGTGCCCCGTGCCGCAAGGGCGCCGTCCGAGGCTCAGGAAGCCGTGGGCGGCTCCTGCGGCCGGGTGGGCGCCGCCGGGTCGGTCCCGTCCGTCTCGGGGCCGGTGCCCTCCTTGTGCGCGAGGCGGTCGACCGCCTCCTTGGCCTTGCCCGTGCCCGCGTGGATCTTGTCGCTGTACTTGCCCTTGGTCCGCTCGTCGACGGCCTTCGCGGCCTTGTCGATGCCGTGCGTGACCTTGTCCCCGTGCTGTCGCGCGAGGTCCGACACCTTGTCCCTGGCCGGGCCGAGCTTGGCCTTCATGTTGTCCAACAGACCCATGGTCCACCTTCCCTCGCGGGACAGTTACCTGCGGGCGCCCTCGCTGGTCGCGCTGTCGGCGGCCTCCTCGGCGGACTGCTGCTTGGGGATACCGGAGCCGTCGGACGTCTCGTCCGCACCGGTGCCGACACCGGACTGCGCCGTGGCGTCCTCACGCCCGTCGCACTCGTCCTCGGTCGTACCCTTCGCCTCCGCCGAAGCAGTCTCCTCCACAGCTGCCGACTCCACCTCCTCCGCCTCGGCTCCGTCCGGCTCCACACCGGTCTGCGCCACGGCGTCCGGCGTCTCCGGAGTCGCCTTCGACTTGCCGAAGAACCGAGCAAACACGCCCATATTCACTCCATACGGTACTCGTGCGGGCGAATTCCCGCGTCACCCGGTGCGTACGGTTGCGCCGCCGGGGTCACCGCCTCCCTGATTCGGAGGCGGTATCTCGCCACGGGCAACGACGCAAAAGCCCATGCGTCACGTAACTCGTTCGAGAGCCCACCCGGAGGTTTGCGAAACTGGTGCGGTGAGCAGTGCACCCCCCACCCCCCGCGTCATCGCCGTCGTCGGACCCACCGCGGCCGGAAAGTCCGATCTCGGCGTCTTTCTGGCCCAGCAGCTCGGCGGCGAGGTCGTCAACGCCGACTCCATGCAGCTGTACCGGGGGATGGACATCGGTACCGCCAAACTGACGCCCGAAGAGCGCGGCGGCATACCGCACCACCTGCTCGACATCTGGGACGTGACGGTCACCGCCTCCGTCGCCGAGTACCAGAAGCTCGCCCGCGCCCGGATCGATGCCCTGCTCGCCGAGGGCCGCTGGCCGATCCTCGTCGGCGGCTCCGGCCTGTACGTCCGCGGGGCCGTGGACAACCTGGAGTTCCCCGGCACCGACCCCGAGGTCCGCGCCCGGCTGGAGGAGGAGCTGGTGCTGCGCGGCCCGGGCGCCCTGCACGCCCGGCTGGCCGCCGCCGACCCGGAGGCGGCCCGCGCGATCCTGCCCAGCAACGGCCGCAGGATCGTCCGGGCGCTGGAGGTGATCGAGATCACCGGCCGGCCCTTCACCGCGAACCTGCCCGGACACGACTCGGTCTACGACACCGTTCAGATCGGTGTCGACGTCGAGCGTCCGGAGCTGGACGAGCGCATCGCGCGCCGCGTCGACCTGATGTGGGAGGCCGGTCTGGTGGACGAGGTGCGCGCGCTGGAGGCGCAGGGCCTGCGCGAGGGGCGCACGGCGTCGCGCGCGCTCGGCTACCAGCAGGTGCTCGCGGCGCTCGCCGGGGAATGCACCGACGCGGAGGCCAGGGCCGAGACCGTGCGTGCGACCAAGCGCTTCGCGCGCCGGCAGGATTCGTGGTTCAGGCGCGACCCGAGGGTGCACTGGTTGAGTGGGGCCGCGGCCGCCCGGGAGGAACTTCCGCACCGGGCCCTCGCGTTGGTCGAACGACCGGTTACAGCCTGATCACGTGATGGCATCGGGATGCGCCGCCGGTCATCGGGGCCTTCGGCGCCGTGCCATCATCGAGCTTCGATCGACCAAGTGGAACCTAGTGGGGAGGGCGCGTGGCGATGGAGGCCGGCCCTCGCGACACCGCACCAGGTGCCGAGCACGTCACCACGGCGGGTGACGAACCGGACCCGGCCGGGGCGGCCCGTGCGACGGAGTGCGGACCGGCCGGGCACCGTGCGGCCGGCGACCCGACGGCCGGGGACCGCCTGGACGGCGACCGCCTGGGCGACGAGCAGCTCACCCGCGACCTGCCCGGCGACGGGCTGGACGAGCACCGGCCGGCCGAGGAGCGCCTCCTCGGTGACCCGCTGTCCGACGACGGCCCCGACGAGTCCCCGGACGGCGTGACCGCCGACGGGCCGGCGCCCGAGGAGATGTACGAGAGCGGGCCCGAGGTCGAGGTCGAGCTGCGCCCGCAGCGCCGGCTGCGCATCTGGCAGCTCGCGCCCATCGTGGGGCTGTCCGCCGTCGGCTCGCTGATGTTCGCCTTCCCGCTCGCCTTCGACTTCGGTGACAGCGGTGCCGTCATCGCGATGCTCGGCCTGCTGATCTGCTGCTGTGCCGCGGGCTGGGGCATGACGGCCGCCCGGCGCGTGGGCTACACCTGGCCCGGCCTGCCCCCGCGCGGCTCCGGCCGCCGGGTCGACTGGCGGGTCGTCCTCGCGTACATGCTGCTGGTCGCCGTGGTGGCCGTCCTCGCGGTGTGGCGCGTGGCCCGCCTGCGCGGCTAGCTCGCCGCGCCGCGGAGTGTCGTACCCACCCCGTACGATCGAGGCATGAGCACGCGCACGCGCATCCCCTTCCTCAAGGGCCACGGCACCGAGAACGACTTCGTGATCGTCCCGGACCCCGAGAACGCCCTCGACCTGACCCCGGCCGCCGTCGCCGCCCTGTGCGACCGCCGGGCCGGTCTCGGCGGTGACGGGGTGCTGCATGTCGTGCGGTCCGCCGCGCACCCGGAGGCGAAGGCGATGGCGGACGAGGCCGAGTGGTTCATGGACTACCGCAACGCCGACGGCTCGGTGGCCGAGATGTGCGGCAACGGCGTCCGTGTGTTCGCCCGCTATCTCCACGACGCCGGACATGTGGCCGAAGGTGACTTCACGATCGCCACGCGCGCGGGCGTGCGCTCCGTCCACCTCGCGAAGGACGGGGACGTCACCGTGGGCATGGGCCGGGCCCGCCTCCCCGAGGGCGAGGTCACGGTGACCGTAGGCGAGCGCAGCTGGCCCGCGCGGAACGTGAACATGGGCAACCCGCACGCGGTCGCCTTCGTCGACGACCTCGCGCACGCGGGCCGGCTGCTCGACGCGCCCCCGGTCAGCCCGGCGCAGGCCTACCCGGACGGGGTCAACGTCGAGTTCGTGGTCGACCGCGGCCCCCGCCACGTCGCCATGCGCGTGCACGAGCGCGGCTCCGGCGAGACCCGTTCCTGCGGCACGGGCACGTGTGCCGTCGCCGTGGCCGCCGCGCGGCGCGACGGCGTCGACCCGGCCGTCACCGGCACCCCGGCGACGTACACCGTGGACGTGCCCGGTGGGCGCCTGGTCATCACCGAGCGGCCCGACGGCGAGATCGAGATGACCGGACCGGCCGTGATCGTCGCCGAAGGCGAGATCGACGGCGAATGGCTGGAAAACGCCGTCCGCTGACCGGGCGTCACCACGACGGCAGCCGCCCCGGCCGCCAGGAACAGCGGTTTCCGGTGCCCTGAGGGGAGCGCGCCCCGGGTGAACCGCGGGCGCGCCGTGAGCGCGTGGCGCAAAACCTAAACCTTCTTCTCATCGCTCGAATGGGTGATCCGTTTCACGCTCGGCCAGAGGCGGTCAGGAGCACGTGGTGGGCTCGATAGCATCAAGCACCGGCACGGACGGGGGAGAACGTCGCCATCCCTGAGCCGCGTGCGCCCTGGAGCCCCGTCCGCCGGTCCACGAGCCGGAGGTGCCCATGAGTGCGGAGGCCACGAACCCTGCGACCCCTGGCCCGGTAGCGCCCACAGCGACCGCGGCGGCCACCACCCCCGCGGTGCCCCGGGCGGACCGCAGGAAGTCCCGGCCCCGGATCGACCTGCGCAGGCTCGGCCGGGCCGCGCTGCTCGGCCCGGCCGTCCGCGGCAAACTCCCCGACGCCATCAGCCATGTCGTGGAGGCGCACCGCGCCCATCACCCCGACGCGGACCTCGACCCGCTGCGCCGCGCCTACGTCCTCGCCGAGTCCTCGCACCGCGGCCAGATGCGCAAGAGCGGCGAGCCGTACATCACACACCCCCTCGCCGTGACCCTGATCCTCGCCGAACTCGGCGCCGAGACCACGACGTTGACCGCCTCCCTGCTCCACGACACCGTCGAGGACACCGATGTGACCCTCGATCAGGTCCGGGAACAGTTCGGCGAGGAGGTTCGTTATCTGGTCGACGGCGTCACGAAACTGGAGAAGGTCGACTACGGAGCCGCCGCCGAGCCGGAGACCTTCCGCAAGATGCTCGTCGCCACCGGCAGCGACGTGCGCGTGATGTCGATCAAACTCGCCGACCGGCTGCACAACATGCGCACGCTCGGCGTGATGCGCCCCGAGAAGCAGGCGCGGATCGCCAAGGTCACCCGTGACGTACTCATCCCGCTCGCCGAACGCCTCGGCGTGCAGGCCCTGAAGACCGAGCTGGAGGACCTGGTCTTCGCCATCCTCCACCCCGACGAGTACGAGCACACCCGCGAACTCATCGCCGGCAACGCGGCCCGCCGCGGCGACCCGCTCGCAGAGGTCTCCGACGAGGTCCGCGGTGTGCTGCGCGAGGCCGACATCCAGGCCGAAGTCCTCATCCGCCCCCGCCACTTCGTCTCCGTCCACCGCGTGGCCCGCAAACGCGGCCGGCTGCGCGGCGCCGACTTCGGCCGGCTGCTCGTGCTCGTACAGGAGGACGCCGACTGTTACGGCGTCCTCGGTGAACTGCACACCTGTCTGACACCGGTCGTCTCGGAGTTCAAGGACTTCATCGCGGTACCGAAGTTCAACCTGTACCAGTCGTTGCACACCGCCGTCGCCCGGCCCGACGGCCAGGTCGTCGAAGTCCTCATCCGCACCCACCAGATGCACAAGGTCGCCGAGGCCGGCGTCGTCGCGCTCGGCAACCCGTACGCCCCCGCCTCCGACGCCTCCGCCTCCGACAGCCCCGCCACCGACGCCCCCGCCGACGGTGAGCGCGCCGACCCCACCCGGCCCGGCTGGCTCTCCCGGCTCCTCGACTGGCAGCGGGCCGCCCCCGACCCCGACACCTTCTGGTCCACCCTGCGCGAGGACCTCGCCCAGGACCGCGAGATCACCGTCTTCCGCCCCGACGGCGGCACCCTCGGCCTGCCTGAGGGCGCCTCGTGCGTCGACGCGGCCTACGCGCAGTACGGGGACGACGCCCACGCCTGTCTCGGCGCCCGTGTCAACGGCCGCCTGGCCACGCTCAGTACGGTCCTGAGGGACGGCGACACCGTCCAGCTCCTCATGGGCCAGGACCCGGCCTCCGAGCCCTCCCGCGAATGGCTGGAGCACGCCCACACCCCGGCCGCCCGCATCGCCATCCAGCGCTGGCTCGCGGCGCACCCCGACGGCGGCACCGGCTCCGGAACCGACGAGGCGACCGCTGCGCGCCCCGACCCGGCCGACGGCACCGCCACCGCCGGGAGAACAGCGCCGGAGAGCACAGCGCCGGAGGGGGCGACGGCGAAGAGTACGGCGGCGGAGGGCACGGCCCGGGAGAGCGCCGCCCGTCCCCGGAGCGCGGACGTCCTCTCCGACCGGCCCGGAGCCACCGTTCGGCTCGCCGGCTGCTGCACACCCGTACCGCCCGACGAGATCACCGGCTTCGCCGTACGCGGGGGAGTGCTGACCGTCCACCGCCTGGAATGCGCCACGGTGGTGCAGATGAAGAGCCGGGGGCGCGCGGAGATCGGTGTGCGCTGGGGCGACACGACCGAGATCCGGGTCACGCTGGTCGCTGAATCGTTCGGCCGCCCGCATCTGCTCGCCGACCTCACCGAGGCGATCTCCGCGACCGGCGCCGACATCGTCTCGGCGACCGTCGAACCCCCCACGCAGCAACGGGTCCGGCACACCTACACGCTCCAACTCCCCGACGCGGCCCGCCTCCCGGCCCTGATGCGCGCCATGCGGGACGTGCCGGGCGTGTACGACGTGGCCCGCGCCCAACACCCGGGCCCGGCCTCCTGATCGGCACCGGGCGCACTCGCTCACGACGCGTCGGATCCCGGTCGGAAGGACCTGTCAGAGGGACCTGGGCGGAACCCGTTCGGGTGGGCCGGGCGCGCGTCGTCGTCGCGAGGCGGTGGCGCACTGGTAGCGGTGGTCCATGCTGCTCACCCCCCGCTCCCGGCATACGCCCCCGAACTCCCGGCACCGCACGGCGGCCCTGCTCGCCTCCGCCGTCTCCGTCTGCCTCCTGGCCGCCGCGGCCCCGCCCGAGCCCCTGGGCATCGGCGACCGGCTCTTCCCGTACCTGGGCAACCCGGGCTACTACGTGACGTCGTACGACCTCTCCTTCAGCTACTCCGGCAGAAACGACAAGCCGCTCGAAGCCGTCACCACCATCGACGCACGGACCACCGCCGACCTGGAGCGCCTCAACCTCGACTTCACGCACGGCACCGTCCGCTCCGTGGAGGTCGACGGGCGCCGCGCGGACTTCGCCAAGGCCGGTGAGGACCTGGTCGTCACCCCGGACCATCCCCTGTCGCGGGGCAGTTGGACCCGCATCACGGTGCGGCACACCAGCGACCCCGTGGCGGCCAAGGACCAGGACGGCGGCTGGGTGCGCACCGTCGACGGCCTCGCCATGGCGAACCAGGCCGACGCCGCCCACCTGGTCTTCCCGTGCAACGATCACCCGTCCGACAAGGCGATGTTCACCTTCCACGTGACCGCCCCGAACGGCTATGCCGTCGTCGCCAACGGTCTGCCCGACGGCGTGGACCGGGGCGGGAAGACGACCACGTGGACCTACCGCACCCAGCACCCCATGGCCACCGAGCTCGCCCAGGTGTCCATCGGCCGCTCCGCCGTCGTCCGCCGCGAGGGACCGGACGGACTGCCGATGCGCGACGTCGTGCCCGCCGCCGATCGCAAGGCCCTCGAACCCTGGCTCGCGAAGACGCCGGACCAGATCGCCTGGATGGAGAGCAAGGTCGGCCGGTTCCCGTTCGAGACCTACGGCGTGCTGCTGGCGCAGGCCTCCACCGGCTTCGAGCTGGAGACACAGACCCTCTCGCTCTTCGAGAAGAACCTGTTCACCGACCCCGCCTACCCCAAGTGGTACGTCGAGTCGATCATGGTGCACGAGCTGTCCCACCAGTGGTTCGGCGACAGCGTCAGCCCGCGCACCTGGTCCGACGTATGGCTGAACGAGGGGCACGCCACCTGGTACGAGACCCTGTACGCCGACGAGACCGCGCACAAGCCGATGGACCAGCGGATGAAGGCCGCCTACAGTGCCTCCGACCGCTGGCGGGAGGCCGGCGGTCCGCCCGCCCGGCCCAAGGCGCCCGCGCCCGGCCAGAAGATCAGCATCTTCCGGCCCAACATCTACGACGGCGCCGCGCTCGTGCTCTACGCCCTGCGTCAGGAGATCGGCCGCCCCGCCTTCGAACGGCTGGAGCGGGTCTGGGTGCGCGCGCACCGGGACTCCACCGCCGGCACCGCCGACTTCGTCCAGCTGGCCTCGACGATCTCCGGCCGTGACCTGAGCGGCTTCTTCCAGGCCTGGCTGTACGGTGCGAAGACCCCGCCGATGCCCGGCCACCCGGACTGGAAACAGCAGGCTCCCGCCAAGAAGCCCTCGGCCTCCGCCGGAAAGCCCTCCGTCTCCGCCGGGAAGCCGTCGGCTCCCGCTGGAAAGCCGTCGGCCCAGGCCGGAAGGGCGTCGGATCCGGCCAGGGCCGCCAGGGCCGCCGGGGCCGCTGGATCGCGGAGCGCGGGATAACACGGTGACGAGACGCGTCGCCCCGTGCGACCATCTTCGAGTCGGCGCGAGGCGGGACGGGAATCTCCCGGGGCGCTCGTACGTTGACACGACGAGCGGTCCCGCAGGACCGCCACGGAGACGCCGCACCGGCCATCCCATCGACGTAAGGATCCAATGACCTCCTCTTCTTCCCCTTCCCAGGACACCAAGCGCCTCGCGCACGACTACCCCGAGGGCCTTCGGGCCGATGCCCTGATGGAAGAGGACGTCGCCTGGAGCCACGAGATCGACGGCGAGCGGGACGGCGACCAGTTCGACCGCTCCGAGCGTGCGGCCCTGCGGCGCGTCGCCGGCCTCTCCACGGAGCTGGAGGACGTCACCGAGGTCGAGTACCGACAGCTCCGCCTGGAGCGCGTCGTGCTCGTCGGGGTGTGGACCACCGGCACCGCCCAGGACGCCGACAACTCCCTCGCGGAGCTGGCGGCCCTCGCCGAGACGGCGGGCGCCCTCGTGCTCGACGGCGTCATCCAGCGCCGCGACAAGCCCGACGCGGCCACCTACATCGGCTCCGGCAAGGCCCTGGAGCTGCGCGACATCGTCCTTGAGACGGGCGCGGACACGGTCATCTGCGACGGTGAGCTGAGCCCCGGCCAGCTGATCCAGCTGGAGGACGTCGTCAAGGTCAAGGTCATCGACCGTACGGCCCTGATCCTGGACATCTTCGCCCAGCACGCCAAGTCCCGAGAGGGCAAGGCGCAGGTCTCGCTCGCGCAGATGCAGTACATGCTGCCGAGGCTGCGCGGCTGGGGCCAGTCGCTGTCCCGCCAGATGGGTGGCGGCAAGGGCGGCGGCCTCGCCACGCGTGGTCCCGGTGAGACCAAGATCGAGACGGACCGGCGACGGATCCGCGAGAAGATGGCGAAGATGCGCCGGGAGATCGCGGACATGAAGACCGGCCGCGAGATCAAGCGCCAGGAGCGCCGGCGCAACAAGGTGCCGTCCGTCGCCATCGCGGGCTACACCAACGCCGGCAAGTCCTCCCTGCTCAACCGCCTCACGGGCGCCGGCGTCCTGGTCGAGAACGCCCTGTTCGCGACCCTGGACCCGACCGTACGGCGCGCGGAGACCCCGAGCGGCCGCCTGTACACCCTGGCGGACACGGTCGGCTTTGTGCGCCACCTGCCGCACCACCTGGTCGAGGCGTTCCGCTCCACCATGGAGGAGGTCGGCGACTCCGACCTGATCCTGCACGTGGTGGACGGCTCGCATCCGGTGCCGGAGGAGCAGCTCGCCGCCGTGCGCGAGGTCATCCGGGACGTCGGCGCCACCCGCGTGCCCGAGATCGTCGTGATCAACAAGGCGGACGCGGCCGACCCGCTGGTCCTCCAGCGGCTGCTGCGCACCGAGAAGCACTCGATCGCCGTCTCGGCCCGCACCGGCCAGGGCATCGAGCAGTTGCTCGCCCTGATCGACGAAGAGCTGCCCCGCCCCTCGGCCGAGGTCGAGGCGCTCGTGCCGTACACCCACGGCAAGCTCGTCGCCCGCGCCCACACCGAGGGCGAGGTGATCTCCGAGGAGCACACCGCGGAGGGCACCCTGATCAAGGTCCGGGTCCACGAGGAACTGGCGGCGGACCTGGCGCCGTACACACCGGTGCCGACGGCCTGACCTACGACTGTGCGAAAGGCCCGCCCCCTGACCAGGGGGCGGGCCTTTCCTTTCAGGGGCGCCGGGAAACGCCGCCCCTACCGCTCACCGCCTACTGCCCGGCGAACTTCTTGCTGACCGACTCGTACACACCCTTGGCCACCGGACCGAAGCGCGGCCCGGCCAGCCACCCCGACGTCACCGGGCCGATCGACGTGTTGGACACGAGCGCCGGCTTGCCGTCGGTGCCGGTCTCCACCCAGCCGCCACCGGAGGAACCCGCGGTCATCGTGCAGCCGATCCGGTACATCGTCGGGTCCGACTTGCCGATGGACAGCCGGCCCGGCCTGTCCGCGCACTGGTACATCAGCTGACCGTCGAACGGCGCCGCCTCCGGGTAGCCCTTCGCGGTGATGCTGCTGACCTTCGACACCGCCGGGGCGTTGAAGTTCACCGGCAGCGCCCCGCCGACCGTCTCCTCCAGCGACTTACCGCCGCTGCCCTGCTCCGGCGTCACATGGATCACTGCGTAGTCGTACGAGGCACCGGTGCCGCCGGTCTCGCCGCCCCCGTCGATCCACTGCTGCGAGGTCTGCGCCGCGTCGGCCCACCAGACACCGTACGGCGCGATCGTGGAACGGCTGGCGTTCTGCAACTGGCCCACCGACTTGCCGGAGTTGTTGTACGACGGCACGAAGGCCATGTTGCGGTACCAGCCGCCGTTCTTGCCGGCGTGCACGCAGTGGCCCGCCGTCCAGACCAGGTTGGACTTGCCCGGGTGCGCCGGGTCCTCCACGACCGTGCCCGAGCACACCATGTGGCCCTCGGGGGAGTCGAAGAACACCTTGCCCGAGGTGGCCGCGTTGACGTGGTACGGCGTCGCCACCGCCTGTGCCTTCACCGGCTGCGGAGTCGGGTCGGTCACGCCCTGGTCACCGGAGATGTCGTTGTCGTTCACGCCCTTGTTGGGGTCGTTGGCGTGCCGCATCCGGTTCGGGTCCCACAGGCCCTTGATGATCGGGTTGATGAAGTCGTTGGCCTCGCGCAGCCACTCCTTCTTGTCCCAGTTCTTCCAGGCGCCGTTCTTCCACTTGTCGATGTCGATCCCGTGCTCCTTCAGCTTCTGCTTCAGGTCGTCCGGGATCTTGATCGCGCCGTCACCGGCCGCGGCGGCGGAGGCGGTCGGCTTGCTGTCGGCGTTGTCGTCGCCGTTGCAGGCGGTGGCGGTCATCGCCAGCGCCGAGACGAGGGCGACCGCCGCGAGCGAGGTGGAGGTGCGACGGGTGCCCCTCCCCCGCCGAACGGTGAACGACGGCCGTATGGATCGCATGCTCTTGACTCCCCGTGTGCTGAAGGAACTCCGCGCTGTCGCCGTGCCGCCGGCGTCGAACTCATGAGGAGTTCACGCCGGTCTCACGACGTTCTTGGAACGGCGACCTACACTATGCGGTCGCTGTGGGGGAGTTCCGACGGAACGGCAACGGTTCGGCTACAAGCCGTCTGACCTCGCCGATCCGCCAGGGGCGCACCGATGTGACATCCGCTCACCCCGCGCGCCTCCCGCACCGCCCGTCGTTCCGCGCTCACTTGGCAATGTTCTTCCCGTAACCCGTAACCCGCCGACCGGTCCGGGGTTGTAGCGGTGGGGGGCCAGCTGCCCGTGCCCGGTCCCCGCGGAACAACTCGCCTCTGAACAGCGGGGAGGACAGCCAGTCGTGGCCGTTACGGAGTCGGTGGCTTCAGGTGCGCACGAGGAAGCGCGTGGTGTGCACGAGGGCATCCTCAGACGCCAGTCGGCACGCGAGTCCTCGGCGCGCACGTATGCCCGCGCCCTGCCCATCGTGCCCGTCCGGGCACGCGGGCTCACCATCGAGGGCGCCGACGGCCGCCGCTACCTGGACTGCCTCTCCGGCGCCGGCACCCTCGCCCTCGGCCACAACCACCCGGTCGTGCTGGAGGCGATCCGCAAGGTCCTCGACTCCGGTGCCCCCCTGTCCGTCCTCGACCTCGCGACGCCCGTCAAGGACGCCTTCATCACCGAGCTGTTCCGCACCCTCCCGCCCGGCCTCGCCGACCGGGCCCGCGTGCAGTTCTGCGGACCGGCCGGCACCGACGCCGTCGAGGCCGCGCTGAAACTGGTCCGGGCCGCCACCGGCCGTACGGGCATCCTCGCCTTCGCCGGCGCCTATCACGGCATGACCGCCGGCGCCCTGGCCGCCTCCGGCGGCGCCCCCGACGTCCAGGTCGCCCGTCTGCCCTACCCGCAGGACTACCGCTGCCCCTTCGGCATCGGTGGCCCGCCCGGCGCCGAACTCGCCGCCCGCTGGACCGAGTCCCTCCTCGACGACCCCAAGTCCGGCGTACCGCTGCCCGCCGGCATGATCCTCGAACCCGTCCAGGGCGAGGGCGGGGTGATCCCCGGGCCGGACGCCTGGCTGCGCCGCATGCGGCAGATCACGGCGGACCGCTCCGTCCCGCTGGTCGCGGACGAGATCCAGACCGGCGTCGGCCGCACGGGCGCCTTCTGGGCCGTCGGCCACAGCGGCATCACCCCCGACGTCATGGTCCTGTCCAAGGCCATCGGCGGCAGCCTCCCGCTGGCCGTGATCGTCTACCGCGACGACCTCGACGTCTGGGAGCCCGGCGCCCACGCGGGCACCTTCCGCGGCAACCAGCTCGCCATGGCCGCGGGCACCGCCACCCTCGCCCACGTCCGCGAGAACGGCCTCGCCGCGCGAGCCGCCGATCTCGGCTCCCGCATGCTGGCCCAACTCGCGCAACTCTCCCGGCAGTTCACCTGCGTCGCAGAGGTGCGCGGACGCGGACTGATGATCGGGGTCGAGCTGGTCCACCCGGACGGTGCCGCCCCCACGCACCCCGGCCATGCCCTCGCGCCCGGCGCCCACGCCCCCACACCGGGCGACGACGCCCTGACACCCGGCGGCGCCGCCCCCACGCCGGGCGGTCCCGAGTCCGTGCCCGGCGACCCGGCACCGGTCGGTCTGGGACCGGCCCGCGTCCCCTGTCCCGCGGCCCCCGAACTCGCCGCGGCCGTGCAACGCGAGTGCCTCCAGCGCGGGCTGATCGTCGAACTCGGCGGCCGGCACTCGGCGGTGGTCCGGCTGCTGCCTCCGCTGACGATCAGCGACGAGCAGGCGGCGGCCGTACTGGACCGCCTGGCCGACGCCGTCGCCGCAGTGGCCCGCCAACACGAGGAGTACGGCCTCCACAGACCCTCCCGGCACGGCCGGCCCCCAGGCCCTGCCCGGCGTGTCGGCTGACCCCGCACCCGCACCGCCCGGCCGCTCCTCTCCCGGCGCCGCGAGTCCACGGCGCCACGAGCCCCACGCGCCTCCGAGGCGGCCGCGGGCCACCGGAGAACGGCGACCGAGCGCCCACACGAGCCCCGCACCCCGCCAGCCGGCCCCGAGGAGCCGTCATGAACGCCACCCCCACTCCCGACGGCAGCTCCGGCTCTCCCGACGACCAGGGCGACTCGGGCGGCACGCCCTCGCCCGTCCCGCTCGCCGAGTCGGTCCCGCAGCAGAAGCGGCGTATCGCGGATCTCACCCGCGTGACAGAGCCCGGCGCCGACCTGCTGGAGGATCCCGACCCGTGCACCGCGGCCCAGTGCGCCGCCACGGAGAACCTCCTGCGCTGCTGGGTGCGCGAAACCGACGTCGCGGCGCCCACCAGCGGCACCCTCCGCCTTCCACTGCCCGCCAGCGGCACCTCCCTTCTCGTACCGGTCCGCTACTGGTCCCCGACGGGCTGGCACCGTTTCGGCCCGCCCCGCTTCCTTCACGCACCCGAGTCCGCCCCTCCGGTCGACGCCGTCACCCTGGCCGCGCTGCTCACCCGGGAGACACCGACCACCCCGTCCGCGACGCCGGGTGCCCCGCGCCCCAGGACCGGCGCCCCGGTGCCCGGCGCCCCTGCTTCCATCGCGGACCGCCGGTGCGACGACGGCGACCTCGTGGCCCGAGTCGCCGACTCCCTCCGCTGCACGGCGACCTTCATCCGTGACCGACGCAAGCACCTCGCCGAGGTCCCCGACCTCTTCCTCGATGCCGAGCAGACCCTTCTCCTCGGCCACCCGATGCACCCGACCCCGAAGAGCCGGGAGGGCCTGACCGAGGCCGAAGTCCGTCTGTATTCACCGGAGTTGCACGGCTCCTTCCCGCTGCACTGGCTGGCTGTCGCCCCCTGTCTCCTCGCCACCGACTCGGCCTGGACCGAGCGCGGCCGCCCCGTCCCCGCCGGCCGCCTCACCCACCGCCTCGCCGGACCCGGACTCCCCCTGCCCGACGGGTACACCGCCCTGCCGCTGCACCCGTGGCAGGCTCGCGGGCTGCGCCACCGCGCGCCCGTCGCCGCCCTGCTCGACTCCGGACTCCTGCACGACCTCGGCCTCTTCGGCCCTTCCTGGCACCCCACCTCCTCCGTGCGCACCGTCCACCGACCCGGTGCCCCGGCAATGCTCAAGCTGTCGCTGGGCCTGCGCATCACCAACTCCCGCCGCGAGAACCTGCGCAAGGAACTCCACCGCGGAGTCGAGGTGCACCGGCTGCTGCGCACCGGCCTGGCCCTGCAGTGGCAGGCGGTCCACCCCCGCTTCGACATCGTCCGAGACCCGGCCTGGCTGGGCGTCGACGATCCGGACGGACGTCCCGTGCCCGGACTCGACGTGATGATCCGGCACAACCCGTTCGCCCCGGCCGACGACGTCGGCTGCGTCGCCGGGCTCGTCTCGCCCCGCCCCGTCGCCGAGCCCGGGGCCACCGCCCTCGCGCCGGGCACCGCCGGGCCGATGCGGTCCCGGCTGGCCCAGCTCGTGGCACGGCTCGCCGCGCGTACCGGCCGCCCCGTCGGAACCGTCGCCGCGGAGTGGTTCCTGCGGTACCTGGAGCAGGTCGTACGGCCCGTGCTCTGGCTGGACGGCGAGGCCGGCATCGCCCTTGAGGCCCACCAGCAGAACACCGTGCTCCTGCTCGACGATGACGGCTGGCCGGCCGGCGGCCGCTACCGCGACAACCAGGGCTACTACTTCCGCGAGTCCCGGCGGGCCGAACTGGAAGCCCGGCTGCCCGGTATCGGCACGCGCAGCGACACCTTCGTCGCCGACGAGGTCGTCGACGAACGCTTCGTGTACTACCTCGCCGTCAACAACGTGCTCGGTCTGATCGGGGCGTTCGGCTCCCAGCGCCTCGCCGACGAGCGCCTGCTCCTCGCCGCCTTCCGCCGTTTCCTCACCGACCTCGCCTCCGGTCCCGCCGCCGTGCGCACCTCCCTGCCCCGGCGCCTGCTCGACTCGCCCGTCCTGCGCTGCAAGGCCAACCTGCTGACCCGGCTGCACGGCCTGGACGAACTCGTCGGCCCGGTCGACACCCAGTCCGTCTACGTCACCCTGACCAACCCCCTTCGCTCCTGAGCCGGCCCGACCCGCCGACCGCGGGCGCACCGCACCGCCCGACCGCACTTCCGAGGAACATGACCCACCCCGTCTCCTGAGAGGAGCGCACCGTGCCTCCCACCGACGCGAACGCCGGCAGCAGCCCCGCCCCGGTCCATCGGGGAGCCCCCGTCCACCGGGGCCCCGACGGCCCCCGGGCGAACGGCGCGGGCGACCGGGGCGCACCGTTCGCCGGGTTCACCGTCCAGGCCGACGACGAGGACGGCGAGGACACGCTGGACCTGCAGCTGCCCGCCGACTTCCTCGCCCGCTTCGTCGGAGGGGCGGCCTGTCTTCTCGACCGACTCCCCGCGTGGGGGCCGGTCGTCACGCCCGTCGGCGCCTTCCGTCTCGTGCCCGTCCGGGTCGAGGACGACCTGCCGCTCGTGCACCGCTGGATGAACGACCCCGACATCGCCCGGTTCTGGGAGCTGGCCGGGCCTCCGAGCCGGACCGAGGAACACCTGCGAGCCCAGCTCGACGGCGACGGACGGAGCGTGCCCTGTCTCGGCGTGCTGGACGGCACGCCGATGAGCTACTGGGAGATCTACCGGGCGGACCTGGATCGACTGGCCCGCCACTACCCGGCCCGCCCGCACGACACCGGGATCCATCTCCTCGTGGGCGGGGCCGCGGATCGGGGGAAGGGGCTGGGCTCCACGCTGCTGCGCGCCGTGGCGGACCTCGTCCTCGACCGGCGCCCGGCGTGTGCCCGGGTCGTAGCGGAACCCGATCTTCACAACGCCCCCTCCGTCGCAGCGTTCCTGAGCGCCGGATTCCGGTTCGCGGCCGAGGCCGACCTGCCCGGCAAGCGGGCCGCCCTCATGATCCGGGACCGGGTCCTGCGCGATGTTCTGTAGCACTGAGTGATTGCCTGGTCACAGATGGAACGTCCGTCGGGGCCGGCGGGGTTCCCGCTCGGCCGGAGGAATTTCGAGAAAGCCGTGAAGCCCGGAAGCTCGTCGGGCCGAGCAGCCCGTCAGGCCGTGGAATCCCGGGACCCTTGTCCGATCGCCGCACCCCACCGCACCCAGGAGCCCGTCCGTGTCCCCGTCCCCCGTTCCCGCTGTGATCGCCCGTTTGTCAGTGCCGGGCCGTAGGGTGGTCGGGCTATGACGAAGCCCTCCCTCCCCGAACTCCTGCATGCCGCTGTCACCGCCGTCGGCGGCACGGAGCGCCCCGGCCAGGTGACCATGGCCGAATCGGTCGCCGAGGCGATCGACGACGGATCCCACCTGCTGGTCCAGGCCGGCACCGGCACCGGAAAGTCGCTGGGCTATCTCGTGCCCGCGCTCGCGCACGGGGATCGGGTGGTCGTCGCGACGGCCACGCTGGCGCTTCAGCGGCAGCTCGTGGAGCGCGACCTGCCGCGCACGGTCGACGCCCTGCACCCGCTGCTGCGCCGCCGCCCGGAGTTCGCGATGCTGAAGGGCCGGTCCAACTACCTGTGCCTGCACCGGCTGCACGAGGGCATGCCGCAGGACGAGGAGGACGGTCTCTTCGACCAGTTCGAGGCCGCCGCGCCCACCAGCAAGCTGGGCCAGGACCTGCTGCGGCTGCGCGACTGGGCCGACGAGACCGAGAACGGCGACCGGGACGATCTCACCCCGGGTGTCTCGGACCGCGCCTGGGCACAGGTGTCGGTGTCGTCCCGGGAGTGCCTTGGCGCCACGAAGTGCGCCTACGGCGCCGAGTGCTTCGCGGAGACGGCCCGCGAGCGCGCCAAGCTCGCCGAGGTCGTGGTCACGAACCACGCGCTGCTCGCCATCGACGCCATCGAGGGCGCCCCGGTGCTGCCCCAGCACGAGGTGCTGATCGTGGACGAGGCTCATGAACTCGTCTCCCGAGTCACCGGCGTCGCCACGGGCGAGCTCACCGCCGGCCAGGTCAACCGCGCGGTGCGCCGCGCCGCCAAGCTCGTCGACGAGAAGGCCGCAGACCAGCTCCAGACCGCCGCCGAGGGCTTCGAGCGGCTGATGGAGCTGGCCCTGCCGGGCCGCCTGGAGGAGATCCCCGAGGATCTCGGCTACGCCCTGATGGCGCTGCGGGACGCCGCCCGCACGGTCGTCTCCGCGATCGGCGCGACGCGCGACAAGTCGGTCCAGGACGAGGACGCGGTCCGAAAGCAGGCACTGGCCTCGGTGGAGACGGTGCACGACGTGGCGGAGCGCGTGCTGAACGGCTCGGAGTGGGACGTCGTCTGGTACGAGCGGCACGACCGCTTCGGCGCATCCCTGCGGATCGCCCCCATGTCCGTCTCGGGCCTGCTCCGGGAGAAGCTCTTCGCGGACCGCTCCGTCGTCCTCACCTCGGCGACCCTCAAGCTGGGCGGGGACTTCAACGGCGTCGGCGCCTCCCTGGGCCTCGGCCCCGAGGGCACGGAGGGCGAAGACCTGCCGAAGTGGAAGGGCGTCGACGTCGGCTCCCCCTTCGACTACCCCAAGCAGGGCATCCTCTACGTCGCCAAGCATCTGTCGCGCCCGGCGCGCGACGGCGAGCGCTCCGACATGCTCGACGAGCTGACCGAACTCATCCAGGCGGCCGGCGGCCGCACCCTCGGCCTGTTCTCGTCCATGCGAGCCGCCCAGCTCGCCGCCGAGGAGCTGCGCTCGCGGATTCCGGAGTTCCCGATTCTGCTCCAGGGCGAGGAGACCCTCGGCGAGCTGATCAAGAACTTCGCGGCCGACCCGAAGACATGCCTCTTCGGCACGCTGTCGCTCTGGCAGGGCGTCGATGTCCCGGGCCCCAGCTGCCAGCTGGTCGTCATGGACAAGATCCCCTTCCCCCGCCCGGACGACCCTCTGATGAGCGCCCGGCAGAAGGCGGTCGAGGACGCGGGCGGCAACGGCTTCATGGCGGTGGCCGCCACTCACGCGGCCCTGCTCATGGCCCAGGGAGCGGGCCGGCTCGTCCGCGCCTCGGGGGACCGGGGCGTGGTGGCCGTGCTGGACCAGCGACTGGCCACCGCGCGCTACGGCGGCTATATCAAGGCGTCGCTGCCGGACTTCTGGTACACCACGGACCGGAACCAGGCGCGCAAGTCCCTCGCAGCGATCGACGCGGCGGCGAACCGGATGGAGACGGCGCAGGCGGAGTCGGCCGAGGCGTCGTAGGAGCCGTGAGAGGGGAGTGCGTCGCGGGGGTGGGCTGACCGGCGCCGGTCAGCCCACCCCCGCGACGCCGTGGCGCCGGAGTCGTCCTCCGGGGTCACGCGGACACAGCGGGGCCCCGGAACCGGCGCAGGGGTTCCGGGGCCCGGTCAGGGAGCGAACCGGCCGAGCGGCCTGTCCGCCGCAGACGTCACACGCGCCGCAGCACCGCGACGACCTTGCCCAGGATGGTCGCGTCGTCGCCGGGGATCGGCTCGTAGGCCGCGTTGTGCGGGAGGAGCCAGACGTGGCCGTCCTCGCGCTTGAAGCGCTTGACGGTGGCCTCGCCGTCGAGCATGGCCGCCACGATGTCGCCGTTCTCGGCGACGGGCTGGCGGCGCACCGTGACCCAGTCGCCGTCACAGATCGCGGCCTCGATCATGGAGTCGCCGACGACCTTGAGGACGAACAGCTCACCGTCACCGACGAGCTGGCGGGGGAGAGGGAAGACGTCCTCGACGGACTCCTCCGCGAGGATGGGGCCACCGGCGGCGATACGGCCGACCAGCGGGACGTACGACGCGGCGGGCTTGCCGGCGGTGTCCGTGGGCTGCACGGTCATGGCCTGGTCGGAGCCGCGGACCTCGTACGCGCGCGGACGGTGGGGGTCGCGGCGCAGGAAGCCCTTGCGCTCGAGCGCCATCAGCTGATGGGCGACGGACGAGGTGCTGGAGAGGCCGACGGCCTGACCGATCTCGCGCATGGACGGCGGGTAGCCGCGGCGCTGCACGGAATCCCGGATGACTTCGATCACGCGGCGTTGCCGGTCGGTGAGCCCGGAACTGTCCGCCCGGATGCCTGGAGGTCGGCCTGGCAGGGAGCGCTTGTGCTCGGGATTCGTGGCTTCGTTCATGGCGTGTACTGGCTCGACTCGGCCCTGGGAGCGGTCCTGGGCGGTGATGATGGCGCTGTCTGCGGTGGTGGTCACGGCGGCCCCTCTCGATGGTCTCCCTGCTGGACAACGGTAGTTGCTTTCGAAAGGTTGCGCCAAACACACGTTCGAGTGAAAAAGTGCGATTCGCCTGACGTGATCATGTGTCTGGGTGTATCGCTGACGCGCCACCTGTCGGGCAAAAGCGCCCATTGTTGTACTCTTCACCGCCGGGGCCGCCGACCTCGTGGATCGTGTCCTCAGTCTGCCATCCGGAACTCGGCCGCCCGGGTTCCGGGCCCCTTCTGCTCCGGAGTCCCACGCGTCCTCCGTGCGGCGCCCACGGTATCTCCGTAAGTGCCACGACGGGGGTGGTTGCGCGTGCGCGTGTCCCCGGGCGTGCCGCCGATGCCGGTGTGACCGGCCGTTGCGCCGCGACACGCGTATCTGCCTCGATGAATGAGCCGATCCCCACATCTAGTGGTTGGATGGCTACAGCAGCCCACAAGTTGTGGTCCCCCGGGTCCGGGACAGTTCTGCGATCGCCTATGCTTAGGGCTGCTTCGCGGGGCCCATGAGGTTCGGCGAGGTTGTTGAGTCTGCTGTGAGGAGGGTTGGAGATCATGCACTGCCCCTTCTGCAGGCACCCCGACAGCCGTGTGGTCGACAGTCGTACGACCGACGACGGCACGTCGATCCGCAGGCGCCGCCAGTGCCCCGACTGCTCCCGTCGTTTCACGACCGTGGAGACGTGCTCGCTCATGGTGGTCAAGCGGTCCGGAGTCACCGAGCCTTTCAGTCGTACCAAGGTCATCAACGGTGTGCGCAAGGCATGCCAGGGACGGCCTGTCACCGAGGACGCGCTCGCCCAGCTCGGCCAACGGGTCGAGGAAGCGGTGCGGGCGACCGGAAGCGCCGAGCTGACCACCCATGACGTGGGTCTGGCCATACTCGGCCCGTTGCAGGAGCTCGACCTCGTCGCCTATCTGCGATTCGCCTCCGTCTACCGGGCGTTCGACTCGCTCGAGGACTTCGAGGCCGCCATCGCGGAGCTGAGGGAGGTGCCGCGAGGCGCTGCCGTGGGCGACGGCGACGCGGGAGCGGGGAGCCAGGAAGACGAATGCGGGCCCGGCGGGACCACTCGGGTCCCCGAGCCCGCCCACGTCGCCGACTGACCGGCGGGCCGGAAACCGGGAGGAGACCCGGATTCCGGCCGGGAGGCGGCGATCCAAGACCTGTTGCGGGTGGCAGCTGAGGGTGCCCGCAACACAAGACAGAACACCGTGCCACGGGAACAAACGGGGCACTTCAGGGCGTTTTTGCCCGTACAGGGAGGCGGCATGACAGAGACGGCGAGCGGTCCGGCACGAGGTTCCCGAGCCAAGGGCGGCAAGGCGGGAGCCAAGGGACTGCACATCGAGCGCATCCACACCACCCCCGGAGTGCACCCGTACGACGAGGTGGAGTGGGTGAGCCGTGACGTCGTCATGACCAACTGGCGCGACGGCTCGGTCAATTTCGAGCAGCGTGGCGTCGAGTTCCCCGACTTCTGGTCGGTGAACGCGGTCAACATCGTCACCAGCAAGTACTTCCGCGGTGCCGTCGGCACCCCGCAGCGCGAGGTCAGCCTGAAGCAGCTGATCGACCGCATCGTGAAGACGTACCGGAAGGCCGGCGAGGACCACAAGTACTTCGCCTCGCCCGCCGACGCCGAGATCTTCGAGCACGAGCTGGCGTACGCCCTCCTGCACCAGATCTTCAGCTTCAACAGCCCCGTCTGGTTCAACGTGGGCACCCCGCAGCCCCAGCAGGTCTCCGCCTGCTTCATCCTGTCCGTCGACGACTCCATGGAGTCGATCCTCGACTGGTACAAGGAAGAGGGCATGATCTTCAAGGGCGGCTCCGGCGCCGGCCTGAACCTCTCCCGCATCCGCTCCTCCAAGGAGCTGCTCTCCTCCGGCGGCAACGCCTCCGGTCCGGTCTCCTTCATGCGCGGCGCCGACGCCTCCGCCGGCACCATCAAGTCCGGTGGCGCCACCCGTCGCGCCGCCAAGATGGTCGTGCTCGACGTCGACCACCCCGACATCGAGGACTTCATCGAGACCAAGGTCAAGGAAGAGGAGAAGATCCGCGTCCTGCGCGACGCGGGCTTCGACATGGACCTGGGCGGCGACGACATCGCCTCCGTCCAGTACCAGAACGCCAACAACTCGGTCCGTGTGAACGACGAGTTCATGCAGGCGGTCGAGGGCGGCGGGAACTTCGGCCTGCGCGCCCGGATGACCGGCGAGGTGATCGAGGAGGTCGACGCCAAGGCGCTCTTCCGCAAGATCGCCGAGGCCGCCTGGGCCTGCGCCGACCCCGGCATCCAGTACGACGACACCATCAACACCTGGCACACCTGCCCCGAGTCCGGCCGGATCACCGCGTCGAACCCGTGCAGCGAGTACATGCACCTGGACAACACGTCCTGCAACCTCGCCTCGCTGAACCTGATGAAGTTCCTGAAGGACGACGGCAAGGGCGCGCAGTCCTTCGACGTCGAGCGCTTCGCCAAGGTCGTCGAGCTGGTCATCACCGCGATGGACATCTCGATCTGCTTCGCGGACTTCCCGACCCAGAAGATCGGCGAGAACACGCGCGCGTTCCGCCAGCTGGGCATCGGCTACGCCAACCTCGGCGCCCTGCTGATGGCCACCGGCCACGCCTACGACTCCGACGGCGGCCGCGCCCTGGCCGGCGCGATCACCTCGCTGATGACGGGTACGGCCTACCGCCGCTCCGCCGAGCTGGCCGCGGTCGTGGGTCCGTACGACGGCTACGCCCGCAACGCCGACGCCCACAAGCGCGTCATGGCGCAGCACGCCGACGCCAACACCAAGGCCGTCCGGATGGACGACCTGGACACCCCGGTGTGGGCCGCGGCCACGGAGGCGTGGCAGGACGTGGTGCGTCTCGGCGAGAAGAACGGTTTCCGTAACTCCCAGGCGTCCGTGCTCGCCCCGACCGGCACCATCGGTCTCGCGATGTCCTGCGACACCACCGGCGTCGAGCCCGACCTCGCCCTGGTCAAGTTCAAGAAGCTCGTCGGCGGCGGCTCGATGCAGATCGTCAACGGCACCGTCCCGCAGGCCCTGCGCCGCCTGGGCTACCAGGAGGAGCAGATCGAGGCGATCGTCGCCCACATCGCCGAGAACGGCAACGTGATCGACGCTCCCGGTCTGAAGCAGCAGCACTACGAGGTCTTCGACTGCGCCATGGGCGAGCGCGCCATCTCCCCGATGGGCCACGTCCGCATGATGGCCGCGATCCAGCCGTGGATCTCCGGTGCCATCTCCAAGACGGTCAACATGCCGGAGACGGCGACCGTCGAAGAGGTCGAGGAGATCTACTACGAGGCCTGGAAGCTGGGGGTCAAGGCGCTCGCGATCTACCGCGACAACTGCAAGGTCGGCCAGCCGCTCTCCGCCAAGACGAAGGACGTCAAGGACGCCGAGAAGGCGGAGATCACCGAGAAGGCCGAGGACACGATCCGTGCCGCGGTCGAGAAGGTGGTCGAGTACCGCCCGGTCCGCAAGCGCCTCCCCAAGGGCCGTCCCGGCATCACCACGTCCTTCACCGTCGGCGGTGCCGAGGGCTACATGACCGCCAACTCCTACCCGGACGACGGTCTCGGCGAGGTCTTCCTGAAGATGTCGAAGCAGGGCTCGACCCTCGCGGGCATGATGGACGCCTTCTCCATCGCGGTCTCCGTCGGCCTCCAGTACGGCGTGCCGCTGGAGACGTACGTCTCGAAGTTCACCAACATGCGCTTCGAGCCGGCCGGCATGACCGACGACCCGGACGTGCGGATGGCGCAGTCGATCGTCGACTACATCTTCCGCCGCCTGGCGCTCGACTTCCTGCCCTTCGAGACCCGCTCCGCGCTCGGCATCCACTCCGCCGAGGAGCGCCAGCGGCACCTGGAGACCGGTTCCTACGAGCAGTCCATCGAGGACGACGAGGTCGACGTCGAGGGCCTGGCCCAGTCGGCGCCGCGCGCCCAGGAGCTGAAGGCCGTGGCCGCGCCGCGTGCCGAGGTCGAGGCGGCCGAGCCCGCCCCGAAGCAGGCGCACACCAGCGCCGAGCTGGTGGAGATGCAGCTGGGCATCCAGGCCGACGCCCCGCTCTGCTTCTCCTGCGGCACGAAGATGCAGCGGGCCGGCTCCTGCTACATCTGCGAGGGCTGCGGCTCGACCAGCGGCTGCAGCTGACGCCATGCGGTAAGTGAGTAAGGGGCGCGGTCCATGGGACGGCGCCCCTTACCCGTGGCGGTGCGTCAGGGCTGGTGCGCCCTGCCCATGACGCGGGTGAACGTCGCCGGGTCCTCCTCGAATCCGTGCACGCCGGGGCGGAAGGTCCAGTCCCCGGAGCCGTCCCGCACGAACTCCGCGACCGTGGCCGCCGTGGCCCCGAGGACCGCGCCGAAGCCGTCCTGGGCGAGCACGGTGTAGCCCTCCCGTACGCGCATGGCCGGATTGAGCACGTCGACGAACGTCTTGCGCCCCGGCCGCTGTTGGATGACCACGCCGACCACCACGCGCGCGTACCGGTCCGCCAGCCGGTCCAGTTCGAGCGTCATGACCTCGTCCCAGCCGAAGCCCTTGCCGTCGGTGCTGTCCCGGTTGAGGAAGATCGTGCCGTCCGGTGAACGGCTGTCGAAGTGCACCAGATAGGCCGGTTCGCCGTACGCGGCGTCCGCGGTGAACGTCGCGGCGACGATGTCGAGATCAGTGGGCGGCTGACCCGCCGGACTCGGGTCCCACTGGAGCGCGACCTCGACCTTGCGGATTCCCTTGCTGAAGCCGGACAACAGGCTTCCCCTTCCCCCGGTGACTGCTCCGGTCCCCAACTCACCAGGAGCCAGGGCTCTTTGCCCATCGTGCCACGCGCGCGGAGCATATGCGCGAGCGATCTGCGCCGGAGCGTGACCGGCGCCACGTCCGCTGGCCTTACGATGGCGCGGTGCTGGTCAAGTGGATTCGCTGCACCGTGGTGGACCGCCGCGGGTTCGAGCGGGGGCAGCGGAAATGGGCGGGGCTTCCGGGGGAGCCGGGATTTCGGGGACAGGGCGGCGGCTGGAGCCGGCACCGGCCGGGTGTGGCGCACCTCTTCGCCTTCTGGGAGAGCCGCGCCTTCTACGACTCCTTCATGGCCCGCTCGCACGACCGCCTGGCCTCCGCCCAGGCCGGCACGTTCAAGGACGCCCAGGTCAAGCTCTTCGAGTACCGCTTCGACGTGAAGACGGGCTTCGAGCCGCGTTTCACCGACGCCGATCTGATCCGGGTGGCCCTGTGCCAGGTCCACGAGGAGCGGGTGGAGCACTTCACCCTCATGCAGGAGAAGGTCTGGAACCCCGCCATGGCCGGTTCGCCCGGCATGATCCGCGGCATGTTCGGCGCGGCGCCCGAGCAGGAATTCCTGGTCCTGTCGATGTGGCGGTCCGCGGCCGAGCACGGCAAGTACCGCACCGAGCGCGTCGAGCGCCTCGCCCTGCGTGCCCAGACCGAGGCGGACATCGCGGCGCTCTCCGGCGACATCGTGGAGCTGGAACCGAGCTGGACCGTTTGAATATCAAACTCTCGATTCGTGTGACCTACGCCGTATGGAGCCCGTCCGAGTCCTCGACTCGCGCTCACTCGATCTAGGGTTTCGGCATGGTACGACCACGGCGCATCGTCCTTGTCCGGCACGGCGAGTCAACGGGCAACGTCGACGACTCCGTGTACGAGCGTGAGCCCGACCACGCGCTCGCTCTGACCGAGCGCGGCGAGCGACAGGCCGAGAAGACCGGAGAGGAGCTGCGGGAGCTCTTCGGCCGGGAACGCGTGAGCGTGTACGTCTCGCCGTACCGCCGCACGCACGAGACGCTCCGCGCCTTCCACCTCGACCCGGACCTCATACGCGTGCGGGAGGAGCCGCGGTTGCGCGAACAAGACTGGGGCAACTGGCAGGACCGCGACGACGTACGCCTCCAGAAGGCCTACCGGGACGCCTACGGCCACTTCTTCTTCCGGTTCCCGCAGGGGGAGTCCGGCGCCGACGTGTACGACCGGGTCGGCGGTTTCCTGGAGAGCCTGTACCGCAGCTTCGAGGACCCCGACCATCCGCCGAACGTGCTCCTCGTGACGCACGGGCTCGCGATGAGGCTCTTCTGTATGCGCTGGTTCCACTGGACCGTGGCGGAATTCGAGTCGCTGTCGAACCCCGGGAACGCGGAGGTGCGGATGCTCGTTCTGGGAGACGACGGCAAGTACGCGCTCGACCGGCCCTTCGAGCGCTGGCGCAAGCCGCTGCCGTACTGGGTGAACGGATAGAGTGGCAGAGCGATGACCGCTGACTCCTCTTCCTCCGGGCGACTGGAGCGCGCCCTGGCGAGCCTGCGCGGACTGGCCGTGGGAGACGCCCTGGGCTCCCAGTTCTTCGTCCCCGCGCACTATCCGCTGCTGAAGCGGCGCGAGCTGCCGCCCGGTCGCTGGCAGTGGACCGACGACACCGAGATGGCCTGCTCCGTGGTCGCCGTCCTCGGCGCCCACCGGCGCATCGACCAGGACGCGCTGGCCCGCTCCTTCGCCGAGCACCACGACTTCGACCGGGGCTACGGCCCCGCGGTCAACCGGCTGCTGCGCCTCGTCCGGGAGGGCGGGGACTGGCGTGAACTGGCGGCCGGGCTCTTCGACGGACGGGGCTCCTGGGGCAACGGCGCCGCGATGCGGATCGCCCCGCTGGGCGCCTGGTACGCGGACGACCCGGAGCAGGCGACCCACCAGGCGGAGATCTCCGCCTACCCCACCCACCAGCACCGCGAGGCCGTGGTCGGCGCCATGGCCGTGGCCGCCGCGGCCGCGCTGGCCGGCTCGCCGGACGGCCCCCCGAGCCCCGAGGCGCTGCTCGACGGCGTCGTCGCCCTGGTGCCGAAGAGCGCCGTCGGCCAGGGCCTGCGGCGCGCCCGGGACATGCTCGACTACGCCGACGCGGGCACCGTCGCGGCCGTGCTGGGCTGCGGACGCCGTACGTCGGCCCACGACACCGTCCCCTTCGCGCTCTGGTCCGCGGCGCGCTGCCTCGGGGACTACGGGACGGCCTTCTGGACGACCGCCCAGGCCGGCGGCGACGTGGACACGACCTGCGCGATCGTGGGCGGCGTGCTCGCCTCCGGCACGGCGGGGACACCGCCGGCCGCGTGGGCGGAGCGGGTCGAGGCGCTGCCGGACTGGGTGCCGACGGGGCTCTGACGGTCGCGAGGGCCGCCGCCCCGAAGGGGGCCCGCGCACGCGCGCGCAGGCCACGGAATGAGGTTCCGCCGGGCCACGGTGGGACCCGGCTGCTGCACCTGGAAGTACGCCCGCGACAGTACGCGCTGCCGCACCGTACGGTTGCGGTCCATCACCTGGTACAGCGACCGCCGGAACACACCCCCGAGCCGCCCGTACAGCGCGAACAGGCGCTCCTGGCGCAGCTGGAGGGCACGGGAACGGCGTACCGACTCCTCGCGCTGTCCCTGGAACGCCTCCCCGGCCCGCTGCAGCCGCTCCGGGCCGCCCCCGGCGGCCGGCGCCTCGTCCACCAGCGGCGCCAGGGTGACCGCGTCGATGATCGCGTGGCTGACGCCCTGACCGAGGATCGGAGTCAGCGTGTGCGCGGCGTCCCCCGTGAGGATCAGACCGGGTGTCGACCAGCGCGGCACCGGCGTGGTGAAGATGTCCAGCATCGAGGTGTCCGGCCAGGCGCGCACGGTGTCGCGCACCGCGTCCGACAGTTCGGGTGCGAGCCGGTCCAGCCGCTCGTGGAGCGCGCTCAGCCCCTGCGCCCGCAGCGCCTTCAACCCGCCCTTGGGGATGTCGAGGCCCGCCCGGACACTGTCCGGACGGGTGGGGATGAACAGCCCGTGCTCGCCGGCCCGGATGCGGATGCGGCAGGTGTGGCCGTCCCACTGCCCGGGGAACGGCAGCCGCGGCCAGATGACGTCCCGGTCCAACGGCAGCTTCTCGTAAGGCAGTCCGGACAGCTCCCGCACCTTGCTGAACCGGCCGTCGGCCGCCACCGTCACCGGGCGGCCCGTACGGTGACCTCACCGTCGGGGGGCGGACGCGCACCCCGGTCACCGGGCCGTCCTCGCCCCGCGAGCACAGCAGGCCCACGGCGGTGGCGGGCTGGACGAGCGTGAAACCGGGGTGTTCCCGCCCCGCGTCGGCGAGGGCGGACAGCAGGGCAGGCTGGAGGAGTCCGACGGGGTAGGGGCGCGGATAGGGGAACTCGGAAAGGTCGGCACGCAGTACGACGCCGCAACCGCCGACGATCTCCATGGGGCGCATCTGGACGTACGTCCCCTCAAGCCGGTCCAGCAGCCCGAGCCGGTCCAGCATCCACACCGAGTCCGTAGACACCGACTCGCCCCGGAACGAACGGTTGAAGTGCCCGCTCTGCTCCAGGACCACCACCGAAACGGAACGCTTGGCGAGCTCCACGGCGAGCGTGAGCCCGGCGGGCCCCCTCCCACCACGCACACCTGTGCGGCCAGCTCTGCTGTCATCGTCATGCTGCCTCTCCAGCGGAGTCATGGTCGGTCGATCGTGTGACCGCGCCCTAAAGCTCCTCATACAGCCGACGCGCCCCGGACGCCGTACGCCCGCCCCGATGTTCAGTCCCGCGGCCGCACCGGGACGGAGGCCGACTCGACCCGCTCCCGCAGGGCGTCGGTCAGTGCCTGGAACCCCTTCTCCGAGGGGGTGATGACCGCACCGGAGAACGGCACCAGCAGACCGCTGAAGCGCTCGCTCTGCAGCACGTGCGTGCCGCCGTCCCGGGGCGTGGGCTCGAAGCCGTGCACCCCGTCGAAGACGCCGGGCACGCCGAAATGGCCCCGCCAGCGCAGGCGCCGGGCGGGCTCGCTCTCCAGCGCCGTGGGCGTGAAGACCATCTACCGGCCGCCGCCGGGCAGCCGGAACCGCAGGGTCAGCCGGGTGCCCGGCACGGCCTGCCCGGCGGCCTCGACGAGGAAGGGGTTCCACTCGTGGTACCGCGCGAAGTCGGTCAGGACCGCCCACACCTGCTCGGCGGACGCGGAGATGTGCACTGCGGACGAGATCCGACGCATACGAGGTCCTTCCAGAGGCCCGGCGGGACCGAGGTGAGACGTCCGCGCGGGCGGGGCGGGATGTGCCGTGCTCCGGCGAGCGCTGTCCGACGCATCGCGCTACTGAACCGCACCGTACGACCGCACCCGCCGGACCGGCCCGCACAAGCGGCGCCGTAGCGCCCCGCGCGGCAGCGCCGTCCGGGGTCGGGAGGGGAGGGCGTGCTCGACCCCCGTTTGTTCCCCGCGGGCGGTGGCGAGGATGAGGTCCTGATGCTGCGGTGCGGTGCCCCCTCCCCTGAACCCCCGCTTCCCCCTCGGACGTTGGAGAGACACAGATGGTCACCTCGCGCTGGACGGCCGATCCGGCCCGGACGGCTTCCCCCCGGCGGCGCGGCGTGGTGCTGGAGCGCGCGATCATGGATGCCGCTCTGGAACAGCTCGGCACGGTCGGCTGGAAGGGTCTGACCATGGAGGGCGTCGCGGCCGGAGCCCGGACCGGCAAGGCCGCCGTGTACCGCCGCTGGCCCTCCAAGGAGGACCTCGTCGCGGACGCACTGGTGGCCGGACTGCCCCGGGTGGAGACCGCGCCGGACCTCGGGAGCGTGCGCGAGGACCTTCTTGCCCTGTGCCGGGAGGTGCGGGAGATCATGTACTCGCCCCCTGGTGTGGCCCTGCGTGCGGTGATTCACGAGTGCGACGATGTCCGGGCGGAGCGCTTCCAGGACGTGATCGTCGGCGGGGTCATCGGGCCGACTGTCACCTTGCTCCGTGAAGTCGTCACCCGTGGAATAGAGCGGGGAGAAGTCCGCTCAGATGCGGCCAACAGTCATGTCCTCGACGTCATCCCGGCCATGATGATGTACCGGTCGAAGGTGTGCGGAAGCGAATGGAGCGACCAGGATCTCAAGGAGATGATCGACCGGCTGATGCTCCCGCTGCTGCGGCCGCACCGGGTCTGACCCCGCGCCCCGGTGAGCTTTGCGGCGCTCGGGCGACCAGGGTGTCGCACGACGATCGGGTCGGCGTAGGCTAGGGCCGCCATGCCGTACGAACCACCCACTCACACTGTCGAGCGCTCCCTGCGCGCCACGACCGGAGCGAAGGTCATCGCCGGCGTCGACGAGGTGGGGCGCGGAGCCTGGGCCGGACCGGTCACCGTCTGCGCGGCGGTCACCGGACTGCGTCGCCCGCCCGAGGGCCTGACCGACTCCAAGCTGCTGAGCGTCAAGCGCCGTACGGAATTGGCCGAGGTCTTGCGGACATGGGTGACGGCCTATGCCCTGGGGCATGCTTCCCCCGAGGAGATCGACGCCCTGGGGATGACGGCCGCGCTGCGGCTCGCCGCGGTCCGCGCCCTGGACGCTCTGCCGGTCCACCCCGACGCCGTCATCCTCGACGGGAAGCACGACTACCTCGGCGCCCCGTGGCAGGTGCGTACGGTGATCAAGGGCGATCGCTCGTGCGTGGCCGTCGCCGCGGCGTCGGTGATCGCCAAGGTTCAGCGCGACAAAATGATGGCCGAACTGGGCATCGACCATGCAGACTTCGGATTTGCGGACAACGCCGGGTATCCGTCGCCCGTGCACAAGGCCGCACTGGAGGAGCGGGGGCCCACCCCGCACCACCGCTTGTCGTGGGCGTATCTTGATGCGTTGCCTCAGTGGCGGCACCTCAAGAAGGTCCGCAGCTGGGCGGACGGAAGCGTTCCGGAAATCGAGGGTCAGCTCGGCTTCGATTTCTGACGGTTCCGATCGCACTGATGTGCCACCCGGTCACCCGCACCGCACCAACGTTTGATAAATATCAGCTCATGCCTCTCATTCCCGAGGAGCCTCAGATTCACGAGAGTGCCCAGGGTCCCCGCGCTACTCCGGCCAGCGGCCGTACCGCGCCGACCCCTCGCCCCGTACCCGGCCCCCGTCCCGCGGCTCCGTCCCGCCCCGGTCGTCCCGGCCCTCCGCGGCCCGCGCCGCCGGTGCAGCGCACGCCGCGTGATGTGGCTCCGGCCAAGCCGAGCCCGTCCGGCCCGGCCGCTCCCGCCGCTTCGGCGGCCACCCCGCAGATCCAGCTGATCCCGGCCTCGGTCGAGGGCGCGCTCGACGCCGCCGACGAGGCGGTGGACCTGCTCCTGGACTCGGGCCGTGCCCCCGGCGACGTGCTCGTGATCACCACCGGTGCCCAGCACCCGTGGGCGGAGCACGAGCTGTCCTTCGGCGAAGCCGCCTACTGGGCGCAGCACGACGCCGGTGACGACGTCTTCTACACGGACGTCACCATCGCCGACCGTGCCGCGTCCCGCCCCGTGGTGGTCGTGGCCGTCAACGGAGGTCCCGCCTCCGCCGCGGCCTCCGTCCTTCCGCTGGCCCACGCGCGGGCCGGTGCCCTGCTGATCGTCTGCGGCGACCCGCAGCAGATCAACGCGGTGCTGGGCGCCGGCGTCTGAGCCACGCCCGGCGCCTCGGGGCACCGGAGCGACGCTGGAGCCGCTCCGGCGGAGTCCGCACGGAGTGGCTTTTGGCATGCCCGCACGCCGGGCGGCCACCGCGCCCGCGAGCAAGGCCTCCCGGCCGGACCCCGGCGGCGGAGCGGTGACCGCCGGGCGCCGTTGGGGTGCGCGGCCGCCGAGCCGTCGGTTCCCGCAGGTCTTCCGCACCCCGGGTACACCGGGACGCCGTACCGCCGCCGGGTTCGTCCCGGACGGCACAGGGCGGCCATCGCGTCGCATGGTGCGGTTTGTGGATGGCCTGTCCTCTGTGTCCCTTGTTGCTTGTGTGGCCCGGCTGTTGGCGGGGCGCTGCCCCGGGCTTGGCCTGCTGTCTCCGCGGTCCGGGCGTTCGGCGTGGGCGCGGGGCAGTCGGCTGGTGCATCCGGTCGGGGCGTGCGGCTCGCTGACGGTCCGGTGCTCGGACCGTCAGCGGGCGGCTGCGCGGCGCAGGACCTCGGAGACCGGACCGCCGGTGCGCGGCGCGAGCGGCGGGGCCTCCGACAGGGCGAAGGGCTCCGGCGCCGAGTCGGCGTTGGGTCGGCGACCGCCACGCCCCTCGCCGAGCACCTGCCAGCCGTCGTGGGTCAGCGTGATGTACGCCCCACAGCGCAGGCCGTGCAGTGTGCAGGCGTCGCGCAGGCCCCACATCCAGGCGCCGTCCTCCTCCGTCCAGCGCGCGTCTCCCTCACGGCAGTAGAGCAGTACGGCCGTGCGCACCGGGGTGCGGCGTCTCAGGTCGTGCGGAATGACCCGGCGCAACTGGGCGAGCAGCGCGTTGCGGAACATCCAGCCGTCGGCCGGGGCCGGACGGCGCGTGAACGATGCGCTGGCGCACAGCCGCTCCTCCGGATCCAGCACCGCCACGACCGCCATGGACGGTGTCGGGCGGTGGCGGGCATGCAGCCCGCTGACGACCTCACGGGGGTCGCGCAGCAGAGGAATTCCGGCGGAAGCCCATTCGGCCGGTTCGAGCAGGCGACTGGCGGAAGCGGCGGACGCGGACGTCGACAACGAGGCCGCCGAGGACGAGGCGAATCCGAAGGTCACGTTCTTCCCTTCGGCTACGCGCCCATACTGCGGGCGAGGTCGGATTCGGGAGCGCGCACCGCAGCAGGGCCCAACCGGAACACGGGCGAACCGTGCGGGGAGCGGACCTCAATTCTTCCTGTCGAACTGGGATGCGGCAACGAGCAATTGGGGCCACCGACGCTTATCTGCGGGTGTGTGGCTTATATCCTTACCCAAAGGTCCGTCGGGGCACGCCTGAGGCGGCTGACCGGAGCACCGGCGGCCGCCACAGCCGGACGCGGGCTCAGCCCTGGACGGCCAGGACCAGCGGCAACACCCCCCGCGCACCGCACTGTCCGAGCAGTCGGGCCGCGACCGCCAGGGTCCATCCCGTCTCGGTGAAGTCGTCGACCAGCAGAACCGGACCACCGGCCCCGGCGAGCGCCGAAGCGAGAGCGGGCGGCACCGTCAGTGAGCCGTCGAGCGCCTTGAGCCGCTGCGCGCTGTTGCTGCGCGGCACCCGCGGCGCATCCTCGGCGTACTCCACGGAGCCGAGCAGGGGAAGCCGGCCGACCTCGGCGATCCGGGCGCCCAGGGAGTGGACCAGCCGGGGCCGGGTCCGCGAGGCCACGGTGACGACACCCACCGGCCTCGGCTGGGCGTCGGAGGCCGCGGAGGCCCAGCCGCCGGGGCCCTTCGCCCAGTCCGTCAGGACGTCCACCACGGCTCGCGCCACATCGTCCGGCACAGCGGCGTCCGGCGTCTGCGGAGCGAGCAGCGGCCGCAGTCGATTGCCCCAGCCGATGTCCGACAACCGGCCCAGCGCGCGTCCCGGTGAGGCCTGTTCAGCGGCCGGAATACGTCCCTTGAGCGCGATGCCGATGGCCGGCAGGCCGGTCGGCCACATACGACGAGGTTCCACCTCGACCCCGGCACGGCCGAGATCGCTCCGGGCGGCGTCCACCGCCGCGGTGGACGTGTCGGCGGTGAAGCGCGGCCCCGCGCAGTTGTCGCAGCGGTCGCAGGGCCTCGCGTCCGCGTCGTCCAGCTGGCGCTGCAAGAACTCCATCCGGCATGCGGTGGTGGACGCGTAGGCCCGCATCGCCTCCTGCTCGGCCGAGCGCTGCCGGGCCACCCAGGCGTACCGCTCGGTGTCGTACGACCAGGGCTGCCCGGTCGCGACCCAGCCGCCCTTGACGCGGTGGACCGCCCCGTCCACGTCGAGGACCTTCAGCATGGTCTCCAGCCGGGAGCGGCGCAGCTCCACCAGCGGTTCCAGGGCGGGCAGGGACAGCGGTCCGTCGGCCCGGGCGAGGACGTCCAGGGTGCGCCGGACCAGCTCCTCGGAAGGAAAGGCGAGCGAGGCGAAGTACTGCCAGATCGCCTCGTCCTCCTTGCCCGGCAGCAGCAGCACCTCGGCGTGCTCGACGCCACGGCCGGCCCGGCCGACCTGCTGGTAATAGGCGATGGGGGAGGAGGGGGAGCCGAGGTGGACCACGAAGCCGAGGTCCGGCTTGTCGAAGCCCATGCCGAGTGCGGAGGTCGCGACGAGCGCCTTGACCCGGTTGGCGAGCAGATCGTCCTCGGCCTGCTGCCGTTCGGCGTTCTCCGTCTTTCCCGTGTACGAGGCGACGGCGTGCCCGCGCTGGCGCAGGAAGGCGCTGACCTCCTCCGCCGCCGCGACCGTGAGCGTGTAGACGATGCCGGAGCCCGGCAGGTCGTCGAGATGGTCGGCGAGCCAGGCCATCCGGTGCGCGGCGTCCGGCAGCCGCAGCACTCCGAGGCTGAGACTCTCCCGGTCCAGCGGGCCGCGCAGCACCAGGGCGTCCGACGTGCCGCCCGTGCCGAGCTGGTCGGCGACATCCGCGGTCACCCGCGCGTTGGCCGTGGCGGTGGTGGCCAGCACGGGTACGCCGGGCGGCAGTTCGCCCAGCATGGTGCGCAGCCGACGGTAGTCGGGACGGAAGTCGTGACCCCAGTCGGAGATGCAGTGGGCCTCGTCCACGACCAGCAGGCCCGTCGCCGCGGACAGCTTGGGCAGGACCTGGTCACGGAAGTCCGGGTTGTTCAGCCGCTCCGGGCTGACGAGCAGGACATCTACCTCGCCGGCCGCGATCTCGGCCTGGACGGCGTCCCACTCCTCGGTGTTCGCGGAGTTGATGGTCCGGGCGTGGATACCGGCCCGGGCCGCGGCCTCCACCTGATTGCGCATGAGCGCGAGCAGGGGCGAGACGATCACCGTGGGCCCGCTGCCTCTGGCCCGCAGCAGCGAGGTCGCCACGAAATACACCGCGGACTTGCCCCATCCCGTGCGCTGCACGACCAGGGCCCGGCGCCGGTCGGCGACCAGCGCCTCGATCGCCCGCCACTGGTCCTCGCGCAGCCGTGCCCCGCCCGTGGCATCCCCGACGAGCCGGGCGAGGACGGCGTCCGCCTCTGCCCGGAGATCCGCGTTGCTCGTGTGCTCCATGGGCTCCATACAACAGGACGGGGCCGACAATCGGGCGGGCCCGGGGCGGGCCTGTGGACAACCGTCCCGAGCTTGTCGTGTCCCTGATTCGACTTATCCACAGGTGCGAGCGGGATCTCGGGATCCGCGAGATCGTCTCCGCATGACGAACCACGGCGAAACCACGGGACCGTTCGAAAACAATGACATCTCCGGACACGACCCGCTCTCCGGGCTGTCCGCGCCCGACACGCACATCACTCTGCGCACCCCCGCCGAGCTGGCCGACGCCCTGCCCTACCTGCTCGGATACCGCCCCGAGGACAGCATGGTGCTGGTCGCCCTACACGACCACGAAAGCGGCGGCCGGTTCGGCGGCCGGGCCCGGCTCGGCATTCCCGCGAACGAGGAGGACTGGGAGGCGGCCGCCCGGCAGCTGGCCCAGGGCCTGGTCAAGGGCAGCGAGCGGCGGGGCTCCCGCCCGGCTCAGATGGTGGCCTACGTCTGCCAGGAGCCGGCTCCGGGTGAGTCCGGCCGGGACGTCAGGCGCCGGCTCGAGCGGCTGGCCCAGTTGCTGCGCACCCAGTGCGGCGACCTGGACGTGCCGGTCGTCGAGGCCCTGTGCATCGCGGACGGCCGCTACTGGTCGTACTGCTGCCCGGTGGAGGGCTGCTGCCCCGAGGGCGGCTCGCCGATGGGCCTGCCCGGCACCTCGGTCCTGGCCGCTGCGGCCACCTATGCCGGCCTCCAAGTACGCGGCACCCTCAGGGAGTTGCGGGCCAGGCTCCAGCCCTGGGAGACCTCCGCGGTCCTGGAGCAGGAGGCCGCGCTGGACGCGGCGGGCATGGCCCTGGTGCCCCGCATTCTCGACGAGGCGTCCCGTCCGGAGGTGGCCGAGGAGACCCTCGCCCTGGCCGAGCGCATCATGCGCCGCTTCGCCGCGGCCGCGCCCGTGCCGGGCACACATCCGGCGGACGTCCGCGACGACGGCCTGCTCGCACATGACGAGGCGGCCACGGTCATCCTCGGACTCCAGGACCGCACGACCCGCGACCGTGCCGCCGCCTGGATGGAGGGTGCGGAGGCCGGACCCGCTCTCCGGCTCTGGCGCGCCCTGGCCCGCCGCTGCGTCGGCCCCTACGGTGAGCACGCCGCGGCCCCGCTGACCCTGGCCGGCTGGGTCGCCTGGTCGACGGGGGACGAACTGGAGGCCCGCGAGGCCCTGGCCATGGCCCTGGGCGCGGATCCCGACTACCTCTTCGCCCGCCTGCTGCACCAGGCCTGCAACGAAGGACTCGACCCCGAGGCGATCCGCCGCTGTCTGCGCACGGAGCGCCCGGGGCCTGCGCGGGCCGAGGCCGTGCAGCAGACGCCCGCGGCAGTGGATTCGGCACCCGGCGAGTTCCCGGCCGTCGACGGCGACACGTCCGGGGCACGTGCGCAGCCGGACGGTCAGGTGGCGGGTCCGGCGTCCGGGACGGGCACGCGCCGAAGGCGCCGTATGCGGTCCCTCGACGGAAGCGACAGCCGCCGAGCGGCCCGAGCGGCCCGGACGGCGGGCGGAGGACGACGCCCGACCGGCTCCCGCTCCGGGGCATCGGCAGCCGAGCCCACTCGCCCGGCCATGCGCGGTCCCGGCGCCACGCGCGAGCGTGCCTCGGACCAGGGCGCGACCAGCGCCACCCCGTCGGGAAGCGGCCTTCGCGAGCCCGAGGGGGATGGATGAACGCCTTGGCACCGGTCACGCAGACCCGCACGGCCACACCTCGCGGTGCACCGGCGGCCGCGGAGACCTGGGGCGTGCGCCCCCGGAACCCGCGCACGCCCCAGCCCCACGAGGGTCCGGCCGCGTCCCACCCGGCGACCCCGGGACGCCGCCGCGGCGCGGCATCCGTCCTGTGCCGCCCGGCCGTCCTGGTGCACCGCCCTCGTCCAGGTGCTCCAGGGGTTCCGGGGACTTCGGCGGCACGCACGGGCGTACCGCGCACCCGGTGGCGGCACCGGATCACGGCCGTGCCGAACGGCGCCGACGCCGTCGCGCAGCGCCGCGATCCGGCCGGGCTCCCCGGGGCGGGCCGTGACCCGGAAGCGGCGCCCTGCGTTCACCTGAGTGGCGGAGCGCCCGAACGCACTGCGCCGCACGACCGATGTCCCCCGGGGCGTCCCACCGGCCGCCCAGCGCGTCCCTGGCGCACCGAGAGCGGAAGAGGCCCTTCCATGCACCAGCAGCCGACTTCGTCCTTCGCCGCCGCCGAGCGACCGCCGAGGGACGGGCCTACGCGGTTCCGGCCGGACGGCGCCGTCATGACGGCGGTGGAGACCCTCGGCGTACGACCGCCGTCCCAGGACTCCCGGCCGACCTCTCCCGCTGCCGTGGGCGCACCCTCTGGCGCCCCCCACCCTGCCCGTCGGCCCGCCTCGCTCCCGTCGCCCCGCACGGCGGCGAGCAGCCGCCCGATATCGGAACTGCCGCCCACCCACGCCGCGTTGATCTGCGTCGCCCTGCCCGGCCTCGCGATCTCGGGCGAGCTGGGGCAGCTGACCGGCCGGGGGCTGGACGGGTTCTACCGCGGCGGGCGGCGGCTGCTCTCACGGTGCCAGGTCCGCGTGGCCGGACGTGAACCACTCGCCGTACAGGCCAGGATGACCGGCGCCGACAGCGCCCGCTTCGTCGCGACGCTCCGGGCTTCCCCAGCGACGGGCCCCGATCCGGATGTCGTGGTCGAACGAACACGCCGCGCCGAGGGAACCGAACGGATCACCGTCCGCAACGCCACCGTGCGACCGCTGAGGCTGCCCGTCGAGATCGCCCTCGGCACGGACCTCGCCGAACTCGGCGCCGTCGCCTCCGGCCGGACGGACCCCCAACTCCCGGCCACGGTCCGCGACTCGGGTCTGCGCTGGGCCACGGCCGATGCCGCCGCCAGTGTCACCGCCGACCCACCTCCCTGCGACGTCCTGGCGTCCGCCGGACTCCTGCGCTGGGAACTGCAACTGCCGCCGGGCGGGTCGGCGACCGTGGAACTCCGGGTACGGCTCGACGGCGCGGGCCCCTTGCGGGCCGCGGGACGGACCACGACCAGCCCGATCGCCGCCGCCCGGGCGACGGGCGACGATCCCCGGGTGGCCCCGCTGCTCGACACGGCCGTCGCCGACCTCCAGGCCCTCCTCCTGCGTGACGCCACCCACCCTTCCGACACCCATCTCGCGGCGGGCGCGCCCTGGCGCTGTGGGATGGCGCCCGCCGAGGCCCTCGCCGCCGCCCGTATGGCCCTGCCCCTCGGCACCCGGCTCGCCGCGGGCACCCTGCGGACCCTGGCCCGCACGCAACTCCCGGGCGACGACGCACGGGCCGGCATGATCCCCGGGCCGCGACGCGACGCCGGCCCTCTCCTCCCGCCGGGCTGCACGGGAACGGAGGCCACGCTGCTCTTCCCCGTACTGCTCGCCGAGGCCCGCCGCTGGGGACTGCCCGACACGGAGACCAGGGAACTGCTGCCCGCCGCCGAACGCTGTCTCACGTGGCTGCGGACCACCGCCGGCGACCAGTCCTACCTCCCCGATCCGCAGCCCGCGGGTCCGGTCCGCTGCGAAACGCAGGCCCACGCGTACCGCGCGGCCCTGCTCGGCGCCGACCTCCTCGACGCCTACGACCGGCCGGGCGCCGCCGAGTTGCGCCGGTGGGCGCAGGCCCTGCGCACAGCCTTCCGGACCCGCTTCTGGATCGAGGACCACGGCGGCGGGCGCCCGGCCGCCGCCCTGACTCCGGACGGCCGTCCCGTGCCGCACCTGGGCGCGGCCGCCGCCCACCTGCTCGACACCGGCCTGCTCGGTTCCGGCCGGCTCGCCCCGGGCCTCCTGGACCGGGTGCAGACCGAACAGCTCGCCCGGCTGCTCGGCACTCCCGCCATGGACGCGGGCTGGGGGCTGCGCGGTCTGGGCGCCAAGGAGACGGGACACAACCCGTTCGGCCATCGGAGTGGAGCCGTCCGGGTTCACGAGACCGCCGTCGCCGTCGCCGGACTGGCCGCCGCAGGCTACGAGAGGGAAGCCGCCGGTCTGCTGAGAGGTCTGCTGGAAGCGGCGGAACACTTCGGGTACCGGCTGCCGGAGATGTTCGGCGGCGAACAGCGCACCGCCGGGAGCGCTCCCCTCCCGCATCCTGCGGCCTGCCGGCCGGCGGCCACCGCCGCGGCATCCGCGATCATGGTGCTCACCGCTCTCGCGGGTGTCCGCCCCGACGCCCCGGCCCGTACGGTCACCCTGAGCCCCGTGCGCAGCGCACCGCTCGGCGAACTCGGTCTCACCGGGCTGCGCCTCGCCGGCGCTCCCTTCGCCGTACGGATCAGCCGGCTGGGCCTCGCCATGGTCGAGGAGGCGGCGGACGGCCTGCAACTGGGAGTGTGACCTCGTACGACGAGACCGAGCGAAGAAACGGAGCCGGCCCTGCGCCCCATAACGGAACGAAGCGGAACCACCATCGATGCGGCCGACGAAGGGAGTGTTTATCGTCAGGCAGACGACTATGATCGCCGCATGCCCTACGACCCGTCAGCCTTCCCGCCCTTCGCCGTCACCGTGGACCTGGTCGTGCTGACCGTGCGCCGTCATGCCCTGTGCGCGCTGGCGGTCCGCAGGGGCGAGCCCCCCTTCCAGGGGCGCTGGGCGCTGCCGGGCGGGTTCGTGCGGGCCGACGAGGACCTGTCCCAGGCGGCGGCGCGCGAACTGGCGGAGGAGACCGGGCTCACGGCGCACGATCCCGCGGCCCCGGCCCAGGACAACGGGGCCCATCTCGAGCAGCTCGCCACCTACGGCGACCCCAAGCGGGACCCGCGCATGCGGGTGGTCAGCGTCGCGCACCTCGCGCTCGCGCCGGACCTGCCGGCCCCGCGCGCGGGGGGCGACGCCAGCAACGCGCGCTGGGCGCCGGTCGAGGAACTGCTGCAGCGGGGTGGCTACGGACGTGACGGCGAGCCGGTGGCGCCGCTCGCCTTCGACCATGCGCAGATCCTGGCCGACGGGGTGGAGCGGGCCCGGTCCAAGATCGAGTACTCCTCACTGGCCACCGCGTTCTGCCCGCCGGAGTTCACCGTCGGTGAGTTGCGCCGGGTGTACGAGGCGGTGTGGGCGGTGGCTCTCGATCCCCGCAATTTCCACCGGAAGGTCACCGGCACGCCCGGATTCCTGGTTCCCACGGGAGGCACGACCACGCGCCAGGGCGGCCGGCCGGCGCAGCTCTTCCGGGCCGGCGGGGCCACTCTCCTCAACCCCCCGATGCTGCGCCCCGAGGTCTGAGGCGTACGGCGGGGCGGCCGAGCGGGGGAGGGGTTGACCGACGGTACCGGGGGCTCCGGTTGCGGCGAACGGCGGACGTCGGCCGGGTCCGGCGGCGCCATGTCTAGAACCAGATCGGGTGATACCAGAAAAATCGGACATCGCAAGCTATCTTGCTTCAGGTGATCCAGGCCTTCGGACTGACCAGCATTCCCCGCAAGGCGCAGCCGCCCGCCGTCGACGACGTCTCCTTCGAAGCGCGTGCCGGGAAGGTCACCGCGCTCCTCGGAGGCGCCGGCGCGGGCAAGACCACAGCGCTCAGACTGATGCTCGAACTCCAACAGGGTCGCGGCATCACCTACTTCAGAGGGCGGCCCCTGCACCGGATCGCCCATCCGTCCCGGGAGGTCGGCGTGCTCCTCGGCGATGTGCCGGGGCACCCTGCCCGCTCGGTCCGCGGTCATCTGCGTATGCTCTGCGCGGCCTCGGGCGTCCCCGCGCGGCGCGCCGACGAGATCCTCGAAGCCGTCGGCCTCGTCGGCCTCCGCGAAGAGTGTCTCGGCACGCTCTCGCGCGGCATGGACCGTCGGCTCGGCCTCGCCTGCGCCCTGCTGCCCGACCCGCACACGCTCGTCCTGGACGAGCCCGCCGACAGACTCTCCGCCCACGAGGCCCAGTGGTTGCACGACATGCTGCGCGCTCACGCACGGGAGGGCGGCACTGTGGTCTTCACCACGGCCGACCCCAAGGAGGCCGCACGCAGGGCCGACCGCGTCGTCACCCTCGACAGCGGCAGGCTCATGGCCGACCAGGACGCCGGAGACTTCGCCCGCACCCGGCTGCGCCCGCGTGTCGCGGTCCGCAGCCCCCAGGCGGGACGACTCGCGACCCTGCTCGCCAAGGAGGCCCGCGGCGCGCGCCGGTCCGTGGAGGTCGTGCGAGAGGACGGCAACCGCCTCTCGGTGTACGGCTCCACGACCGCCGACATCGGTGAGACGGCCTTCCGGAACGGCATTCTCGTCCACCAACTCGCGGACGAGGTCGGCGACATGGGTCCGGGTACCGGTGCAGAGCCTGGCGCCGGGCCGACGGAGGCGGGCGGCGTCGTGGCGAACGAGCCTCGGGCGCCGCGCGAACACGATGAGGCGGACGCCTCGGCGGTGGAGGCGCAGTCCGCGGCGCTCGGTCTGCCGACGGCGGAGCCGGGCCCCTCGGCGTCAGCCCCGCCCTCGCCCGGCCCGGGCTTCCCGGCGCCGGCCTTGCCCGCCGCGGGCAAGGCCGCGATGGTGTTCGGCTTCACGCCGCCGAAGCCGGGCGACACGGCGTCGGAGGTCCGGGCGGGCGAACGGGGTGCGGTGTCGCCGGGCTTCTCGGCGGAGGGGCGGGAGCGCGCGGAAGCGGATGCGCCGACGCCGCAGCCGCGCGGGGCCGGTCCCTCCTCGGGCGAGGAGGGGCGGAGTGTGTCCGCGCTCGCGTCGGCGGACGGGGCGAAGGCGCCCGACGGTGAGCGATCGTCCTACGGGAACGCGTCCGGCCTCCGCCCCGTGGCGGAGTACGCGGAGGCGGCGCGGGACGCCACGGCCGGGGGCGGGTCGCCGAGCGGTGCCCTCCCGGAAGCCGGCGGGACGGCGCATGGAGCTGTGGAGTCCGGTGATGAGGGCATGCGCGGCCGGGCGCAAGGGGTGGCCCCCGCGGAGGCACTCACTGGTGCCGACGGTGGCCGGAGGGCCGGCAGGCAGGGCGCGCACCCCGCGCAGGGCGCCCGCGCGGCACAAGGCCGGGCCGTGGCGGCCCAGGAAGCGAAGGCCGCCGGTACTAGCAGCCCCGCGGGGGGCATCTCCGCACTTCGCGCCCGTCTTCCCGGCGCCAGGACTTCGGGCACGCGTCAGACGTGGGCCGACCGCGCCGCCCGCCCTGACGGCGTCCGCACCCTCGACAACCTCTCCGCTCTCCCGCCTCCCATCTCCGTCCGTCCCGCCCCCACCCCACTCCGCCCCCTGCGCTACGAGATCCGGCGCACCATCGGAATCGGCGCCGGCTTCCTCACCTGCGCCGCCGTGCTGGCGCTGTCCGTTCTCACCGCCGTACTGCTGGCTCGGCTCGGCCACACTCCGCAGGCACGGCTGTTCGCCGCATGGCCGCGGGAGCTGCCGCTGCCGCCCGCGGCGCTCGCGGCAGGACTGCTCGGCGCGTCGGCCTTCGGGGACGAGTTCCGCCACCCCGCCCTCGCGGCGGACCGCGGCACCGTGCCCCGCCGGCTGGGGCTGCTGGCCGCCAAACTTCTCGTCTCCGGAGTCACCGCGGCGCTGCTCGCCTTCCTCGCCGTGGGCTGCGACGCCGAGGCGCTTTACATCGTCTACGGACGGGAGCTGGCACAAGTTCCCGCGGACTGGCTTTCGCTGGGCGTGAGTTGGTTCGGTCTCGTCGTGGGGTGCGCCTGGGCCGGAGTCCTCGCGGCCGGTGTCTTCCGGTCCACCACGGGTGGCCTCGCCGCCGTACTCGCCGTGCCCGTCCTCGTCGTTCCCGTCCTGCACGCGGCGACGCAGGGACCCGCCCTGCGTATGGCGGCCGGATTTCCGGGACGGATGCGGGAGGTGTTCCTGCTGCAGTGGCCCTTCGGAGGGGAGAGGTATGCCCTCGGGCTGGCACGCGTGCTGGCCCAACCGGTGGGCGGAGCACTGGTGTTGTCGCTGGCGGCGCTCGTGTGCGCGTACCTGTTCACGACGCTGCGCACCGGATTCCGATGACGGGCGCGCGTCCGCTTTCGATCTCGCCGTGCGCACAACTCCCCTCAGAAAGCCCATTTCTTTCCGATAAGGCGTCAATTGCGACGGCGTGAGCGATCACCCTTTCGTGTGCTTTTCACCAAAGACCTCAAGGGAGTTGGAAACGGCGCCGACAAAGGTTCCGTGAGTACCCTTGCGCACACCATGATGACCGCCGCCCGCTCCACCGACTCCGGTCTGGCCGGCCCGGGCGAACTCGACCGCTACCCCTACGCCGAGGCCCCCGTGCCCGATCGCGTGGGAACGCCCTCCTGGGAGGGGGCGGAACCGGAGCTGGGCCGCGTAGGCAGGCGTGCCGCGGGCAGCCGCGGACGCGGCCTGCACGGCCAACTCGTCCAACAACTGGGGCAGATGATCGTCTCGGGCGACCTGGGCGCGGACCGTCCGCTGGTGCCCGAGGAGATCGGCCAGCGCTTCGAGGTGTCCCGCACCGTCGTCCGCGAGTCCCTCCGCGTTCTCGAGGCCAAGGGCCTGGTCAGCGCCCGCCCGAACGTCGGCACGCGCGTGCGTCCCGTCAGCGACTGGAACCTGCTCGATCCGGACATCATCGAATGGCGGGCCTTCGGGCCGCAGCGCGACGACCAGCGCCGGGAGCTGAGCGAACTGCGCTGGACCATCGAGCCGCTCGCCGCCCGCCTCGCCGCCGGGCACGGCCGGGAGGAGGTGCAGCAGCGTCTGTGCGACATGGTGGAGATCATGAGCCATGCCATGGCGCAGGGCGACGCGCTGACCTATTCGCGCGCCGACAACGAGTTCCACGGCCTGCTCATCCAGATCGCCGGCAACCGCATGCTGGAGCACCTGTCCGGGATCGTGTCCGCCGCCCTCCAGGTGTCGGGTGGCCCGGTGACGGCCTGCGACCGGCCGAACGAGGCGTCCCTCGCGCAGCACGCGCGCATCGTCGACGCTCTCGGCACGGGCGACGGCGCTGCGGCGGAGACGGCCATGCGTCAACTGCTCACGGTCCACCCCGAGGTCGAACGCGTGGTGCCCGCCCCGCGCGAGCACTGACGCAGGCGCTGATCCGCGCGATGAAGGCGGTGTGACAGCCCGTGTGCGGTGTCAGCGTGCTTCTCGTGGGTCTCGTGTCGATGCCGGGCTCGGGTACCGGCCGCTGCCGGACCCCGCCGGATCCAGTGCGGATCGGCGGGGTCCGGCGGTGCGACGGGCGGCCGTGGTCGCGGGTGTGACCGGACGCGAGGCCGATAGCGATCTCCTCTGTCCGTGTCTGACCGTTTTTGGTTGCTTACGGGGTGTGACTCGGGCCACGCAGATTGGGCGTAACGCTCGTGGGAACAGCGCGATGACCTAAGAGGTGACAGCCGCGGAGGGAATACGGACGCCATGACAGGCGCTGTGCATCTCCCCGGCTCCCGCCCGCGCCGTCGGCCCATCCCCAGGCCGGTGGTCGGCTCCTGTCCGCAGTGGACGGTGCCGGAAGCCGTTTTCCAACGTTCCGAGAGGTTGTTCGTGTCGGCCAGCACATCCCGTACGCTCCCGCCGGAGATCGCCGAGTCCGTCTCTGTCATGGCTCTCATTGAGCGGGGAAAGGCTGATGGGCAGATCGCCGGCGACGATGTGCGTCGGGCCTTCGAAGCTGACCAGATTCCGGCCACTCAGTGGAAGAACGTACTGCGCAGCCTCAACCAGATCCTTGAGGAAGAGGGTGTGACGCTGATGGTCAGTGCCGCAGAGCCCAAGCGCACCCGCAAGAGCGTCGCAGCGAAGAGTCCGGCCAAGCGCACCGCCACCAAGACGGTCGCGGCGAAGACGGTGACGACGAGGAAGGCCACCGCCACCACGGCCGCCCCCGCGGTGCCCGCCGCTCCGGTCGCAGCCGATTCCGCCGAGGAAGCCGTACCCGCCAAGAAGGCCGCGGCCAAGAAGGCGACCGCCAAGAAGGTGGCCGCCAAGAAGACCGTAGCGAAGAAGACGGCCGCCAAGAAGACCGCGGCCAAGAAGGACGACGCCGAGATTCTCGAGGACGAGGTTCTCGAGGACACCAAGGTGGCCGACGAGCCCGAGGGCGCCGAGAGCGCCGGCTTCGTCCTGTCCGACGAGGACGAGGACGACGCGCCCGCGCAGCAGGTCGCCGCGGCCGGCGCCACCGCCGACCCCGTCAAGGACTACCTGAAGCAGATCGGCAAGGTCCCCCTGCTCAACGCCGAGCAGGAGGTCGAGCTGGCCAAGCGCATCGAGGCGGGCCTGTTCGCCGAGGACAAGCTGGCCAACGCCGACAAGCTGGCGCCGAAGCTCAAGCGCGAGCTGGAGATCATCGCCGAGGACGGCCGGCGCGCCAAGAACCACCTCCTGGAGGCCAACCTCCGTCTGGTGGTCTCCCTGGCCAAGCGCTACACCGGCCGCGGCATGCTCTTCCTGGACCTCATCCAGGAGGGCAACCTCGGTCTGATCCGCGCGGTCGAGAAGTTCGACTACACCAAGGGCTACAAGTTCTCCACGTACGCCACCTGGTGGATCCGGCAGGCGATCACCCGCGCCATGGCCGACCAGGCCCGCACCATCCGTATCCCGGTGCACATGGTCGAGGTCATCAACAAGCTCGCGCGCGTGCAGCGTCAGATGCTCCAGGACCTGGGCCGCGAGCCCACCCCGGAGGAGCTGGCCAAGGAACTCGACATGACCCCGGAGAAGGTCATCGAGGTCCAGAAGTACGGCCGCGAGCCCATCTCGCTGCACACCCCGCTGGGCGAGGACGGCGACAGCGAGTTCGGTGACCTCATCGAGGACTCCGAGGCCGTCGTCCCGGCCGATGCCGTCAGCTTCACGCTCCTCCAGGAGCAGCTGCACTCGGTGCTGGACACCCTGTCCGAGCGCGAGGCCGGCGTCGTCTCCATGCGGTTCGGTCTCACCGACGGTCAGCCGAAGACCCTCGACGAGATCGGCAAGGTCTACGGCGTGACGCGTGAGCGCATCCGTCAGATCGAGTCCAAGACCATGTCGAAGCTGCGCCACCCGTCGCGTTCCCAGGTGCTGCGCGACTACCTCGACTAGGTCGCGTCCGTACGACACCGAAGGCCCGGTTCCCCACGCGGGAGCCGGGCCTTCGTGCTGCGCGCATCGGAGCTGTGGATCACTCTGGGTGTTCCGACACCACCCGAGAGCGAGGTTCCCTCATGCGTCGTTCCGTTGCCCGGGCCCTGGTCCGGCCGCTGGCCCTGGCGGCCGCCTCAGCCGTCATACCCCTGGTCGGCGCGGCCCCCGTGGCCGCCGACAGCGTCGTCGTCGGGGGGTTTCCGATCGACGTCTCACAGGCCCCGTGGACGGTCGCGCTGTCCAGCCGTGACCGGTTCGGAGGTACGCGGGCGGGTCAGTTCTGCGGCGGCGTGGCGGTCGCACCGACCACCGTGCTCACAGCGGCCCACTGCCTCGGCGAGGACGTGCTCGGGGGCCCGCCGAACGCGGCGCGTGACCTCAAGGTCATCGCGGGCCGTACGGACCTGCTGTCCGGCAAGGGCCAGGAGATCGCGGTACGAGACGCCCGGATCAACCCGGGGTACGACGCCACGACGAACGCCGGCGACTTCGCCGTCCTCACACTCGCCACGCCGCTGCCGCGCAGTGCGGTGGTCGCCATGGCCGGTGCGGGAGACCCGGCCTACACGCCCGGCACCGAGGCCCTCGTCTCCGGATGGGGCGACACGAGCGGCGGGGGCGCCTACGCGCGCAGGCTCCACGCGGCACGCGTACACGTGCTGCCCGACGACACCTGCGCTCGCGCCTACCCGGGCGGCCCTGAGGGCGTCTACCGGGCGGGCAGCATGCTCTGTGGCGGAGAGGCCAAGGGCGGCCCGGACGCCTGTCAGGGCGACAGCGGAGGCCCTCTGGTGGCCTCTGGGCGGCTGATCGGGCTGGTGTCCTGGGGGAGCGGCTGCGGCAGACCGGGCAACCCCGGGGTCTACACGCGCGTTTCCGCGGTCGCACGAGTGCTGGACGCGTCCTCGGGCGGCCGCGCAGGCTCCGGCGAGCTCTCTTGAGAGGCGCGCGGGTACGAGAACGGGCGGCGGCTCCCGGTCGGGAGCCGCCGCCCGTTTCCACCGGCCTGTGCCGGCGCTGGCTCGTCGTGTGTGCGAGATTCAGCGCTCTTCGTCGGAAGCGGTGTTCGGAGCGGTCGTCAGCCGCTCCGTCTCGTCCTGTATCTCAGCGGCGATCTTCTTGAGTTCCGGCTCGAACTTGCGACCGTGGTGGGCGCAGAAGAGCAGTTCTCCGCCGCTCAGCAGGACGACGCGCAGGTATGCCTGGGCGCCGCAGCGGTCGCAGCGATCGGCGGCCGTCAGCGGGCTCGCGGGGGTCAGAACAGTAGTCACGTCGCCTCTTCTCTAGCTCGACGAGCTGTCGTACCAGGGTCAACATCCAACCAGCCCGAAAACGTTCCCGCTCGTGGCTTTTCCTCGAAAAAATCTTCCGGGCGGCTGTCTGCTGCCGGTTGGCGGCGAATGTGCCGTAGTGCGTCTCTTGCGTGCTTACGGTTTCGCGCAGTGTTGTGTCTCGGTCCTCCCGGCCGGGTTGCCGGTTGTTCATGAGGACGTGCCCGGAGCCTAAATGGTTCATGCCTCCAAGGGAACGTGATGTGTGCTTCACTCCAACGAGGGATCGAACATGCATGCGACTCTGGACTAGTCTGAGTTTTCGACGAGGGTGGCGTTACACCGGCTCTACCAGGCCTCGGTACCCTCTGAGCGGCAACCGAAGCCGCCCCCTTACCCAACAAGGGGTCAACTGAAATTCAGCGAGGAGCGAACCGCGTGACCGCCGATACGTCCGTGCCGTCCACAGCGCTGCTGGCAGGAGCAGACCGGGACGGTTCCAACTACACCGCGCGGCACCTGCTCGTCCTCGAGGGCCTCGAAGCCGTGCGCAAGCGTCCGGGCATGTACATCGGCTCGACCGACAGTCGCGGCCTGATGCACTGTCTGTGGGAGATCATCGACAACTCCGTGGACGAGGCCCTCGCGGGTGTCTGTGACCACATCGAGGTGGTCCTCCACGACGACGGCTCCGTGGAGGTGCGCGACAACGGCCGGGGTATCCCCGTGGACGTCGAGCCGAGGACCGGCCTGTCCGGCGTCGAAGTCGTCATGACCAAGCTGCACGCGGGCGGCAAGTTCGGCGGTGGCTCGTACGCCGCCTCCGGCGGTCTGCACGGCGTCGGTGCCTCCGTGGTCAACGCCCTCTCCGCCCGTCTCGACGTCGAGGTGGACCGGGGTGGCCACACGCACGCGATCAGTTTCCGGCGAGGAGTGCCGGGCGCCTTCGCCGCCGACGGTGCCGAGGCGAAGTTCGAGGCCAAGAGCGGCCTGCGCAAGACGAAGAAGGTCCCGAAGACCCGCAGCGGCACGCGCGTGCGGTACTGGGCCGACCGGCAGATCTTCCTCAAGGACGCCAAGCTCTCCCTGGAGACCCTGCACCAGCGCGCCCGGCAGACCGCCTTCCTGGTGCCGGGCCTGACGATCGTCGTACGCGACGAGGTCGGACTGGGCGAGGGCGGAAGCAAGGGCGAGGAGTCCTTCCGCTTCGACGGCGGGATCAGCGAGTTCTGCGAGTACCTGGCGAACGACAAGCCGGTCTGCGACGTCCTCCGCTTCTCGGGGCAGGGCACCTTCAAGGAGACCGTCCCGGTCCTGGACGAGCACGGCCAGATGACGCCCACCGAGGTCACCCGCGAACTGGGCGTGGACGTCGCGCTGCGCTGGGGCACGGGCTATGACGCGAAGGTCAGGTCCTTTGTCAACATCATCGCCACCCCCAAGGGCGGCACCCACGTGGCCGGCTTCGAGCAGGCCCTCACACAGACGATGAACGATGTGCTGCGCGCCAAGAAGATGCTGCGCGTGGCCGAGGACAACATCGTCAAGGACGACGCGCTGGAGGGCCTCACCGCCGTCGTCACCGTGCGCCTGGCCGAGCCGCAGTTCGAGGGCCAGACCAAGGAGGTCCTCGGTACCTCGGCGGCCCGCCGCATCGTGAACAACGTGGTCACGAAGGAACTGAAGGCGTTCCTGACCGCCACCAAGCGCGACGCCGCGGCGCAGGCCCGGGTCGTCATGGAGAAGGTCGTGGCGGCCGCCCGCACGCGCGTCGCGGCCCGCCAGCACAAGGACGCCCAGCGGCGGAAGACGGCCCTGGAGTCCTCGTCCCTGCCGGCGAAGCTCGCCGACTGCCGCAGCGACGACGTCGACCGCAGCGAACTGTTCATCGTCGAGGGCGACTCCGCGCTCGGTACGGCGAAGCTGGCGCGGAACTCCGAGTTCCAGGCCCTGCTGCCGATCCGGGGCAAGATCCTCAACGTCCAGCGGTCGTCGGTGACCGACATGCTGAAGAACGCCGAGTGCGGCGCCATCATCCAGGTCATAGGAGCGGGCTCGGGCCGCACCTTCGACATCGACCAGGCCCGCTACGGCAAGATCATCATGATGACCGATGCCGATGTGGACGGCTCCCACATCCGCTGCCTGCTGCTCACGCTCTTCCAGCGCTACATGCGGCCCATGGTCGAGGCCGGCCGGGTCTTCGCCGCGGTGCCGCCGCTGCACCGGATCGAGATCGTCCAGCCCAAGAAGGGCCAGGACAAGTACGTCTACACGTACTCCGACCGCGAGCTGCGGGACAAGCTCATGGAGTTCCAGAGCAAGGGCATCCGGTACAAGGAGTCCATCCAGCGCTACAAGGGTCTGGGCGAGATGGACGCCGACCAGCTGGCCGAGACCACGATGGACCCGCGCCATCGCACCCTGCGCCGGATCAACCTGGCCGACCTGGAAGCCGCGGAACAGGTCTTCGACCTGCTGATGGGCAACGACGTGGCACCCCGCAAGGAGTTCATCTCCAGTTCGGCGGCGACGCTGGACCGTTCGCGTATCGACGCGTAGCCACTGCGCCGGACTCCGGCCGACCGGGGAGTGCCCGGGAGGCCGGAGCGAGGCGGACCCGGCGGATCGTGCGGGCATGGCAGGACAGGACAGGGGATACGGGGCCCTGGCCCCGGGCCGGCGAGCGGTGGCGGTTCGGTGCGTGTCCGAGTCGCGGTGGCGGTGGCGGTGGGACGCCTGTCCGGACTGCCTCCTGTAGTGGTCCGGTGCGCGGCCGGACCGGCAGGGCGGACCGGGTCCGGCCGGAGGCAGGTCTCGGGCCGTTCCGGCAGGCCCGGGCCGCCGCCACGTCGCGCCCGTAAATCGCGCCCGCCGGCCGTCGTGGTGTCCGTCGGCTCGGCCGGGTCACCGTCGCTCTCTCCCCGCCGGCTGATCGGGATCGGCCGTCGTACGACACCTCCTCCCAGGACACCTCGCCCCAGGCCCTCCCCCTCCCGTCGCCCTGAGCTGTCCCCCCGGACTCGGAGTCTCCGGCGCCCTGCCGATCTCCCGCTGCGACCCGGCCCGCGGCGCGCCTCTGCCCGGTGCAGCACCGCTCCCGCGGCATCCCGATCCCTGCCCCGGCACCTCCAGCTTCGTCCCGTCCCTGAGTCTCTTTCGCCCGGCGTCTACACCCGTGGGTGGAGAAGAGCCGCCCGAGGTTTCCACCCGTGATCCACCTCCGCTCCGATCTGCGGGCCTGGGCATTTCCGTAGCGTCGTCGGTGTCGGCAGCACCCGCTCCGGCACTACCTTCTCGCTCACGGAGGCTCTGATGTCCGGGCTCGTCAACGCGCTGGTGATCGTGGCCGTGGTCGCCCTGGTGATCGCGCGGCAGTTCCGTGCCCGCGCGATCAACACGGACCGGCGCTGGTGGCTGGTCCCCGTGATCCTCGCCGTCGTCGCGCTGCGCGAGCCCGGCATCCTCGACGCACATCACCGTGCGGAGTCCGCCGCGTTGCTCGCCGTGGAGGTGCTCATAGGCCTGGCCATGGGCGCCGGCTGGGCCTGGACGACCCGCATCTGGGCCGCTCCGGACGGCGTCGTGTGGACCAAGAGCACCAAGGCGAGCGGCGCCGTGTGGGCCGTGGGCATCGCCCTGCGGATCGGTATCTACGCCCTCGGCACCGCGCTGGGCCTGCACCAGGACAGCTCGGCCCTGATGCTCGGTCTCGCCGGCACCCTGCTGGTCCGCGGCGGCGTCCTGGTCTGGCGGGCCCAGTCCCTCGGCACCGCCACCCGTCCCTCTCCGGCGTACGGTGACGACATGTGGACGGCCCGGAAGGAGAGCGTGTGACGGAGAACCTCTGGACCCGCTGGCCGTCGCGCGAGGCGCTCGGCCGCGCGGGAATCAGCCGGCCCCGGCGCATGCTCGCCTGGGCCGTGCGGCTCCTCGTGCTCGCGCTGCTCCTGTGGGGCGCGTTCAACCAGAAGCACGTCGGCCTCGCAGAAGGGTTCGCGGCAGCGGCCGGGGTCCTCCTCGCCGCCGTCGTCTCCTGGGCCTTGTTCCGGACCACCTACCAGCACCGGCTGGTGCCCTCCCTCGCGCTCATGAGTGTGCTCCTGGCCATCGCGGTCGCCGCCGAGGCCACGGGGTTCAGAGGACCGGCCCTGGTGCTCTGGTGCGGATGCGGGATCAGCGCCCTGGAGCGGCTGCCGCTCGCGGCGGCCGCGCCCGTGACCTCGGTGGCCCTGGCGTCGTACTCCGCGTTCAACAACGACGTCTGGCTGACCACGGCCGCCACGGTGGCCGGCATGGCCCTCGCCGGATACGTCCTGCGGCTGGACGCCGAAGCCCGCGGCAGCGCGCAGCGGCTGCTCGCCCAGGAGCGGGCCGCCCGGGCCGCCGAGGCCGAGTCCGCGGCACTGGCCGAGCGAACCAGGATCGCGCGCGAGATCCACGACGTGCTGGCCCACAGCCTCTCGGCCCAGCTCGTGCACCTGGAGGCCGCCCGGCTGCTGATCGAGAACGGCGCCGACCGTGAACGGATCCTGGAGCGGGTGGTGGCCGCGCGCGGCATGGCCCGCGACGGGCTCGCGGAGACCCGGCAGGCACTGTCGGCGCTGCGGGGCGAACTGACCCCGCTGGAAGACTTCCTGAGTGAACTCGTCACCGGAGCCGACGGCGCCGAGGTCACCGTCACGGGTGAGCGCAGACCGCTGTCGGCCGAGGCCTCCCAGGCCGTACGCCGGGTCGCGCAGGAGGCGCTCACCAACGTCCGCAAGCATGCCCAGGGCGCCAAGGTGCAGCTGCGACTCGACTACAGCGACCACGAAGTGACGCTGAACGTAAGGGACTCGGGCGGGCTCCCGGGCGAACTCACCGGATCCGGCGGCGGGTACGGTCTGCTGGGTATGCGCGAGCGTGCCGAGCTGCTGGGCGGCTCACTGGACGCGGGTGCGGACGAGGAGGGGTTCGTGGTGACGCTGAAGGTGCCGGTATGACCGAGACGGAGGGAGAGAAGAAGCCTGCGCGGGTGGTGGTCGCCGACGACCAGACCGTGGTCCGGGAAGGCATCGTGATGCTCCTCGGGCTGCTGCCCGGCGTGGAGGTCGTCGGTGCGGCGGGAGACGGCGAGGAGGCGGTGCAGCTGGTGGGCGAACTCGCGCCGGACGTCGTCCTGATGGACCTCAGGATGCCCCGCTGCGACGGTGTGGAGGCCACCCGGCGGATCCGGTCGCAGTACCCCGGGACCCAGGTCGTCGTGCTCACCACGTACGCGGACGACGAGTCGCTGTTCCCCGCGCTGCGCGCAGGTGCCCGCGGCTATCTGACCAAGGACGCCGGCGGTGACGAGATCGTACGGGCCGTGGAGAGCGTGCTGTCGGGGGACGCGGGGCTGTCGCCCAGCGTGCAGCGCAGGCTGCTGGAGCGGCTGTCGCAGCCCGGGCACCCGCCCGAGCCGGCGCCGGCCGATGCCGCGCCCGACGGGCTGACCGCACGCGAGACCGAGGTCCTGGTGCTGATCGCCGACGGACTCAGCAACCAGGAGATCGCCCGCAGACTGCATGTGTCGACAGCGACGGTGAAGACGCACATCAACAACCTCTTCGCCAAGACGGGCCTCAAGGACCGGGCGCAGGCGGTGCGTTACGCCTACGGCAAGGGGCTCGTGAGGCCGCCCACGCAGTGAATCACCTGATGGGGTGAAGAGCTGAGGGAAGAAGAGTCAGGGATCTTCCCGATCTGTCCATCCTTGGGCATGCAGTCAAGCAACGACCGTGCCCGCGGATGCGGGGACGGTCCCGAGAGTTCGGGCGGGAGCCAGGAAGAGCACGGCACGCCCTCGCACGACGCGATGTACGAGGACCCTTGGTACGACGCGCTGGCCTCCGGCTGGGGCGAGCTGGACGGCGCGGGCATGCCGGCGTCGGTGGTGCCGTCCGCTCGTGGGGAGCAGAGCGGACCGTCGCTTCGCGCGCGTGACGTGTACGTCGAGGTGCAGCGCAGCGCGGCCTTCCAGGAGGTGCGCAGCAGGTACCGGCGGTTCGTCGTGCCGGGAGTCGTCGCGTTCCTCGTCTGGTACGTGGGGTATGTGGTCGCCGCCACGGCCGCGCCCGGACTCATGGCCCGGCCCGTGGCGGGAGCGGTGAACGTGGGCATGCTGGCCGGGCTCGGACAGTTCCTCACCACGTTCCTGCTCACCTGGGCCTACGCCCGGCACGCGCGGCTGCGGCGGGACCGGGCGGCGCTGGAGCTGCGCTGGGACACCCAGGAACTGACCCGTGAGGCGCGGGGAGGTGCCGCGTGACCGGGGGCCATCAGACGCTGGCGCTGCTGCTGTTCAGCGCATTCGTGGCCGTCACTCTCGGGATCACGACGTGGGTGAGTCGGCGGCGGCGCGGTTCGGCGGAGGAGTTCTACGCGGGCGGACGGTTGTTCTCCCCGATGGAAAATGGTTTCGCCATCGCGGGCGACTACATGTCGGCGGCTTCCTTCCTCGGGGTCACCGGGCTGATCGCGCTCTATGGATACGACGGGCTGCTGTATGTCGTGGGCTTCCTGGTGGCCTGGCTGGTGGTGCTGTTCCTGGTGGCCGAACTGGTGCGTAACTGCGGGCGGTTCACCCTGGCGGACGTGGTGGCCGCGCGCATGAGCGAGCGGCCGGTGCGGATCGCCGCGGGAACGTCCTCGGTGACGGTGTCCGTCGTGTATCTGGTGGCGCAGATGGTGGGCGCGGGCAGCCTGGTGGCGCTGCTGCTGGGGCGCACGGGCGGGGCGGCCCGGGCCTGGACGGTCATCGGGGTCGGCGCGCTCATGGTGGTCTATGTGTCGCTGGGCGGGATGCGGGCCACCACCTGGATCCAGATCGTGAAGGCGGTGCTGCTGCTGAGCGGGACGGTCGTGCTGACCGTGCTCGTCCTGCTGCGCTTCCACGGCGACTTCGACCGGCTGCTGCTCACGGCGGCGGACCGCAGCGGTCACGGCAGGGCGTTCCTGGCCCCGGGCCTGAAGTACGGCGGGAGCTGGACCGCCCGCCTCGACTTCATCAGCCTCGGGCTCGCCCTGGTGCTGGGCACGGCGGGACTCCCGCACATCCTGTCCCGCTTCTACACCGTGCCCACCGCACGGGCTGCGCGCCGTTCCGCCGTGTGGTCCATCGGGCTGATCGGTGGCTTCTACCTGATGACGATCGTCCTCGGCCTGGGCGCCGCCGCGGTGGTCGGGCCGGATGCCGTGCGGGGTTCGAACGCGGCCGGGAACACGGCGGTGCCGCTCCTCGCCCTCGACCTGGGCGGCGGCGCCGGCTCCACCGGTGGAACGGTTCTGTTCGCGGTCGTCGCCGCCGTCGCCTTCGCCACGATCCTCGCCGTGGTCGCCGGCCTCACGCTCGCCTCGTCGGCCTCGGTGGCGCACGACCTGTACGCGTCCCTGCGGCGGTCGTCCGGCACGCCGCGCGGCGAGGTCGTGGTGGCACGGTTCGCGGCGCTCGGCATCGGCGTCGTGGCGATCGCGCTCGGCCTGCTGGCCCGTGATCTCAACGTCGCCTACCTCGTGGGCCTGGCGTTCGCGGTCGCGGCGTCGGCGAACCTGCCCGTGCTGCTGTACTCGCTGTTCTGGCGCGGCTTCACCACCCGTGGCGCTGTGTGGGCCGTGTACGGCGGACTGATCCCGGCACTGGGGCTCGTCCTGCTGTCCCCGGTGGTCTCCGGCAGCCCGGACTCGCTGTTCCCGGGCGTCGACTTCCAGTACTTCCCGCTCCAGAACCCCGGCATCGTCTCCATCCCGCTCGGCTTCGTGGCCGGCTGGCTGGGCACGGTCACCTCGGCCGAGGTCGCGGACGAGGCCAAGTACGCCGAGACCGAGGTGCGGTCGCTGACCGGTGCCGGGGCCGTGTAGCGCGCCGGACGGATCGCTACGGCGCCACCCAGGCGTAGCGGTGCTCCGGTCGGCCGGTGTCGCCGTACTTCAGGGAGAGGCGCAGTCGGCCGGCCTGTTCCAGGTGGCGGAGGTAGCGCTGGGCCGTGGAGCGGCTCAGGCCGGTCCTGGCGGCCACCTCGTGGGCCGACAGCGGCTGGTCGGCGTGGTGCAGGACGCCACAGATCAGGTCCGTCGTGGGCTCCGAGTGGCCGCTCGGCAGGCCGGGTGCGGACGGTGCCGGGGCTGTGCGCAGTGCCCCGAAGATGCGGTCGACCTGCTCCTGGCCCGTCAGGCCGTGGCCGCCCACCCGGTCCACGGTGCGGCGCAGAGCGGCGTAGGACTCCAGGCGGGTGCGCAGCGCGGCGAAGGTGAACGGTTTGACCAGGTAGTGCAGGGCGCCCAGGCGCATCGCCTGCTGAACGGTCGTCACCTCACTGGCCGCCGTGATCATGATGACGTCCGTGCGGTGGCCCTGCTCACGCATGCGGTGGACGAGGTCGAGGCCGGTCCGGTCCGGCAGAAAGTGGTCGAGCAGGACCAGGTCGACGCTGCCGCGTTCGACGGCCGCCAGCGCCTGGGCGGCGCTGTGCGCGCGGGCGGACACCCGGAACCCGGGAACCTTTGCCACGTACTTGGCGTTTATCTCTGCGACGCGGAAGTCGTCGTCCACGACCAGGACGTCAATCATCAGGCCTCTCCTTCAAGGCCGAGGGGCGTTACGCCCGTGTTTCGGCTCCGCAGTTGTAGCGCGAGCAAAATGAGCACAACAGGCTCCTGCGAGCAAAAGAACGGCTTGTGCCCACAAGACTCCTGCTGTGGCCGGGGCCACACCTACCGTCCCGGGCCATGAGCGCACACACCAGCCCCGCCATCGAGTTGCGGGGCGCGAGCAAGACCTTCAGAACCCCGTCCGGGGGACTGCACACGGCCGTGCGCGGCCTGGACCTCACCGTGCGGCGCGGCGAGTTCGTGGCCGTCGTGGGACCGACCGGCTGCGGCAAGTCCACCACGCTGACGCTGGTCAGCGGCCTGGAGGAGCCCAGCGAGGGCGAGGTGCTGGTGGCCGGGGAGCCGGTCGACGGCGTCGGCGACAAGGTCGGCTTCGTCTTCCAGCAGGACGCCACCTTCCCCTGGCGCACGGTGCTGTCGAACGTCATGGCAGGCCCGCGCTTCCGGGGCGTGCCGAAGACGGAGGCCAAGGAGAAGGCGCGGGACTGGCTGGCCCGGGTCGGACTCGCCGGCTTCGAGGACCGTTACCCGCACCAGCTCTCCGGCGGTCAGCGCAAGCGCGTCGCCCTCGCCGCCACCTTCGTCAACGACCCCGAGATCCTGCTGATGGACGAGCCGTTCTCCGCGCTCGACGTGCAGACCAGGGCGCTGATGTCGGACGAGTTGCTGGAGCTGTGGGAGGGCACGGGCGCCTCGGTCGTCTTCGTCACCCACGACCTGGAGGAGTCCATCGCGCTCGCCGACCGGGTGGTCGTGATGACCGCCGGACCCGCGACCGTGAAGCAGGTCTTCGACATCGATCTGCCGCGGCCGCGCAAGGTCGAGTCGGTGCGCCTGGAGCCGCGGTTCATCGAGATCTACCGCGAGATCTGGGAGTCGCTCGGCGAAGAGGTCCGCATCACCCGCGAGAGGGGTGCCGCCCGTGTCGCCTGACGTTCTCAGCACACCGGCCGTCGAGACCACGAAGGTCCCCGACCGCGCGCAGAGCCGCGCCCAGGCCGCCCGCCGCCGCAAGGTCTTCGTCAACGCCATGCGTGTGGTGCTCCTGGTCGCCGTCCTCGGCCTGTGGGAGGGACTGTCCCGGGCCAAGGTGATCGATCCGTTCAACTTCTCGATGCCCTCGAAGATCTGGGATCAGATCTGGACCTGGGTGATGCACGGCACCGCGCTCGGCTCCCTGGGCGAACAGATCTGGTACACGCTCCACGAGGCACTGCTCGGCTGGATCATCGGTGTGATCGCCGGTGTGCTGCTCGGTATTGCGCTCGGGCGGATCAGATTGCTCGCCGAGGTACTTGGTCCATACATCAAGGTGCTCAACTCGATCCCCAGGATCGTCCTCGCACCCATCTTCCTGATCTGGTTCGGCCTCGGCCCCTCCTCGAAGGTCGCGTCGGCTGTCGTGCTCGTGTTCTTCCCGGTGTTCTTCAACGCCTTCCAGGGCGCCCGGGAGGTGGACCGCAACCTCGTGGCCAATGCCCGCATCCTGGGCGCCGGCGACCGCAGGGTGACCCTCCAGGTGGTCATCCCGTCGGCCACCTCCTGGATCTTCACCAGCCTGCATGTCAGCTTCGGCTTCGCGCTGATCGGCGCCATCGTCGGTGAGTACATCGGCGCCACCAAGGGCATCGGCCTGCTCGTCTCGCAGTCGCAGAACACCTTCAACGCGGCCGGTGTCTACGCCGCGATGGTCATCCTCGCGGTCGTCGCCCTCGTCGCCGAGGGGCTGCTGACCTTCGCCGAGCGCCGCATCTTCCGCTGGAAGCCCGCCGGTTCCGACGACTGACCGGCCCCCTCGGACCAGCCCCCCACGCCTTTCCCGCACCGCCCTCTCACAAGGACGTGACACCGCCATGCGCAAGACCGCCAGATACTCCTCCCTGGCCGCCGCCGGACTCCTCGCCCTCACCTCGCTCACCGCCTGCGCCAACGACGCGGCAAGCTCCACGGCCGACACCGGCAGCGGCGGGGGCGGCAAGGGCGAGTCGGTCAAGATCATGGTCGGCGGCCTGGACAAGGTCATCTACCTGCCCGCGATGCTCACGCAGCGCCTCGGCTACTTCCAGGCGGAGGGACTCGACGTCCAACTGCTCAGCGAGCCCGCCGGAGTCCAGGCCGAGACCGCGCTCGTCTCCGGCCAGGTGCAGGGAGCGGTCGGCTTCTACGACCACACCCTCGACCTCCAGGTGAAAGGCAAGCCGGTCGAGTCGGTCGTGCAGTTCTCCCATGCGCCCGGCGAGGTCGAGGTCGTCTCCGGCAAGGCGGCGGGCGACCTCACGTCGCCCAAGGACTTCAAGGGCCGCAAGCTGGGCGTGACCAGCCTCGGCTCCTCCACCGACTTCCTCACCAAGTACCTGGCGGTCAAGAACGGCGTCGACGTCAGCGAGTTCACACCGGTCTCGGTCGGCGCCGGGCCGACCTTCATCGCGGCACTCCAGAACGGCGCGATCGACGGCGGCATGACGACCGACCCGACCGTCGCGACGATCCTGGACAAGAAGGCGGGCAGGATCCTCCTCGACATGCGCACCCCCGAGGGCTCGCAGGAGGCGCTGGGCGGCCCGTACCCCTCGTCAAGTCTGTACATGAAGACGGACTGGGTGAACGGACACAAGGACACCGTCCAGAAGCTGGTCAATGCATTCGTCAAGACGCTCACGTGGATGTCCACCCACAGCGCCGACGAGATCGCCGCCAAGATGCCCGCCGACTACTCCCAGGGCAACAAGACGCTCTACACCCAGGCCATCAAGAGCACCCTGCCGATGTTCACCAAGGACGGTGTGATGCCCGAGGGCGGCCCCGAGACCGTGGAGAAGGTCCTCAAGTCGTTCAACCCCAACATCAAGAACGCCGAGGTCGACTTGAGCAAGACGTACACGACCGAGTTCGTCAAGGCTGCCAAGTAGTCTGCAAGCCTTGCCCGTTCAGACACGGGTCGCCCACACGTAACGGTGTTCCGGGCGGCCCGCGTCGCCGTACTTGAGGGTGAGCCGCGCCCGTCCCGCGCGCTCCAGGAGCTTCAGATAGCGCTGGGCGGTCTGCCGGCTCACCCCCGTCCGCTCCGCGATCTCCTGTGCGGACAGCGGCCCTTGAGCATGCATCAGCGCCTGACGCACCAGTTCGGCCGTCGCGGGGGAGTGACCCTTGGGCAGGCCGGGCTCCGACGGCGCGGACAGGGCGCCGAAGATCCGGTCCACATCGGACTGTTCGGCCTCCCCGCCGCCGTCCAGGGTGCGTCGCAGCTGCGCGTACGCCTCCAGCCTGCTCCGCAGGCCGGCGAAGGCGAACGGCTTCACCAGGTACTGCAGCGCCCCGTGCCGCATGGCGGCCTGCACGGTCGACACGTCCCGTGCCGCCGTCACCATGATCACGTCGGTCTGGTGGCCGCGCCGGCGCATCTCGCGGACGACCGAGAGCCCGGTGCCGTCCGGCAGATAGTGGTCCATGAGCACCAGGTCCACCCGCGCCGGCGCCGCCACCAGACGCAGCGCCTCGGCCGCGCTGTGCGCCTCGCCCGCCACGTGGAAGCCCGGGACCTTCTCGACGTAGGCGGCGTTGACCCGGGCGACGCGCATGTCGTCGTCCACGACCAGGACCTCGATCATCGCGCCTCCTCCTCGGCAGCGATGGGGGTGTGCTCGGGAGCCGGTGCGGCCGGTCCCGTGAGCGCCGGTTCCGGTTCCGGCCCGCCGAGCGCCTCCGGCAGGACCACGGTGAACTCGGCACCGCCGCCGTCCGCGGTCCCCACCGTCGCGCCGCCGCCCTGCCGTTCGGCCAGCCGGTGCACCAGCGAGAGACCGATGCCCCGTTTGCCGTGCGCGGGCGGCTCCTTGGTGGACCAGCCCTCCGTGAAGATCAACTCCCGCTGGTCCGCCGGGATGCCGGGGCCGGTGTCGCGGACCCCGAGGACGACCGCACGCCCCTCGGTGCGCAGTTCGACCTCCACGCGCGCGTGGAGCGTGCCCGCGACCGCGTCCAGGGCGTTGTCCACCAGATTGCCCACGACCGTGACCAGGCCCCGGGGGTCGATCAGCCGGTCCGGGAGCCGGGTGCGCTCCGACACCCACAGGGCGACGCCGCGCTCGGCCGCCACGGTCGCCTTGCCGACCAGCAGCGCCGCCAGCAGCGGGTCCTGGATCTTCTCGGTGATCTGCTCGGCGGTGACCCGGTGGTCGCCGACCACCTCGCCGACGAACTCCACGGCGTCGTCGTACATGTCCAGTTCCAGGAGCCCGAGCAGGGTGTGCATGCGGTTGGCGTGCTCGTGGTCCTGGGCGCGCAGGGCGTCGATCAGCCCGCGCGTGGAGTCCAGTTCGCGCCCGAGCTGCTCCAGTTCGGTGCGGTCGCGCAGGGTGGCCACGGCGCCGCCGTCGCCGGTGGGCATCCGGTTGGCGACCAGGACGCGCTGACCGCGCACGGTGAGCAGATCGGTACCGGTGACCCGGCCGGCCAGGACATCGGTCGTACGGCCCTCGCCGAGCGCCTCGTCGGGAGTGCGGCCGACCGCCTCGTCGCCGATGCCCAGCAGCCGCCGTGCCTCGTCGTTGAGCAGCCGGACGCGGCCGCCGCGGTCGAGGGCCACCACGCCCTCGCGGATGCCGTGCAGCATCGCCTCGCGCTCCGCGAGCAGCGCCGAGATGTCGGAGAAGGCCAGGTCGCGGGTCTGCCGCTGGACCCGGCGGGAGATCACCCAGGCGGCCAGCGCACCCGCCGCGAGAGCGCCCCCGGCGTACGCGAACAGCCCCGGGATCGCGCTGATCAGCCGTGCCCGCACACTGTCGTACGCGATGCCGACGGAGACCGCGCCGACGATCCGGTGGCCGGCGTCGTACAGCGGCACCTTGCCGCGGGCCGAACGGCCCAGGGTGCCGTCGTCGATCTCCATGACCTGCCGGCCGGCCAGGGCTTCGCGGGGGTCGGTCGAGACGTGCGCGCCGATCTCCGACGGGGTGGTGTGCGACCAGCGCACGCCCCGCCGGTCCATCACCACGATGTACTCGGCGTGGGTGGACCGCCGGATCCGTTCCGCCTCGCGCTGCACCGGACCGTTCGTCGTCGGTTCGGTGGTCAGCACGCCCTCGGCGATCTGCGGGTCCTGGGCCGTGGTCTGGGCGATGGCCAGCGCGCGGCGCATCGCCTCGTGGTCCAGCTGCTTGCTCAGCGGCGCCAGGAACAGCCCGGTCGCCAGCACCGCCACTCCCGCCGCGATCGTCACCTGCATGAGCAGCACCTGGGAGAACGCCCGTCGCGGCAGACCCAGGCGCAGACGGCGGGCGGGAGGACGGGGGCTCATGGGGGACGACGTTACGTGGGAAGGTCCCGTGTGCCCCAGGGGTTGTGGTGGGGATCTCTTGACCAGTTATTGAATGACGGGGCCGCGCTCAGCTCGCCACCGCCGTCGGCCGCAGCTCGCGCACGGCCGTCACGTCCATCCGCGCGGGCGTGCCGAGCACGTCCGCGCCACAGCTCTCCGCGCGCGGCGGCAGCGACGCCCCCTGCGCCACGGTGACCCGCCACAGACGGCCGTCGGTGTGGGCGACGGTGACCTGCCAGTGCGGCGCCGCGCCATCGGTCCGTACGACGCCCAGCACGTCCGCGCGGTCCTCGCCCGCCGCCGTCCGGACGGCCAGCTCGGCCGCCTGGCCGGGCCGTTCCCACGCGGAGCACCCCCGGCACCCCTCGATCACCACACGCCCCTCCCGGGCGCCGCGCAGGGCCTCCTCGACGGTGTGTGCCTCGGCGCGGCCGTAGGCGTAGCCGTACGGCAGGACGAGCACCGTCGGTGAGAAGCGATGTCCACCCAGATGGGTGACCTCCCAGACCCCGTGCACCCCCGAGGCGGCCAGCTCGCCGGCGAGCGGGCGGCCCAGGAGGGCGCAACAGCGGTCGCGCTTGCCATTGGTGCACACGAGCGCGAGCGGGTCGCCCCGGTGCGGGCGTCCGTCGAGCGCGGCGCCGAACGAGTGGTGGTCGCCCGCGCCGAGAGCGGTGAAGTCGAGGTCCAGCAGCCGTTCCGGAGCGCGGACGGTGGCGCTGCGCAGCCACACGTTTCCCGGAACGGTGTGGGCCGCGTACACATGCCGCAGTGGCGGCGTGCCGGGGTCGGCATGCCGCCCTGGGCGCCGTATGAGGGCCACCCGTACGCCGGTTCCCTCGGCCGCCCGCTCCAGCGCCCGGCCCAGCCGGGGATCCAGATGGCTCGAAGTGAGCGCCTTGGCGCCCCACGGGCCGGGCTGTTCCAGCAGCAGCCACGTCGTCGCCGTGGCCGCCGTGCCGGAAACGAGCTCGTCGAGGCTCCGGGAGACGGTCGCGCACCTACTCACAGAGGTGAGCCTAACCTGACTCCGTGCGGGGCGACTTCCGGCCGTGCCCGTGTACTGCTCCGGCAGGGGCGCGGGCCCTAGTCCGGCAGGGGCTGCGGCGGTCGTGTGCCGACGTAGTGGCCGACGGGGCGCATGCGCAGCGGGCGCTCGCCGTACTCCTCCAGAGCGTGCGCGATCCAGCCCGCCGTACGGGCGACCGCGAAGATCGTCTCGCCGGCCGTGGCGGGCATGCCGCTGGACGCCGTGAACACCGCGAGGGCCAGGTCGACGTTGGCGTGCAGTGGGGTGTGCCGGGCGGTCGTGGCGACGATGTCCCGGGCTGCGAGCAGGGCGGACTCCGCGCGCGGCACCTGCTCCAGGAGACCCAACAGCACACGCGCGCGGGGATCCTCGCCCGCGTACAGCCGGTGGCCGAGTCCGGGGACACGGCGGCCCGCGCGCAGTTCGTCGGCGATCACCGGGACCGCCGTGCCCTGGTCGAGCACGTCGAGCAGTATGCGGTGGGCGCCGCCGCTCGCGGCACCGTGCAGCGGGCCCTCCAGGACGCCGAGCCCGGCCGAGACGGCCGCGTAGGCGTGTGCCCGGGCCGAGGCGGCGACCCGGACGGCGAGCGTGGACGCGGCCAGGTCGTGGTCGGCGAGCAGGGCGAGCGCGGTGTCCAGGACCCGCAGGGACGCCTCGTCGGCGGGGCGTCCGGTCAGCCGGCTCCACAGCCGGTGGGCCAGCGGGCCGTCGTCCTTGTGGGTGTGCAGGGCCGGTGGCAGCGCGGCGACGAGGGTGGGGATGAGGATCCGCGCGGTGTTCAGCACCGCGTCCTCGGACAGGTCGAAGCGCAGCGGGTCCTCGGCCGCCGCGGCGATCGCCGCCACCCGCAGCCGGTCGGTGGGCGAGGCGTGCTCGGACAGGGCGTTCACCGCGCGGCGGGCGACCTCGACCGTGGCGACGGGGGCGGTGAACGCGACCCCCGGGGCCGGCCGGCCCGTCCACAGCCATTCCGCGACCTCCTCGTACGAGTGGCGCAGGGCCAGCTCGACGGCGTCCACGCCGCGGAAGAAGTAGCGGTCCTGCTCGATCAGAGTGATGCGGGTCCGCACCGACAGGTCGCCGCCGGAGCCCGGGGCCCCGGCCGCCTCACGCCGGTTGCGCCGGGCGAGGGCCTCGACCTCCTTCGCCTCGAAGGTGCTGGCCCGGCCGCCCGGTTCGCGTCTGCTGCTGAGCAGGCCGCGGCTCACGTACGCGTAGACCGTCTCGGGCTTCACGCCGAGCAGTTCGGCGGTCTCCTTGGTGGTCAGCCTTCGCCCGGGGCGGCCGGGAGCGGGTTCGTGATCGCGCATGGGGGTCACCGTAGCCGTCTCTGGACATCTTGATAGCGATGCATTGATTCAATCAACGTTGACAAGGAAATAGTCAAGCATGGACAGTCGAATTAATTCCAGGGAGGAAAGCAGGGAGGGAATCCATGTCCGTCAACAGGACCGCCACTCCGCTCATCGACGCCCCGCGCGGCCTCGCGGGCGTCGTCGTCACCGAGACCGAGATCGGTGACGTCCGGGGACAGCAGGGCTTCTACCACTACCGCCAGTACTCGGCCGTCGAACTCGCGCGGACCCGTGGCTTCGAGGACGCCTGGCATCTCCTGGTCCACGGCACGCTCCCGGACGCGCGGCGCCGGGCCGCCTTCGTGGCCGAGACCGCCGGGCTGCGCCGGCTGCCCGCGGAGGTCCGCGCCGCACTGCCCGCGATCGCCGCCGCGAGCCGGGTCTCCGGCCCGCTGTCCGGGCTGCGCACGGCCCTGTCACTGCTGGGCGCGTCCCAGGGGATGCGGCCGGTGTACGACATCGACGCCGACCGGCGCCGCGCCGACACCCTGGCCGCCTGCGCGGCCGTACCCACCCTGCTCACCGCCCTGTACCGGCTCGGGCAGGGACTCGATCCGGTCGAGCCGCGCGAGGACCTCGGCCACGCGGCCAACTACCTGTACATGCTCACCGGCGAGGAACCCGAGCCGCGGTACGCCCGTGCGGTCGAGCAATACCTGATCTCCACCATTGACCATGGATTCAACCCGTCAACCTTCACCGCCCGGGTCATCGCCTCCACCGGCGCCGACGTGGTGGCCTGCCTGACCGGTGCCGTGGGTGCCCTGTCCGGGCCGCTGCACGGCGGCGCGCCCAGCCGGGCCCTGGACACCCTGGACGCCATCGGCACCCCGGACCGGATCGACTCCTGGATCCGCGCGCGGGTGCTCGGCGGCGACCGGATCATGGGGTTCGGGCATGCCGTCTACCGCACGGAGGACCCCCGTTCGCGGATGCTGCGGGAGGTCGCCGAGGGCTTCGGCGGCCCGCGCGTCGCGTTCGCGGTGGAGGTCGAGCGGACGGTCGAGGCGATCCTCGCCGAGCTGAAGCCCGGCCGCGAACTCCACACCAACGTCGAGTTCTACGCCGGCGTGGTCATGGAACTGTGCGGCCTGCCCCGCGAGATGTTCACCCCCACCTTCGCGGCGGCCAGGGTGGTGGGCTGGAGCGCCAACATCCTGGAACAGGCAGCCGATTCGAAGATCATCCGTCCCGTCGCCCGCTACGTCGGACCGGAGCCCCCGGTGGCGGTGCCGGCTCAGCCGTGAGTCCGGCCCGGGGCGCCGCTCTTATCCTGGACCGGCAGCCGGTCCACGTGAGAGAGGGCGCCCGTTGGGCAACAGCAGCACTCCGCAGCAGATCCCCGTCGTCGTCCTCGCCGGATTCCTCGGTTCCGGGAAGACCACGCTCCTCAACCACCTCCTGCACCACAGCGGCGGCAGCCGGATCGGCGCGATCGTCAACGACTTCGGGGCCATCGAGATCGACGCGATGGCCGTCGCCGGCGCCCTCGGCGACTCGACCGTCTCGCTCGGCAACGGCTGCCTGTGCTGCGCTGTCGACGCGAGCGAACTCGACGTCTACCTGAACCGGCTCGCCGCCCCCGGTGCCGGCATCGACGTGATCGTCATCGAAGCCAGCGGACTCGCCGAGCCGCAGGAACTCGTGCGGATGGTGCTGGCCAGCGAGCACCCCGGGATCGTCTACGGCGGCCTGGTGGAGGTCGTGGACGCCGCCGAGTTCGACGACACCCGGTCCCGCCACCCCGAGGTCGACCGGCACCTGGCCCTCGCCGACCTCGTGGTGGTCAACAAGCTCGACCGGGCCGCGGACGGCGAGCGGATACTCGGCCTCGTGCGGTCCCTCGCCGACCGCGCCGCCGTCGTCCCGGCCACCTACGGCCGTATCGACCCGGAGTTCCTCCTCGACTGCAAGCCCGGTGAGGAGCGCATCGGGCAGCTGTCCTTCGACGACCTGCACGACCACACCGATGACGACGACCACACCGGTCATCTGCACACCGGCTACGACAGCCTGTCCTTCACCTCCGGCCTGCCCATGGACCCGCGCGCGCTCATGCGGTTCCTGGACAGCCGGCCCGAGGGGCTGTACCGGATCAAGGGGTACGTCGACTTCGGGCCGTACGACACCCGCAACCGGTACGCCGTGCACGCCGTCGGCCGGTTCCTGCGCTTCTACCCCGAGCCCTGGACCGCAGCCGGTGACCGGCTCACCCAGCTCGTGCTGATCGGCTCCGGCATCGACACCGGCGCCCTGGGCAAGGAGTTGGAGGCGGCCGGGAACGACGCCCCACACGCCGACGAACACGGCATGTGGGGCGTCCTGAGGTACGTCCAGGGGCCGCAGGAGACGGAGGCCGGGCCGCAGGACCCGCCGGCCTAGAAGGCCGGTCCCGCGACCACCGAGACCGTCATCGGCAGCGACGTGCCCGAGCCGTCCCGGCGCGGGTCCAGCTCCGGCAACTCGGCCGGGGCGCCGGTCTTCTGGGCCGCGCGCGCGGGAACCGGGCCCGCCCAGGCCAGCGACAGGCAGTCCTCGCCCTTCAGGAACCGCTGGCAGCGCACGCCGCCCGTGGCCCGGCCCTTGCGCGGGTACTGGTCGAACGGGGTCAGCTTGGCCGTCGTCTGCACGGAGTCGTCCAGCGTGCCGCGCGAACCCGCCACCGTGAAGACCACCGCGTCGACGGCCGGGTCGACCGCCGTGAACGAGATCACCTTGGCGCCGTCGGTGACCTTGATGCCCGCCATACCGCCCGCCGGGCGGCCCTGCGGGCGCACGATGGACGCCTGGAAGCGCAGCAGCTGCGCGTCGTCCGTGATGAACACCAGGTCCTCGTCGCCGGTGCGCAGCTCCACCGCGCCGACGATCCGGTCGCCCTCCTTGAGCGTGATGACCTCCAACTCGTCCTTGTTGGACGGGTAGTCGGGCACCACGCGCTTGACGACGCCCTGTTCCGTGCCGAGCGCGAGGCCCGGGGACGACTCGTCGAGCGTGGTCAGGCAGACCACCGTCTCGTCGTCCTCCAGCGACACGAACTCCGCGAGCGGGGCGCCCCCGGCGAGGTTCGGCGCGGTCGCCGTCGGCGGCAGCTGGGGCAGGTCGACCACGTTGATCCGCAGCAGCCGGCCCGCCGAGGTCACCGCGCCGATCTCACCGCGCGCGGTCGCCGGCACCGCCGAGACGATCACGTCGTGCTTGACGCGCTTCGCGTCGGCCCCTTCGGGGAGCGCCTCGTCTGCCGCCGTGCGGGCCAGCAGGCCGGTCGAGGACAGCAGCACCCGGCACGGGTCGTCGGCCACCTGGAGCGGCACCGCGGTCACCGGGGCGCCCGCGGACTCCAGCAGCACCGTGCGCCGGTCGGTGGCGAACTTCTTGGCCACGGCGGCCAGTTCGGCCGAGACCAGCTTGCGCAGCTCCGCGTCGGACTCCAGGATCCGGGTCAGCTCCTCGATCTCCGCGGTGAGCCTGTCCTTCTCCGCCTCCAGTTCGATGCGGTCGTACTTGGTGAGCCGGCGCAGCGGCGTGTCGAGGATGTACTGCGTCTGGATCTCGCTCAGCGAGAAGCGCTCCATCAGGCGCTGCTTGGCCTGCGCGGAGTTCTCGCTGGAACGGATCAGCCGGATGACCTCGTCGATGTCGACCAGGGCGGTGAGCAGACCCTCGACCAGGTGCAGCCGGTCGCGGCGCTTGGTGCGGCGGAACTCGCTGCGGCGCCGGACCACGTCGAAGCGGTGGTCGAGATAGACCTCCAGCAGCTCCTTCAGGCCCAGCGTGAGCGGCTGGCCGTCCACCAGCGCCACGTTGTTGATGCCGAAGGACTCCTCCATCGGGGTCAGCTTGTACAGCTGTTCCAGGATCGCCTCCGGCACGAAGCCGTTCTTGATCTCGATGACCAGGCGCAGGCCGTGCTCGCGGTCGGTGAGGTCCTTGACGTCGGCGATGCCCTGGACCTTCTTCGCGTTGACCAGGTCCTTGATCTTCGCGATGACCTTCTCGGGGCCGACCGTGAAGGGCAGTTCGGTGATGACCAGGCCCTTGCGGCGGGCCGTCACCGTCTCCACCGACACCGTGGCACGGATCTTGAAGGTGCCGCGGCCCGTCGCGTACGCGTCCCGGACGCCGTCGAGGCCGACGATCCGGCCGCCGGTGGGCAGGTCCGGGCCCGGGACGTGCCGCATCAGCGCGTCCAGGTCGGCGTTCGGATGCCGGATCAGATGGCGGGCGGCCGCGATCACCTCGCCGAGGTTGTGCGGCGGCATGTTCGTCGCCATGCCGACCGCGATGCCCGAGGAGCCGTTGACCAGCAGGTTCGGGAAGGCGGCCGGCAGTGCCACCGGCTCCTGCTCCTGGCCGTCGTAGTTGGGCGCGAAGTCGACCGTGTCCTCGTCGATCGACTCGGTCATCAGGCCCGTCGCCTCGGCCATCCGGCACTCGGTGTACCGCATCGCGGCCGGCGGGTCGTCGTTGCCCAGCGAGCCGAAGTTGCCGTGGCCGTCGACGAGCGGCACGCGCATGGAGAACGGCTGGGCCATGCGCACGAGGGCGTCGTAGATCGACGCGTCGCCGTGCGGGTGCAGCTTGCCCATGACCTCGCCGACGACACGCGCGCACTTCACGTAGGCGCGGTCGGGGCGCACGCCCATCTCGTTCATCTGGTACACGATCCGGCGGTGCACCGGCTTGAGGCCGTCACGGGCGTCCGGCAGGGCGCGCGAATAGATGACCGAGTACGCGTACTCGAGGTAGGAGCCACGCATCTCGTCCACGACGTCGATGTCGAGGATCTTCTCCTCGTACGAGTCGTCGGGCGGCGGGGTCTTCGTGCTGCGGCGGGCCATCCTGCCTGGCTCCTTGCTGAAGCGTTTGACGGATCTGACGCCGACCATTGTGGACCGAGGCACTGACAACCCGTGCCACGACCCGGTAACCGCGGCCCCGTCGGCCGCCGAAAGCCGCCTCGGCACCCGTCCGGCACGGCGCGCGCGATCCGCTGTGGGCGTACGGCCCGCGGGAACTTCGCCGAGGTCCCGCACGCTTTGCATACAGTGGCAGACACGGCAGGAAAACCGCGGTTAGCACAACCGCCTCCGCTCGCGAAGGGACGTACATGCCCATGGGTCACACGACCACAGCCGAGGCAGGCTCCGGGGGCCTGACAGCGACCGAGCACCGCCTGGCCAACGGTCTGCGCGTGGTGCTCTCCGAGGACCACCTGACCCCGGTGGCGGCGGTCTGCCTCTGGTACGACGTCGGCTCCCGCCACGAAGTCAAGGGGCGTACCGGCCTGGCTCACCTTTTCGAGCACTTGATGTTCCAGGGCTCGGGACAGGTGAAGGGCAACGGCCACTTCGAGCTGGTGCAGGGCGCCGGCGGCTCGCTGAACGGCACCACCAGCTTCGAGCGCACCAACTACTTCGAGACCATGCCCGCCCACCAGCTGGAGCTCGCGCTCTGGCTGGAGGCCGACCGCATGGGCTCGCTGCTGGCCGCCCTCGACGACGAGTCCATGGAGAACCAGCGGGACGTCGTCAAGAACGAGCGCCGCCAGCGCTACGACAACGTCCCCTACGGCACCGCCTTCGAGAAGCTGACCGGCCTCTCGTACCCGGAGGGCCACCCCTACCACCACACGCCGATCGGCTCGATGGCGGACCTGGACGCGGCCACCCTGGAGGACGCCCGCCAGTTCTTCCGCACCTACTACGCGCCGAACAACGCCGTGCTGTCCGTGGTCGGCGACATCGACCCCGTACAGACCCTCGCCTGGATCGAGAAGTACTTCGGCTCGATCCCCGCGCACGACGGCAAGCCCGCGCCGCGCGACGGCTCCCTGCCCGAGGTCATCGGAGAGCAGAAGCGCGAGGTCGTCGTCGAGGAGGTCCCGGCGCGCGCCCTGATGGCCGCCTACCGGCTGCCGGAGGACGGCACGCGCGCGTGCGACGCGGCCGACCTCGCCCTGACCGTCCTCGGCGGCGGCGAGTCCTCGCGCCTCTACAACCGGCTGGTGCGCCGCGACCGTACGGCCGTCGCGGCCGGCTTCGGCCTGCTGCGCCTCGCCGGCGCGCCCTCGATGGGCTGGCTGGACGTGAAGACCTCCGGCGACGTCGAGGTCCCGGTCATCGAGGCCGCCATCGACGAGGAGCTCGCCCGGTTCGCCGAGGAGGGCCCCACGCCGGAGGAAATGGAACGCGCCCAGGCTCAGTTGGAGCGCGAGTGGCTGGACCGGCTCGGCACGGTGTCCGGCCGCGCCGACGAACTGTGCCGGTTCGCCGTCCTGTTCGGTGACCCGCAGCTCGCCCTCACGGCCGTGCAGCGCGTCCTCGCGGTGACCTCCGAGGAGGTCCAGGAGGTCGCCAAGGCCCGCCTGCGCCCCGACAACCGCGCGGTCCTCGTCTACGAGCCGAAGTCCCCGGAAGCCCCTGACGCCGACGTGCCCGAGGACCCGGAGCAGGAAGCGACCGTAGAGGCCGGCAACGAGAACGAGGAGACGGCCAAGTGACCGAGCAGCTCACCAGCATGGACTTCCACCCTCAGCCGCAGCCGGGTGAGGCCAAGCCCTGGGCGTTCCCGGCCCCCGAGCGCGCGGCGCTCGACAACGGCCTGACGGTGCTGCGCTGCCACCGCCCCGGCCAGCAGGTCGTCGCCGTCGAGGTGCTGCTCGACGCGCCCCTGGACGCCGAGCCGGCCGGTCTGGACGGCGTCGCCACGATCATGGCGCGAGCCTTCTCCGAGGGCACCGACCGGCACTCCGCCGAGGAGTTCGCGGCCGAGCTGGAGCGCGCGGGCGCCACGCTCGACGCGCACGCCGACCACTCGGGCGTCCGCATCAGCCTGGAGGTGCCCGCCTCCCGCCTCGCCAAGGGCCTTGGCCTGCTCGCCGACGCCCTGCGTGCGCCCGCGTTCGCCGAGAGCGAGGTCGAGCGGCTGGTCCGCAACCGCCTGGACGAGATCCCGCACGAGCTGGCCAACCCCACCCGCCGGGCCGCCAAGGAGCTGTCCAAGGAGCTGTTCCCGGCGACCTCGCGCATGTCGCGCCCGCGCCAGGGCACCGAGGAGACGGTCGAGAAGATCGACGCGGCCGCCGTACGCGCCTTCTACGACCGCCATGTGCGCCCCGCCACGGCCACCGCGGTCGTGGTCGGCGACCTCACCGGCATCGACCTGGACGCCCTGCTCGGTGAGACCCTGGGCGCCTGGAGCGGCACCCCGGGGCAGCCCCGGCCCGTGCCGGCCGTGAGCGCCGACGACACCGGCCGCGTGGTCATCGTGGACCGGCCCGGTGCGGTCCAGACGCAGCTGCTCATCGGCCGCGTCGGCCCCGACCGGCACGACCGTGTGTGGCCCGCGCAGGTGCTCGGCACGTACTGCCTGGGCGGCACCCTCACCTCCCGCCTGGACCGCGTCCTGCGCGAGGAGAAGGGCTACACCTACGGTGTGCGCGCCTTCGGCCAGGTCCTGAGGTCCGCGCCCCCTTCTCCCGGTGGGGCTACGGGCGCCTCCCTGCTCGCCATCAGCGGCTCGGTGGACACGCCGAACACCGGTCCCGCGCTGGACGACCTGTGGAAGGTGCTGCGCACCCTCGCGGCGGAGGGCCTGACCGACGCCGAGCGGGACGTGGCCGTGCAGAACCTCGTCGGGGTGGCGCCGCTCAAGTACGAGACGGCGGCGGCCGTCGCGAGCACGCTGGCCGACCAGGTCGAGCAGCATCTGCCCGACGACTTCCAGGCGACGCTGTACCGGCAGCTGGCCGCCACGGGCACGGTGGAGGCCACGGCGGCCGTCGTGAACGCCTTCCCGGTGGACGGCCTGGTGACCGTGCTCGTCGGTGACGCCGCGCAGATCAAGGCGCCGGTGGAGGCGCTCGGCATCGGCGAAGTCAGCGTGGTCGCGGCCGAGTAGGGCACGCGTGCGTGGGGCCCTGACCGCCTACGGGTCGTCAGGGCCCCTTGTCGTTCCGCACTCTTCCCCAGATGCCCGATTTGGGGCGGAGGTTGCCTGTCTGCCCTGTGGGATGCGCTACAAAAGCCCGGTTCGGTTTGGGGACCGGCGTCCGGCCCGCCTAGCGTCGTCCGGGCTGTTCGTCAGGCAGTGCGCCGCACCCGCGGCACCGGACAGCCATCGCCGAGTCCCCGTACGGCGCGAGCCAGGGGAGCCGGGGACCCAGTCCCTTGGGGTGAATCGGACGCCCACGCGTGCGCGTGGCGGCCGTAGGAGACCTTCCTGCTCCGAACCCGTCAGCTAACCCGGTAGGCGAGAGGGAAGGAAAGGACCAGCCACTCCATGGCGTTCATGTGCGCCACCGGGAAGCACCGCAAGCCCGGCCGGGTCACGCGCACCACCGCTCAGGCGGCCGGTATCGCGGCCCTCACCACCGGTGTCATCGGCACGCTCGCGGCGTCCCCCGCGTCCGCCGCCCAGAACTCCGTCGAGCGGACCGGCCTCACCCCGGTGATCAGCGTGGGCGACGACATCGCCGAGCAGATCGACGCGCAGGCGGCCGCCCAGCGGCAGGCCGCCGCGCAGAAGGCGGCCGAGGAGGCCGCGGCCCGGCGGGCCCAGGAGGTCCGGGAGGCCAAGGCCCGCGCCGCACGCGAGGCCGAGCGCGAGCGGCTGAACCGTTTCGTCGCCCCGATCACGGACTCGTACGTCTCCACGGGCTACCAGGCCAGCAGCTCCCTGTGGTCCTCCGGTTCCCACACCGGCATCGACTTCCACGCGGCCGGCGGCACGCCCGTCCACGCGGTCGGCTCCGGCACCGTCGTCTCCACCGGCTGGGGCGGCGCGTACGGCAACGAGATCGTGATCCGGATGGCCGACAGCATGTACACCCAGTACGGCCACCTGTCGTCCATCGGCGTCACGGTGGGGCAGCAGGTCACCCCGGGCGAGCAGATCGGTCTGTCCGGCGCGACCGGCAACGTCACCGGCCCGCATCTGCACTTCGAGGCCCGTACGACCCCCGACTACGGCTCGGACGTCGACCCGGTCGCCTATCTCCGCAAGCACGGCGTGAACGTCTGACGCGCACGGCGCACGCGACACGGCATCCGAAGCCCCGGCTCACCGAGCCGGGGCTTTCGTCGTTATCCGCTGTGTCCGCAGTGCGCTTAGGGGAGCCACTGTCCAAAAAATATCCATGGATTCCGGCCCGCCGTCGGAAATTCTGGCTCATTGCAATAGAGTCACGGAACACGCGTCCATCGTCGACGTGTCACGGGGATTAAGGCGGAGGTCGGTCATGCGTATTCCGGCGCACTCGGTATGCACAGCGATCCGGGACGACATCGTCGCCGGTGTCCACGAGCGCGGCAGCCGCCTCACCGAGGAAGTCCTGGCCCGTCGCTACGGCGTCTCGCGCGTCCCTGTCCGTGAGGCCCTGCGCACGCTGGAGGCGGAGGGTTTCGTGGTGACGCGCCGGCACGCGGGCGCGTGCGTGGCCGAGCCGACCGAGCGGGAGGCGGCCGACCTGCTGGAGATGCGGATGCTCCTGGAGCCGCTCGGTGCCGCCCGGGCCGCGCAGCGGCACACGGAGGCGCATCTGAAGGTGCTGCGCGGCCTGGTCAGGCTGGGCCAGGAGCGGGCCAGGCGGGGCAGCAGCGAGGATCTTCGGCAGCTGGGCGGCTGGTTCCACGAGACACTCGCCCAGGCCTGCGCGAGCCCGTCGCTGACCTCGGTGCTGACCCAGCTGCGCCACAAGATCGCCTGGATGTACGCGGTGGAGGCGCTGCCGAGCCCGGTCGAGTCCTGGGCGGAGCACGGCGCGATCGTGGACGCGGTGGCGCGCGGCGACGGAGAGCGCGCGCGGACGCTCACCGCCCTGCACGGCGAGCGCGCGACGGCCGCGCACCGGCTTCGCTTTTCCGCAGGCGGCGAGCGTGTGAGGACTTCGCAACACGCCGTAAACATGGGCGGCCTGCGTCATTAACACGAGCGCCGTATACAAAGAAGAGTAATTCGGCGGAGGTGTATTCCGGCCGCCTGAATTCCGGTGTGTTCGCGCGTACCTGCCCGGGCATTTCATGGTCGGGCATTCGCGAAAAGCGGTGCCGAACGGCGAAGCCGCGCCGCCCGGAAAGGGCGACGCGGCTTCGGTGTTCCGTGTTCCGGGCGAGCCGGTTCAGACGGTCTCGGGCAGCTCCTCCAGGCCCTCGGCGACCAGCTTGGCCAGACGGTCCAGGGCGATGTCCGCGCCCTCGGCGTCGGAGGCGAGGACGATCTCCTCGCCACCCTGGGCGCCCAGACCCAGGACGGCCAGCATGGAGGCCGCGTTGACGGGGTTGCCGTCAGCCTTGGCGATCGTCACCGGGACGCCTGCGGCCGTGGCGGCTCGGACGAAGATGGAGGCGGGGCGGGCGTGGAGACCCTCGGCCCAGCCGACGTTGACGCGGCGCTCAGCCATGTGTTGCTGCCCTTCGGTGTTCAGGGTTGTCTAGACCAGTTTCCCATATCGCGAAGCGTGCCCGGAGCGGACCCTCGTCCCCTCCGGTGCGACATCGGACCGCGGCCTCGATCCGACTTTCGTCCCCCACAGACTGCCTCGCGCCGTTGTCGGACGCGAGCCGTACTCTGGGGCCCATGCAGAGCTCGGCGGACCGGCAGGACCGGTACGAGTACCCCGCCCACTGGGAGGCGGACGTGGTGCTGCGCGACGGGGGCACCGCGCGCATCCGGCCCATCACCATTGATGACGCCGACCGCCTGGTCAGCTTCTACGAGCAGGTCTCGGACGAGTCGAAGTACTACCGCTTCTTCGCGCCGTACCCACGACTGTCCGCCAAGGACGTCCACCGCTTCACGCACCACGACTTTGTGGACCGGGTGGGACTCGCGGCCACCATCGGCGGCGAGTTCATCGCCACCGTACGCTACGACCGCATCGGTGCCGACGGCCTGCCCGCCTCCGCGCCCTCCGACGAGGCCGAGGTCGCCTTCCTGGTGCAGGACGCCCAGCAGGGCCGCGGCGTCGCCTCCGCGCTGCTGGAGCACATCGCGGCCGTCGCGCGCGAGCGGGGCATCCGCCGCTTCGCCGCCGAGGTGCTGCCCGCCAACACCAAGATGATCAAGGTGTTCACGGACGCCGGGTACACCCAGAAGCGCAGCTTCGAGGACGGCGTCGTCCGTCTGGAGTTCGACCTCGAACCGACCGACCGCTCGCTCGCCGTCCAGCGCGCGCGGGAACAGCGCGCCGAGGCCCGCTCGGTACGGCGGCTCCTCGCCCCCGGCTCGGTGGCCGTCATCGGTGTCGGCCGCGCCCCCGGCGGCGTCGGCCGCAGCGTCCTCGACAACATCCGTGACGGCGGCTACGGCGGCCTGCTGCACGCCGTGAACCAGGCCTTCCCCGAGGACTGCAAGGAGATCGACGGGGTGCCCGCGCACCGCTCGGTGCGGGACATCGACGGCCCGGTCGACCTCGCGGTGGTCGCGGTACCGGCCGATCACGTGCCCGCGGTGGTCGCGGAGTGCGGCGAGCACGGCGTGCAGGGCCTCGTGGTCCTGTCCGCCGGATACGCCGAGAGCGGGCCCGAAGGACGGGAGCGACAACGGGCGCTCGTGCGCCACGCGCGCGCGTACGGCATGCGGCTCATCGGCCCCAACGCCTTCGGGATCATCAACACCGCGCCCGACGTACGGCTGAACGCCTCGCTCGCCCCCGAGATGCCCCGCCCCGGCCGCATCGGCATGTTCGCCCAGTCCGGCGCCATCGGCATCGCCCTGCTGTCCCGGCTGCACCGGCGCGGGGGAGGCGTCACCGGGGTCACGGGCGTCTCCACGTTCGTCTCCGCCGGCAACCGCGCTGACGTCTCCGGCAACGACGTCCTCCAGTACTGGTACGACGACCCCGAGACCGACGTCGCCCTCATGTACCTGGAATCCATCGGCAACCCGCGCAAGTTCACGCGGCTCGCGCGGCGCACGGCGGCGGCGAAGCCGCTGGTCGTCGTACAGGGCGTCGGCTCCGCCCCGCAGGGGCACGCGGTGCGGGCGACCCGGCTGCCGCACGCCACCGTCTCCGCGCTGCTGCGGCAGGCCGGGGTGCTGCGCGTCGACACGATCACCGAACTGGTCGACACGGGCCTGCTGCTCGCCCGGCAGCCCCTGCCGGCCGGACCGCGCGTGACGATCCTCGGCAACTCCGAGTCGCTGGGTGTGCTGGCGTACGACCGCTGCCTCGCCGAAGGGCTGCGGCCGTCACGGCCGCTGGACCTGACGACCGGGGCGACGGCGGCGGACTTCCACCGGGCGTTGGCGGCCGCGCTGGCGGACGAGACGTGTGACGCCGTCGTCGTCACCGCGATCCCCGCGATCGGAGAGGGCTCGCCGGGGGACGCCGAGCTGGCGCAGGCGCTGCGGTCGGCCGCGGCGGCGGTGCCGGGCAAGCCGGTGCTGGTGGTGCACGTGGAGCTGGGGGGACTGGCCGAGGCGCTGTCGGCCGCGGCGAGCACGGCACCGCAGGCCGTCGGGAAGACGTCCGGGACGCCCGCCACCGAGGGCGCCGCCCCGCCCTTCCGCCCGGCCGAACGGCTGCCCGCCGAAGAGGCCGCGTCCGCCCGGGCCATCCCCGCCTACCCCGCCGCCGAACGCGCGGTGCGGGCCCTCGCCGAGGCCGTCAAGTACGGGCAGTGGCGGCGGGAGGCGGCGGAGCCCGGGAAGGTGCCCGAGTACGACGACATCGACGAGAAGGGAGCCGCGCGGCTGATCGGGGGGCTGCTCGCGCGCGGGGAGGGGCTCACGATCTCCGCCGCCGAGACCTGCGAGCTGCTCGGCAAGTACGGCATCCCCGTCCGCCAGGCCCTGCCCGCCCCGACCGCCGACGCCGCCGCCGAGGCCGCCCGCACCCTCGGCTACCCCGTGGCCCTCAAGGCCACCGCTCCCCATCTGCGGCACCGCGCGGACCTGGGCGGCGTACGCCTCGATCTCGCGGACGAGGAGCAACTGCGGCGGTCGTACGCCGAGTTGACCGAGCTGTTCGGGGCACCGGAGGAGCTGCGGCCGGTGGTGCAGGGCATGGCGCCCCGAGGAGTCGACACGGTCGTCCGCGCGGTGATCGATCCCGCCGCCGGCGCCGTGCTGTCCTTCGGGCTCGCCGGGGCCGCCTCCCAGCTGCTCGGGGACATGGCGCACCGGCTGATCCCGGTCACCGACCGCGAGGCGACCTCGCTCGTGCGCGCGATCCGCACGGCCCCGCTGCTGTTCGGCTGGCGAGGCTCCACCCCCGTCGACACCCCTGCCCTGGAGGAGCTGCTGCTGCGGGTGTCCCGGCTGGTCGACGATCACCCGGAGGTGGTCGCCGTCACCCTGGAACCGGTCGTCGTCGCCCCGCACGGCGTCGGAGTCCTCGGCGCCACCGTCCGCCTCGCACCCCCGCCCGCCCGCGACGACCTCGGACCACGCACGATGCCGGCGTACTGACGGCCGGCGGAACGGGACGAGCGGAGGGGGACGATGGAGATCGCGGGGCGGCAGCTGCCCGAGGGCAGCTGGTGGGACTGGGAAGCGATCGTCTGGGACGGCGGCCGGCTGCGGCTGGCCGCCGGGTACGACCTGACGTACCACCACGGACTGGAGGTGGTTCTCACCGACCCGTGCTTCGTCTCGTGCCCCGCGGCCTTCCAGGACCCCGTCTTCCGGGAGCCCATCGCGGAGGAGACCGCGCGGCTGCGGCGGGCGCTCGGCGGGGAGCCGCCCGTCGTGGTCGCGTTCGAGGCGGACGCCGGCGGACCCGGACCGGTCTCCTGCCTGATCGCCGCCGAGCGGCTGGACATCGTGCCGGGGTTCTTCCGTCGGGACGACGACGGGCGGGCCACGCGCGCGTGAACGGCCCGCCTCGGTCCCGGTGACTGGCCCGGAGCGGCCCTGCCCACGGATTAAGATGGACGCCATGGCCAAGACCAGTACGACGACCCAGGGGCTGCGCGCGGCGATCGAGCGCAGCGGCTACTACCCGGCCCTCGTGGCCGAGGCGGTGGAGGCCGCTGTGGGCGGCGAGCCGATCCGGTCGTACCTGGTCCACCAGGAGACCACGTTCGACCAGAACGAGGTGCGCCGCCATGTGACCGTCCTGGTCCTCACCGGCAACCGCTTCATCGTCAGCCACACCGACGAGCAGGCCGCCGACAGCACCTCCCCGACCCCGTACGCCACCACCTCGACCGAGTCCGTGAAGATCGGCCGGATCTCCTCGGTCGTGGTCAGCCGGGTCGTCGCGAACCCCGAGCAGTACACCCCGGGCACCCTGCCCCGCGAGGTCGTGCTCACCATCGGCTGGGGCGCCGTCAGCCGCATCGACCTGGAGCCCGCCGCCTGCGGCGACCCCAACTGCGACGCCGACCACGGCTACACCGGCAACTCCACGGCGGACGACCTCAGCCTGCGCGTCAGCGAGGCCGGGGACGGCCCGGAGACGGTGCGCCAGGCGCTCGCCTTCGCGCAGGCCGTCTCGGAGGCGACCGCGGACCTCACGCGCTGATGTCCCAGCTCACCTCCGCCTGGGACCACCCGGAACCCCTCGCCCTGGACACCGCCCCGCTGCCCGAGTACGGCACGGGTTCCCTCGCCGACCTGCTGCCCACCCTGGCCGCGGGCATGGGCGTGCCCGGCATGACCGCCACGATCGGGGAACTGACCCCGGCCGACCGGGTCTGCGTCCTCCTGGTCGACGGGCTCGGCTGGGAGCAGCTGAGGGCCCACCCCGACGAGGCCCCCTTCCTGACCTCCCTGCTCGGCAGCTCGCGCGGCGGCACCGGCCGCCCGCTCACCGCCGGCTACCCGGCGACCACCGCGACCTCCCTCGCCTCGGTCGGCACCGGCCTGCCGCCCGGCGCCCACGGCCTGCCCGGCTACAGCGCCCGCAACCCGGCCACCGGCGAGCTGATGAACCAGCTCCGCTTCCAGCCGTACACCGACCCGCGCCCCTGGCAGCCGTACCCCACCGTCTTCCAGCTGGCCCACGAGGCCGGGGTGCACTCCGCCCAGGTCTCCTCGCCCGCCTTCCAGCACACCCCGCTCACGAAGATCGCGCTCAGCGGCGGCACCTTCCACGGCCGGCTGAGCGGCGAGGAGCGCATGGACGCCGCCGCCGAGCAACTGGCCGCCGGGGACCGCTCGCTGGTCTACACGTACTACTCCGAGCTGGACGGCTCCGGCCACCGCTACGGCGTCGCCTCCGACACCTGGCGCGGCCAGCTGATGTACGTCGACCGGCTCGCCCAGCGCCTCGCCGAGCAGCTGCCCCCGCGCAGCGCGCTCTACGTCACCGCCGACCACGGCATGGTCGACGTCCCGTTCGACGACGAGCACCGCTTCGACTTCGACACGGACTGGGAGCTGCGCGCCGGGGTCGCCCTGCTGGGCGGCGAGGGCCGGGCGCGGCACGTGTACGCGGTGCCGGGCGCCGAGAACGACGTACTGACCTGCTGGCTCGAGGTCCTCGGCGAGCAGTTCTGGGTGGCCTCGCGCGACGAGGCGATCGCGGCGGGCTGGTTCGGACCACGGATCGACGAGCGGGTGTACGACCGGCTCGGCGACGTGATCGCGGCGGCCCACGACGACGTCCTGATCATCGCCACCGAGCGGGAGCCCAAGGAGTCGGCGCTCGTCGGCAACCACGGCTCGATGACCCCCGCCGAGCAGCTCGTCCCACTGCTCGAAGTCCGCTCCTGACGCACGCCCCGACGCACGCCCCCGACTACTCGCCGAAAGGTGTTCAACTCCTCATGCCCGAGCTGGTGTTCTTCTCCGGAACGATGGACTGCGGGAAGTCAACCGACTTGCTTGGGTATTCGCCATCGGGCGGCCGTGTCGTGGGCAGTGCGGTGTCACCCGATGATGCATTTGCCCGTATTGGCGATGTTTGTCGTCTTCTTTGTTCGACTCGAAGGGTTCCGGGTCTCTGATGTCTGAGTTGGTGTTCTTTTCGGGGACTATGGACTGTGGGAAGTCAACTGACTTGCTTGGGTATTTGCCATCGGGTGGCCGTGTCGTGGGCGATGCTTTGTCATCTGGTGATGCATTTTTCTGCATTGGTGATGTTCGTCGTCTTCGTTCGACTCGAAAGGTCCCGAGTCTCTGATGTCCGAATTGGTGTTCTTCTCAGGGACGATGGACTGCGGGAAGTCAACCGACTTGCTTGGGTATTCGCCATCGGGCGGCCGTGTCGTGGGTGGTGTGGTGTCACCCGATGATGTATTTGCCCGTATTGGCGATGTTTGTCGTCTTCTTTGTTCGACTCGAAGGGTTCCGGGTCTCTGATGTCTGAGTTGGTGTTCTTTTCAGGGACGATGGACTGTGGGAAGTCAACTGACTTGCTTGGGTATTCGCCATCGGGCGGCCGTGTCGTGGGCGGTGTGGTGTCACTCGATGATGCGTGTGTCCGTGTTGGTGATGTTCGCCTTCTTCGCTCCCGAAAGGTCGCGAGTCTCTGATGTCTGAGTTGGTGTTCTTTTCGGGGACTATGGACTGTGGGAAGTCAACTGACTTGCTTGGGTATTTGCCATCGGGCGGCCGTGTCGTGGGTGGTGCGGTGTCACCCGATGATGCATTTGCCCGTATTGGCGATGTTTGTCGTCTTCTTTGTTCGACTCGAAGGGTTCCGGGTCTCTGATGTCTGAGTTGGTGTTCTTTTCGGGGACTATGGACTGCGGGAAGTCAACTGACTTGCTTGGGTATTCGCCATCGGGCGGCCGTGTCGCGGGCGGTGTGGTGTCACTCGATGATGCGTTTGTCCGTGTTGGTGATGTTCGCCTTCTTCGCTCCCGAAAGGTCGCGAGTCTCTGATGTCTGAGTTGGTGTTCTTTTCGGGGACTATGGACTGTGGGAAGTCAACTGACTTGCTTGGGTATTCGCCATCGGGCGGCCGTGTCGTGGGCAGTGCGGTGTCACCCGATGATGCATTTGCCCGTATTGGCGATGTTTGTCGTCTTCTTTGTTCGACTCGAAGGGTTCCGGGTCTCTGATGTCTGAGTTGGTGTTCTTTTCAGGGACTATGGACTGTGGGAAGTCAACTGACTTGCTTGGGTATTCGCCATCGGGCGGTCGTGTCGTGGGCGGTGTTGTGTCGTCTGACGATGCGTTTGCCCGTATTGGCGATGTTTATCGTCTTCGTTCGGCTCGAAAGGTTCCGAGTCTCTGATGTCTGAGTTGGTGTTCTTTTCAGGGACTATGGACTGTGGGAAGTCAACTGACTTGCTTGGGTATTTGCCATCGGGTGGCCGTGTCGTGGGTGGTGCGGTGTCACCCGATGGTGTATTTGCCCGTATTGGCGATGTTTGTCGTCTTCTTTGTTCGACTCGAAGGGTTCCGGGTCTCTGATGTCTGAGTTGGTGTTCTTTTCAGGGACTATGGACTGTGGGAAGTCAACTGACTTGCTTGGGTATTCGCCATCGGGTGGCCGTGTCGTGGGCGGTGCGGTGTCACCCGATGATGCATTTGCCCGTATTGGCGATGTTTGTCGTCTTCTTTGTTCGACTCGAAGGGTTCCGGGTCTCTGATGTCTGAGTTGGTGTTCTTTTCAGGGACTATGGACTGCGGGAAGTCAACTTTGGCGCTACAGATTGCGCACAACCGCTCGGCCCGGGGGCTTCAGGGTGTGATCTTCACGAGGGACGACCGGGCGGGGGAGGGGAAGCTGTCCTCGCGGCTGGGTCTGGTCACGGAGGCGGTCGAGGCCAAAGAGGGCATGGACGTGTACGGGTATCTGGTCGATCGGTTGTCCAAGGGCGGCAAGGTCGACTACGTGATCGTCGACGAGGCGCAATTCCTGGCACCTGACCAGATCGACCAGCTGGCGCGGGTCGTCGATGACCTCGGGTTCGATGTCTTCGCCTTCGGTATCACCACCGACTTCCGCACCAAGCTCTTTCCTGGCTCGCAGCGGCTGATCGAGCTGGCCGACCGGATCGAGGCCCTCCAGGTGGAGGCCCTGTGCTGGTGCGGCGCCAGGGCCACGCACAACGCCCGTACGGTGGGCGGGGAGATGGTGGTCGAGGGTGCCCAGGTGGTCGTGGGAGATGTCAACGGCCCCGTAGAGGAGATCGGTTACGAGGTCCTGTGCCGCCGCCACCACCTTCGCCGGATGACCAGTGCTTCGTCCCAAGCGGGCGCGTTGTCGCCCGACGTCCTGCCGGTCACATCAGCTTGACGGCGGGGTTCCTCCTCGGCGTCCCCTGTTGCGGTGCCAGGCCGGGGGCACGATTCGAGTCATCTGGTGTCGTTGAGCAGCATGAGGCCACTCGGCCCCAGCGCTCAAGGCGGTGACGCGGTTGAAGCGCAGAAGCAGCGACCGGGATGCCGAACGTGCGGCACAGTTCCAAGTCAAGGCCCACTCCTTCACGCCCGATGCGGTGGTGCCGAGGCGAACGCTGTGCCGAAGTGCGTTCGTATGCCATGACGCCCAGCGGCGCCACCTGCCCACCGTGATCCTTCGCCCCTGAGTAGCCATCTGGTCGATCCGGCTCGCGTCCTGTCGCTGCCGTGTGGGTTCAGCTGGAGCAGGAAGCGTGCGGTATGCGGGACGCCGGGCGGGCGCAGCAGCCGTAGCACGGTGGCGTTCTCGTGGACCGCGGGCGGGAGCCGGCCAGGAGCTGTGGAGCCCACCGGGACGTCGTGAGCGGCAGGCATGCTCGTCGGCTGCGGGGTCTTCCCTGAGCGCCCGCGAGGGAGTACACAGCTACTTCTTCCGCGCCACGTAGACGGTGTTGGTCGCGGTGCCGTCATGGAGCGGGTGCCGAAGTCGACGACGTGGGCCTCGGGCAAGGCGAAGAGGTCCTTGAGCGCGGAGGTGAATCGCTCGTCTGGTGGGTCGTTGGACCACAGGGCGAAGACGCCCTCGGGTTGGAGGTGATCGGCGAGGACGCGGAGTCCTGGAGGGTGGTCCTACGATGTTGGTGGGTCGGATGGGCTGTCGTATTGTCCGGAAGATCCAGTGGCCCGGGCGGTGTAGCCGAGTCCGAGGCCGCCCACCGCGACGTCCAACTCGGCACCGGTCAGCCGTGCCAGCCCCAGTTGCGCGAGCGCGATCTCTCCGGCCGTGAAGAGGCTGGACATCAGGTAATCGTCGCCGGGTTTCACCTCGTACACATCGGTGCCCGATCCCGGATACCGACGGCGCCGCAGGCTGATCTCCCCCAGCGGGGCCGGGTGCCAGTCGATCTCTTCGAAACGCGCGCTCATCCATGCGCCTTTCTCTGCGGTGGCTGCCAACCGGTGAGTTCGGCCTGCCGCCTGGCTGTGGCTCAGGCGTCGATGATGACGGGGATGATGAGGGGCTTGCGGCGGTGGGTGCGGAACGCCCAGTTCGCCACGGCGCGGGCGAGGAGTTGTTCGAGTTGGCGCGCGTCCCCGACGCCTTCCTCGGCTGCGGCGGCCAGGGTCTTCTCGATGACGGGGATGACCGGCTCGAAGGTGGTGTCGTCGTGGACGAAGCCGCGGGCCAGGAAGTCGGGGGCCTCGGCGAGGGCGCCGGTGTCGGCGTCGACGATCGCCACCACCGTGACCACGCCTTCGGCGGCGAGGGTGAGGCGGTCCTTGAGGGAGGCTTCGGTGGCGCCGCCGACTTCCATGCCGTCCACGTAGACGTTGCCGGCGGGGACCTTGCCGGTGATGGAGGCGCGCCCGTCGACGAGGTCGACGACGACGCCGTCCTCGGCGATGACGACCCGGTCGGGGTCGACGCCGGTGCGGATGGCGAGGTCGGCGTTGGCCCGCAGGTGGCGCCATTCGCCGTGCACGGGCATGACGTTGCGGGGTTGGACGATGTTGTAGCAGTAGACGAGTTCGCCGGCGCTGGCGTGCCCGGAGACGTGCACCTTGGCGTTGCCCTTGTGGACGACGTGGGCGCCCCACCGGGTGAGTCCGTTGATCACCCGGTAGATGGCGTTCTCGTTGCCGGGGATGAGGGAGCTGGCGAGCAGGACGGTGTCGCCCTTGCCGATGCGGATCACGTGGTCGCGGTTGGCCATCCGTGACAGCGCGGCCATCGGCTCGCCCTGGGAGCCGGTGCACACCAGAGTGATCTTGTGGTCCGGGAGCTTCTCCAGTTCCTTCGTGCTCACGACCAGACCGGAGGGGACCTTCAGATAGCCCAGGTCACGGGCGATGCCCATGTTGCGGACCATCGACCGGCCGACGAAGGCGACCTTGCGGCCGTGCTGGTGGGCGGCGTCCAGGACCTGCTGGATGCGGTGCACGTGGCTGGCGAAGCTGGAGACGATGACCCGGCGCGGCGCGGTGCGCATCACCTGCTCGATCGCCGGGTTCAGCTCTCGCTCGGAGGTGGTGAAGCCGGGTACTTCGGCGTTGGTGGAGTCGGTGAGGAACAGGTCCACGCCCTCCTCACCGAGGCGGGCGAAAGCACGCAGATCGGTGATGCGGTCGTCGAGGGGGAACTGGTCCATCTTGAAGTCACCGGTGTGCAGCACCATCCCGGCCCGGGTGCGGATCGCGACCGCGAGGCTGTCCGGGATGGAGTGGTTGACCGCCACGAACTCGCAGTCGAAGGGCCCGAAGCCACGCCGGTCGCCCTCCCGCACCCGCACCGTGCGCGGCCGGATGCCGTGTTCCTTGAGCTTGGCCTCCAGGAACGCCAGCGTCAGCTTGGAGCCGACGACGGGAATGTCGGACCGCTCGCGCAGCAGGTACGGCACGCCGCCGATGTGGTCCTCGTGGCCGTGGGTGAGGACCACGGCCACGATGTCGTCCAGCCGGTCCCGGATCGAGGTGAAGTCCGGCAGGATCACGTCCACCCCGGGCTGGGTCTCCTCGGGGAACAGCACGCCGCAGTCGACGATGAGCAGCTTGCCGGCGTGCTCGAAGACGGTCATGTTGCGGCCGATCTCACCCAGGCCGCCCAGGGCGATGACCCGCAGCCCCCCTTCAGGCAGGGGAGGGGCGGCTTTCAGCTCGGGGTGCGGATGACTCATACCCTGACGGTACCCGGAGAGCGGGACGGGGTGATCCATTGCCGGTGGAGACGGAAGCGTACGGACATCCGGTGCAAGCAGCCATCGTCCGAGGTATGGGAGGTCCGCCGGGGTTCCTGGGAGTGGCAGGGTGCGATCTTTACGCGTGATGACCGGGCCGGGGAGAGGAGGCTGTCTTCGCGGCTTGGTCTGGTGACGGATGCTGTTGAGGCATCGCCGGAGACGGATCTGTACTGAGCCAGGCTCTTCCCGGGCTCGCAGCGGCTGATCGAGCTGCCGGACCGGATAGAGGCGCTCCAGGTGGGCGGCGATGTGCTGGTGTGGGGTGCGTGCCACGCACAATGCCCACACGGCGGGTGGCGAGGTGGTGGCGACGGTGAGCAGGTTGGACAGTTCCTCGCACGGTGCGGGATCTCGACGGCCAGCTTCTTCGCGCTGCCGCGGCATGTACATGTTAAGAATCCGGTGCGCCCGCGCCCCAAAACGTCGCGTCCCGCGAGGGCGTTGGGCAGCGTGGCTGCTTGGATCGGGAAGGGCTCGCGCACGGACGGGCGGGTGGCACGCGGAACCGAAGCAGCCTCTGGCTCTGATCCTGGTGCCTACCCGGGAGCTGGCTCAGCAGGTCACCGAGGCGCTTGCGCCGTACGCCGAGGCACTGCGGCTGCGGATGGCCACTGTCGTCGGCGGAATGTCGATCGGCCGGCAGGCGGCCGCGCTGGGCGACGGAGCCGAGGTCGTCGTCGCCACCCCCGGCCGTCTGCACGACCTCATCGAGCGCAGGGCCTGCCGCCTGGGACGGGTACGGATCACCGTCCTCGACGAGGCCGACCAGATGTGCGACCTGGGTCTCCTGCCGCAAGTCACCGAGGCCCTCGACCAGGTGCATCCCGACGGTCAGCGGATGCTGTTCTCGGCCACCCTGGACCGCGACGTCGACCAGCTGGTCCGCCGCTATCTCCACGACCCCGTCGTCCACGCGGTCGACCCGTCCGCCGGCGCGGCCACGACGATGGACCACCATGTGCTGGTCGTCCACGGCCCTGACCGGCACGCCGTCACCACGGAGATCGCCGCCCGGGACGGCCGCGTACTGCTGTTCCTGGACACCAAGCACGCCGTCGACCAGCTCACCCGGCATCTGCGGGCCAGCGGAGTGCACGCTGCGGCCCTGCACAGCGGCAAGTCCCAGCCGCAGCGCACACGGGCCCTGGCGCAGTTCAAGAACGGCCAGATCACCGTCCTGGTGGCGACCAATGTCGCGGCCCGTGGCCTGCACGTCGACGACATCGATCTCGTGGTCAACGTTGACCCGCCCACCGACCCCAAGGCCTATCTGCACCGCGCGGGCCGCACCGCCCGGGCGGGTGAGTCCGGCAGCGTCGTCACGCTGGTGCTGTCGGGCCAGCGCCGCGAGATGAGCCGGCTGATGGCCGGGGCCGGCATCGAGCCGACCGTCACCAAGGTGCGCTCGGGCGAGGCGGAGCTGAGCCGGATCACCGGGGCCAAGGCCCCCTCCGGCACCCCGCTCGACGGCGGGCCCGCCGCGCCCCGGCCCAAAAACACCAACGCTCAGTTCCGCGGCCTGGGCACCAGCAAGGACGCCTCCCGCGGCGCCGGCGGCAAATCCCGAAGGGTCGGCGAGGCCCGCAAGCTCGCAGAGGCCCGCAAGGCGGCCCTGGTGCGTCGCGGCGGCTGAGAGCCGCTGCCCTGACAGCCGAAATAGTCCCGACCACGGGATGGAGAACCTCCAGCCCGGCCCGAAGCCCTCCTGTGCGTACACCTACGGGATGAACGCCTCGTGGTGTGCCCGGTGCCGCGAGGGGATACCCGCCGAAGCCGGAGCCAAGATGATGTTGCCGGCGCCCCCGCACTGCGCCCGGCATGACAAGCTGTCCTTCCCAATGGCCGAACCCAGGAGGTCACCGTGACCGCAGAGTCTGCATCCAACGAAGGTTCGGAGCCAGCTGACCCCGAGATGTCCGCTCCGGTGCCCGACAGCGACGGCCACGACGACCTGAAACGCAAGTTCCGGGAGGCCCTGGCGCGTAAGCGCGGTCTGCAGGCGGACGCCGCTGACCTTGCTGCGGACGTCGATGCGTCGAAGGTCCGTGGGACTCACGGCCCGGCTGCGAGCCAGCGGTCGTTCCGGCGCAAGAGCGGCGGCTGAGTCGGCAGTTCGGCGATCTGGCCGCCCCAACACACCCTGGGTACCACGGACTCGTGCGCCCGGTGCCGAGGCCCGGGACGTGTGCATGCCCCCGTGCCGGTTGCTGGTGCAGTGCTTGCTTCCTCGTCCTGCTCCGGCAACCCCTTCGAAGAGCGACTGCACCATGTAGTCGCGGCCGTTGACCTCGCGGGTGAGGTCAACGGCGATAAGGCGGGGCATGAGAGGCGGGAGGTCTGCTCATAGGGCAGGCAGGCGTACTCATTCCGCATCGAGGCCCGCTCCGAAGCGAACTGGCGGCCCGGCTCCGGGGCGATCCGCAGAGTCACCGGCCGCTGCTGGCCGGTGACGGCGACTTGAAGGGTCATGTTGTACGTTCTGGTACCGAGCTCGGCCCGGAGAGCACCCTCGTGTCCGTTCCACGGGCCCGGCGGCAGACTACCTCGCTCTCGTAGCAGTCACAGGCTGCTGTTACGCCTCGGGCACGGTCCGAACGCCGTCAGTCAGCCTCTCCCTCTGGCACAGCCTGCCGAGGCCGGTATCACGGGTTCTCGGCAGACGGTGGAGTCAGGCAAAAGGACTTTGGCGCTACAAATCGAACATAATCGAACGGCGCGTGGCCTGCAGGGGCTGATCTTCACGCGTGATGACCGTGCGGGTGTGGGCAAGCTGTCGTCGCGTCTGGGGCTGGTGACCGACGCGGTGGAGGCCGGGCCGGAGCTGGATCTGTACGGCTATGTGGTGGAGCAGCTGTCTCGGGGTGGCCGGGTCGACTATGTGATCGTGGACGAGGCCCAGTTCCTGCTGTCCGAGCAGATCGACCAACTGGCCCGGATCGTAGACGACTTGGAGCTGGACGTCTTCGCGTTCGGCATCACCACTGACTTCCGGACGAGGCTCTTCCCCGGCTCGCAGCGTCTGATCGAACTCGCCGATCGGCTGGAGACTTTGCAGGTTGAGGCGATGTGCTGGTGCGGTGCTCGGGCCACGCACAATGCACGCACCGTGGGTGGAGAGATGGTCGTCGAGGGGGAGCAGGTCGTCGTGGGTGACGTGGCTCAGTCGGCGGCGGAGGTCGGGTACGAGGTGCTCTGCCGGCGTCATCACCGCCGACGGATGACGAGCGCCACAGCGCGAGCAGCGGTGCTGTCGCCGGATGTGCTGCCGGTCACCGCTACTTGACCTCTGGCCGGCGGAAGGCGCGTCGACCTGCTTGTCGGCCGCGCCGGTCGTGGGGGGCGGGGCGTTGGTGGTGACGGCGACCGTGTCGCACTGAACCCGGCGTACAGCCCGACTCGTCTGCCATTGGGGCCCTGACCAGGGGAAACGACCTGGTCAGGGCCTTGGTGTATCTGGCTGGGGTTCCCGGCTGTACCTGCGGTTTCCTGGGAGTTCCCGGGCGATTGTGTACGGGGCGTGCCCGCTGGTCCCGGGTGTCAGGGGTATGTCGTTCGGCTGCGAAATGATGCGCAACCCAGGTGTCAGCCCCCGGCGGGGGACCCGGAACATGGGAATGGGGAAAGTCGCTGGTGGGTGGGGACGGGCTGGTGATCCGGTCGGTGGTGCGGCTTAAGACGTAGGGGTTGTGGCCGCGGGTTCGGGGTAGTAGCCGCAGCCAAGAGCTGGTCGTGGCGCATCCGCCGTGACCTGTGGAGATTCACTCGTGGTGACCATGCCGGGGGCGTCTGCAAGAGACGCCGGGCCGGTGACGTGGTGGAGTTCCTCAACGTGTAGCGGCTGACTTATCACCACGTCGCTAATCTGGCAAACATGCAGGTCGGAGAGGGTCCGACTCTTCAGGGTCGGGCCCTTAGCTTTTCCCGTGCTGGGATGGTGCTGGGATAGCTGACCCCTTGTCACCTGTCGTCATCCCTGGTCATCCGTACCGTGCTGGGACTGTGCTGGGGCGTGGATGGGTTGCCGGGTGCTGAGAATGAGCCGGCGTAGCGCTTGCCTCGTCTGCCTTCCCGTCCCTGGTCTGCGTAGCGTTGGGCGCCGTGATATGTCCCGATCCGCGCACCCCGAGAGCCGAGGAGACGCACACTGCCGCCGGACCGTGGACCGTGCTAGCCTGCGCAGCAGGGACGTCTTCAAGTAACGACGCCCGGTTCGCCTCAGGCCCCGCGTATGCGGGGCCTTTGTGCATCACGAGTCCTACTGGTCATCCCCTCGACTCATGCTGCTCACACTCTTCGTGCACCACCCGACCGGCCACGTATGACCACAGTCGCTCACTCGTCTGCCGCGCCCGCGGGCTGGAGTCCTGGCCGGAGGCAAGCCTGCGGTACAGGTAGGCGACGAGGTCCGCGGCCTGGAGCAGGCGGCTCGCGCGGGACGGGGCGAAGTGGATTGTGTCGACGATCTCCGGGAGGCGGTTGCCCCCTATCCCATCGATGCCGTCGCGCTGGTAGAGGCGGAAGTGCTGCTGGTGCTCGGTTGCCCCGTCAATCTCGTCGGCGATGATCAGCGTCCACTGCCCGTAGGCGCGCGCCTGATCGTTGACGCGGCTCAGGAGATCCTTCAGGACTCGCTGGTGGGGCGGCACGGGCAGTTCCGCCCGAGACGGGTACCGCTCCAGGTTCAGACCCCTGATGATGATCTGCACGTCATGCGCACCGATCGCCTTGAGTGCATCACCGTAGACACCGATCCGGGCGCGCACCATGTCACCTTCCTTGGTGCGCATGGCTGCCCAGTCCTCCCTGGCCTGCAGCAGCGCGTGTCCGTGGAGTTCGGCGGACTCATCGACTGGGTATGACTCCGCCGCCTTGCGGACCACCGCGTCGAGAGCACGCTGCAGCGGACGCACATGATGCTCGGTGATGACCAGAGCCACCATCCAGTAACGCTGGCGGTCGTACGACTCGTCGACATAGGTCAGTAACACCGGGTGATTGTGGCACACAAGTTCTGTAGGGCACGCTCTTGTTGATCCCAGGGTCGGAGGCTCCCGTGGGGGGACTCCCCTCAAGGGCTTCGGCAGTTATTGTCGTGTCTCCCAGCGCACGGCCTCGTCAAGGACGGACCGGGCGCCGTCGAAGTCCGCCAGGCGAGCGGCGACAGTGCGTGCGGCGAGGCGCTCGGGGAGGGCGGCCGAGAACTTCAAGCCCTGTACGGCACGGGGGTTGACCTCAGGCAGGACCAGGTGGTCGGCGAGGTCGGTGCGGGCTGCCTGCCAACTCTGCGGTGTCGTTGCCGCATTGAGACGGATCCGCGCGTCGTCGGGTTGTTGTACGGGGTCGGCGAGGGCCCCGAGAGATGCGATGAGGGTGGCGTTGGCGCGGAAGCCGGCCCAGGTCCACCACTCGAGCTTGTGGCCCTCGCGGCGTAGGAGCGTCCCACGCGTGGTGACGTGCGAGGCTCGGTTCTCGCGGAGTTCGGCGAGGCGTGCTTGTGCACGCCGGGTGAGGCGGACGGGCGGGTCCGCTCCGAGGAGTACGTCACGCATGGCGCGGGTGAGCTGGAAGGATAGGCCGCTGAGCCCGTAGCTATCCCAGCGGGCGCGGCCACCGCCGTCGGCGGGTTCGACGAAGGTGCGCCTGCGGCCGAAGTCGATATGCCCGACTTGCCAGCTGTGTCCACCTAGGAGCAACAGGCGTGGACCTTCACGCTGTTCGAGGAGGAGTTGGGGGTCGATGGTGCCGAGATCCTTGCGGCCGAAGTAGACGGTGAACTGGGGCGGGGCGGTGAAGGCCGCGGTGAGGGCCATGAAGTGGCGGCGGCCGAAGTGCTTCTCGGCATGAGGGCCGATGAAGAGCAACCCGTCGTCACTTTCGAGGAAGCCTTCGCCGATCAGGTACTTCATGATCGGTGTCGCGCTCTTGTCGAAAGGTGCGAGACCGTTCCACTCCTCGCACCAGGTTCGATCGCCGAGCGTGTGCTGCTGCAGGGCGGCCGCGAGAATCTGCTGGGCTACAAGGTGACGCGGCTGCGGCGGCGGGACGACGGGCTCGACCCAGTGGCGGCCCCACAGCAGGAGTAGTGCCGCGGCTTTGAGGAGGGCGGGCTCCTCGGTGGCGAGGAAGAGCGCGTTGCGTACGGTTCCGTCGCGCCGTCCTGTGCGGCCCAGGCGCTGCAGGAAGGCGGCGACAGTGTCAGGGGCGCCGATCTGGATGACGCGATCCAAGTCGCCGACATCGATCCCGAGTTCGAGGGTCGAGGTGGAGACGATCACGCAATCGCGGGCCTCGGCGAAAGCCTCTTCGGAGCGGCGCCGCTCGTCGAGGGAGAGGGAGGAGTGAGAGAGGTACGTCGTCACGCCGCGGATGCGGAGCTTCTCGCCGAGCTCCTCGACCTGAGCGCGGGAGTCGCAGAAGACGAGACGCTTTTCGCCGCCGTGGAGGAGGGAGATGAGCTTGGCTGCATTATCGAGGGAGCCCACGTAGTCGAGTTCGATGTCGCCAGGCGGTGGGGGGCTTCCCTCGGGAGCTGTGAGCTGTACACCGGGTGCGACGACGCGGCCGGCGCGCTCGTGCGGTCGTGCCCCTTGCAGCCAGTGCAGCAGGTCCTCGGGGTTACCGACGGTGGCGGACAGGCCGATGCGCTGGATGCGCCGGCCTGCGAGGCGTTCGAGGCGTTCGAGCACGGCGAGCAGGTGCCAGCCACGGTCGTCCGAGGCGAAGGCGTGCACCTCGTCGACGACCACAGCCCGCACCCCGCCGAGCATGTGCTTGTGGTCGGTCTTCTCGCTGATGAGCTGCGCTTCGAGGGATTCGGGGGTGGTCAGGAGGATGTCAGGGCTTTCTACCCGCATCCGCTTGCGGGCGGATTCCCTGGTGTCGCCGTGCCACAGCCCCGCCGTCCGGCCGAGCCATCCCGCGTAGGTCGCAAGGCGCGGTTCGAGGTTGTTGAGGAGGGCCTTGAGGGGGGCGAGGTACAGCACCGAGGTGCCCTGCCAGTCGCCGGCCTCCATGGCGGCGAGCAGCGGGAAGGAGGCCGCCTCGGTCTTGCCTCCCGCGGTGGGGGCGAGCAGCACGGCGTCCTCGCCGTCCATCAGCGGGTCGATGGCGGCCTTCTGCAGGGGGCGCAGGTCGGGCCAGCCAAGGCTGTTGACGATGTGGTGCAGGAGTACGGGGTGTAGACGGTCCGCCGGGTTCGGGCGGTCCGCCTGGTCCGGCGCCATCACAGCTCGAGACCGATGTCGTCCGCGGTCGCCGCGTTGCGTTCCACAGCGGTCAACTCGTTCCCGGAAACGGTCAGTTGATAGTGGACCCGCGGGTCGAACTCCTCGAACTGGTCAATCCGGTCGAGGACGTCCCCGACGAGCTTCTTCAAGAAGATCCGCGGGGCGACGCCGACCTTCCCGCCCAGGTGCCCGCCGACGGCCTTGGCGAGGTCGTCGATGTACGCCTCGTCGGCCACCGCCCGGATCCGCCCCGGATCGCCCGCTCCGGCGGCGTACAGGTCACGTGCCTTCAGTCCGAGCTGGACGAGGCGCTCCCCGGTGAAGCCCGGCAGGCGGATCTGCACGGCACGCGGGTTGTCGAAGCGCGGGTCGGTCGTGAAGTCGGTGGCGAGCCGTTGTGCGAGGGGGGCGAGCCGCTGTACGCCCTGTGGACCGTCGTAGAAGGCCGGGGTACCGGTGATCACCAGGTAGAGGCCGGGGAACCGGCCGGAGTGCACCTCGTCGATGAGCTGGCGCAGCGCGTTGAGAGCCTTGTCGCGGGCGTCGGAGCGGACCCTCTGCAGCGTCTCCACCTCGTCGAGTACGACGACGAGGCCGGCGTGACCGGTGTCGCGCAGGACGGTGAGGAGTCCCTGGAGGAACCCGAGGGCCCCGAAGTGGTCGAGGTCACCGCGCACCCCGGCGGCCTTGCGAGCCGCCGCGGACACATGTGGCTGCCCGCCTAGCCAGGCGAGGACGGCGGCTGCCGCCGTCTCGTCCCCGGCTTCGAGCGCCTGACGGTAACCGCGTAGCGCGGCGGCGAAGGCCGGTGCGTGCCGGGAGACCTCGGCGAGTCGTGCCGACATCAAATGGTCCACGGCGTCGGCGAGCGCGTCCTCGGCGACACCGTCGGCGAGGGCGTCCTCCTCCAGCGCGTAGAACCAGCCGTCGACGACCTGCTGCAGCGCGCTGGGCGGGAAGGCCGAGGTGGTGAGCCGCTCGATGAGCCGCCGGTAGACGGTTTCGAGTCTGTGCAGTGGCGTCTCGTTCTCCGACACCTGGATCTCGCTGACGGCGAATCCGCGGGCCTTGCCCCGCTCGGCGAGCCACCGGGTGAAGAACGTCTTGCCGGAGCCGTACTCGCCGCGTACCGCTTTGAAGACGGAGCCGCCGCCCGCGATGGTTGCCAGCTCCTCGTCCAAGGCGGGAGCGAACCGGTCGAGGCCGGTCGCGAGCAGATCGAGCCCCTGCTCGGGCACGGCTCCCCGCCGCAGTGCGTCCACGACGCCTCGCCGCCGTACGGCGCTGACCTGACCACGTACGTCATTCACGGCGCCATCCTCGCAAACCTGCTCCTCCTGCTGCCCGTGATCGCTGTGCACGAGCCACTTCGGCACCGCGATCGTGGGGTCGAAAGCCCTGGTACGGGGTGAGCGGAAAGGGGTGGGGGGTGGTGATCGCGCCCGTACAATCGAACGGGGTGGGTTGTCGCGATGGCGGACACGAGCTACTCGCTGCAACCATTCGTAACCCACCGGGGTCGCCCTGGGCGGCGGGGCGTGCGGGATCGGAGAGTCAGGCTTATGAAGAAGGGTCGCTGGACGGCCGTCGCTGCTTCCGAGTTCCCGCATGAGCAGGCGGCCCTCGAGAGGATCCTCACGCCCCTGCCGGACGACGGTCCGTGGCGGGCGTGGTCCAACTTCACCTTCGTCAGCCAGACGGGTCACGTCCGTGAGGTCGACCTCCTGGTGGTCACGCCGGGTGGCGTGCACATGATCGAGTTGAAGAGCCTGCACGGCCGGGTGGAGCGGCGCGGTGGTCAGTGGGTGCAGATCCCGCCGGGGAACCGACGCGGCTACGGGAAGGGCCTCGGCGATCCACTGCGTCTCACCAACCAGAAGTCCAAGGAACTGGCTTCCCTGCTGCGCAGGTACGGCGCGAAGGTGTACATCACCGAGGGGGTGTGCTTCACCGAGGATGGCCTCGACCTGGCGCTGCCACCGCACGAGTTGAACGCCCACATCTACAACTGCATCCCGGCCCTCCTCAAAGAGCTCCAACTGCCTCCGCGTGAAGACCGGTTCAGGATCTCCTCCCAGGGCAGCGCCGACATCGGCAGGGCGCTCGCCCAGGTCGGTATCCAGCAGGTGGTGAGGGAGGCGAAGGTCGGCCCGTTCATCCTGGACAAGCGCCCCTTCGACACGGGTGCCACCTGGGCCGACTACGCGGGCAGACACGAGCAGCTGTCCGAGACGGTGCGGGTACGGGTCCATCTGCGGCCCCGCAATTCGAGCAGCGAGGCGCGCAAGGCGCTTCTCGAGGCGGCGAAGCGGGAGGCCGACACACTGAAGCGGATCCACCACCCCGGTGTGGTGCGCATCCGGGACTACTACCCCTCCGACCATGAAGCGGGCCCGGCACTCACCTTCGACCATCATCCGGAGCGGCTGCATCTGGACGAGTTCCTCGACCGGTGGGGTGGGAAGCTGGACCTGGAGGACCGGCTCGCACTCGTCCGCCAGATCGCCGAGGCGATCAAGTACGCGCACGCCAAGCGGCTCTATCACCGCGCCCTCACACCACGCTCCATCCATGTCATCCCTCGTCACAAGGGCGCGGGAGGGCATGAACTGAGCGAGGAGGAGCGCTGGCGGCGGCCCTTGACGCAAGTCTCCGACTGGCAGCTGGCCTCGCGTACGGTCACCTCCAGCGGTGTGAGCCTGGCGCCGTCCACGGTGTCGGACGGGAGCGTCGACGACGCCTCGGACCCTTACCTGGCGCCGGAGCTGACCGCCCCGAAGGCCGATCCGGCGCGCATGGACGTGTACGGCATCGGCACGCTCGCCTATCTGCTCACCACCGGCAGCGCTCCCGCCGCGACCAGCGCGGAGCTGCAGGCCCGCGTGGAGAGCGGTGAGCGACTCGCCCCGTCGGCGGTCAAGGACGGCATCCCGCCGTTCCTGGACGACCTGATCGACGCCGCCACCGCCCAGCAGCCGGACCGGCGGCTCGACGCGGTGGGCGACTTCCTGGAAATGCTGGCAGAGGTCGAGGAGGACCTTCGGCCCGCCGCCGCACTGGACGACGAGCAGCCGGGGCAGGAGGAGCCCGCCGACGACCTCGACCCGCTGGAGGTCCCGCCCGGCACGCTGCTGCAGGGGCGTTGGCGGGTACGCCGCCGCCTCGGCACCGGCTCGACGGCGCGCGCCCTGCTCGTACTCGACGAACAGCAAGCGGGGAAGAGCGACGCGTTCGCGGTGCTGAAGGTGGCGCTCGACGACGACAAGTCGGAGGCGTTGCAGCGCGAGGCGGAGACGCTCGGCCGACTGCGGGACTCGAGCATCATCCGGCTGCTGGTGCCCGGCACCTTCACCGTGGGCGGGCGTACGGTCCTGGCCACCGAGTACGTCGGCAACATCAAGGCCGAGGCGGACGACAAGCGCGACGACCGCACCGCGCGGGACGAGACCATGGCGCGCGTCCTGGGACGGCAGGGCCGCCTCACCATGGACGACCTGGAGCGCTACAGCGACAACCTGTTCAACGCCCTCTACTACCTGGAGGGCGAGAGCGTCTGGCACCGCGACATCAAACCGGACAACATCGCGATCCGGATCCGCCCCAACGGCACCAGGCAGGCGCTGCTCCTCGACTTCTCGCTGACCGCCGTCTCGGCCCGCGAGACCGGCGCGGGCACATCCGGCTATCTCGACCCGTTCGTCGGCGCGGTCATGCGGAACCTGTACGACGACGCCGCGGAGCGGTACGCGCTCGCCGTGACACTGCACCAGATGGCGTCGAACGAGCTGCCGCAGTGGGGCGACGGGTCCGTCACCCCGCGGATGACGGACCCGAAGGAGTGGCCGTACCCGACGATCGCGTCGGAGGGCTTCGAGGACGAACTGCGTGACGGGCTTACCGAGTTCTTCCGCAAAGCGTTGAGCAGGGATGCGAAGAACCGCCACAAGGACCTGCGGGACATGCGCACGTCCTGGCAGCGGGTGTTCCAGGACGCTCAGCGGCTCGCCGCAAGCGCCGGACACGAGTCGCTGAGGCGGCAAGGACAGGGCTCCGCACCGGACGGCGAAGCCGACACCGCCGAGCTGCGCGACCAGCTGGCCGAGGTCGCCACCCGTGACACTCCTCTGGTGCGTGCGGGCCTGACGCCGTCCGCGTACTCGATCCTGCGGGACATGAAGCTCACCACGGTCGGTGAGTTCCTCGACCGGGCCAGCCGTACGTTCATCAACCGGCCAGGGCTCGGCGCGCGGACGCGTACGGAGATCCAGCACCGGCAGAAGGAGTGGCGAGCCCGTCTCGGCTCGCGGCCCGAGCCGCAGCCCGTGCCCGAGCCGTCGCCGGAGCCCGGGACGCCGCTCGAGAAGAACCTCGCGCGCATGATCGGGGAGGGCTCCGAAGCCCAGGACATCGACCATCTCCTGGCCCGGATCATCCCGCCTGCCACCGGCCGGACGAAGCGGCTGCACGACGTGGCCGTGCACCTGCTGCGCGCGCCTGGAGCCGACGGGACGCTGCCCGATCTTCCCGTGTGGCCGCGGCAGCACGATGCCGCGCAGGCCGTCGGGGTCGCCAACCAGTCCTCGATCTCCGGCGAGTTGAAGAAGCTCCGCAAGCGCTGGGCCGAGGACGAGGGCCTGGTGGAGGTACGGGCAGCGATTCTGGAGCAGCTCCGCGCGCTCGGCCGGGTCGCCTCCGTGGACGCCCTCGCCGGCTGGCTGCTCGGCACCCGCGGCTACTCCCTGGGCGACCCGGACGTACGACGGGCCGCAGCCTTCGCCGTACTCCGCGCTCTGATCGAACGCGAGCAGCAACTACCCGTAGCCGACAGGGCTTTCCAGCACTTCGCCCCGTACAAGGCGACCGATCCGGTACGGCGCGCGGGCTTCCTCGCGCTGGAGGTCGACCCGGACAACGAAGCCGACGGACCCGACACCCCCGCCCCGGCCGCACTGCTGAGCTATGTGAAGCGGCTTGGTGACGCCGCCGACAAGCTCGCCGGAAGGGACTCCCTTCCGGGTTCGAGCACGGTCCTCGCCGAGCTGAGCGCCGTGCGGCTGCCCGAGGGCGACTTCTCCTGGGACGACCGGCGCGTCGCCAACCTCGCCGCCCAGGCGAGCCTGAACGCCGCGCTGTCGCCGCGGCTCGAAATCTACCCGCGCGACCTGGGCCTCGTTCGCGCACTGCGGCTCACCCAGGCGGGCCTGGTCCGGGTTTTGCCGGGTCTGCCCGAGATACAGCAGCCAGGGCTGCCCCTGCGCGAGGTCCTGGAGCGGGTCAACGACCGCTTCCCCGCTCTGGCGGCGCTCGCCGGGACGAAGGACAGGCCCGAGGAGTTGCTCAAGGCGCTGCGCGAGGCGGGCTTCGACCTCAAGTACGCGGCCGACAAGAAGGCGTTCCTGCCCCGGAAGTTCGAGGCGGTCGTGACGTACACCTCGGCCCTGAGCGGCAGCGGCTCCGGGACCGGTGGTCCGCTGGACCGGGAGTCGACCGCCGCGCGGGCCGAGGCGCAACTGGCGGGCGCTGCGCGGCGCGACGGGCTTCGCGTGCTGACTGTGCGCGCGCGGAGCTCCCCGGTGGTGGGGCGGGAGCTGAGTCGCCAGTACGGGGCGCGGACGGTGTCGGTGACCGAGTTGTTCCTGAAGGGGCTGCGGGGCGAACTCACGCCCGGTCGCGCGATGCCGCAGTGGGAGGTCGTCGTCAAGGCGGACGTCCTCCCGGCCGGGCAGCGACCGACGGGTTTCACGAACCTGGTGGGGGCGGTGTGGCAGGCCGTGCAGGGTGTCCTTGAAGGGGAGCTGGCGGCTTCGGAATCGGCTTCGGCTTCGGGGGGCGACCGTAGTGCTCCTGTGCTGCTCACCGATGCCGCCGTCTTCGCCCGCTACGACGGCATGCACGTCCTCGACCGGCTGACCGCGCTCGCCCGGCGCGGCGGCCGACCCCTGTGGGTGCTTGTCGCTCAGGACGACGAGACCGCCGTCCCGAAACTCGCCGGCCACCCCGTCCCGTACCTCGAGGCCCAGCAGGAGTGGATCCCCATTCCCAAGTCTTGGACCCGTATGCACGAACCGAACGCCCTGACAGTCCCTGAAGGAGCCACCAAGTGATCGACCGCAAGGCGCTGCTCTCCGACCTGCAGGCACAGGTCAAGGCGGCGGAGACGGATCTTGAGGGCCAGGTCAAGCGGGAGGACGCGGTACGCGGCCGGCTCCGCGCCGAGTACGACGCGTCGAAGAAGGTCGGCCGGACGGCGGCGACCTGGCAGTCGTGGCTGGACGAACGGATCACGCAGGTGGCGGTGGCGTGGGTGCTCGGGACCGTCTTCGTGCGGTTCGTCGAGGACAACGGTCTGGTGTCGGAGCCGTACATCACCGCGCCGGACATCGCCGGGCGCGAGGTCGCTCAGGCGCGGTACGACGAGTACGTGGACGAGGCGGAGGACCCGACGTACCGGGGCTGGTTCGAGCGCGCCTTCGAGGAGCTGGCGGCCGGGCCGGCGGGGGCCCTGCTGTTCTCGGAACACAATCCGCTGAAGCAGATCCCGCTGTCGCACGAGGGGGCCGGGGCGCTGCGGGACTTCTGGCAGCGGACGGCCGACGACGAGGCGGGTAGGTCGGTCCTGGTCCACGACTTCACGGACCCGCTGCCGGAGGGTGCCGACGCCGACGGGACGAAGGGTTGGGACACCTGGTTCCTAGGCGACCTTTACCAGGACCTGAGCGAGGCCGCCCGGAAGAACTACGCGCTACTGCAGACCCCGGAGTTCGTGGAGGAGTTCATCCTCGACCGCACGATGAACCCGGTGGTACGGGAGCGGGGCGGCGTCGAGGGCCTGAAGATGATCGACCCCACGTGCGGGTCGGGCCACTTCGTGCTGGGCGCCTTCCGGCGGCTGGTACGTGAATGGGCTGTGCGGCGGCCAGAGTTGGACGCGCACGCGCGGGTGCGCGGGGCGCTGGAGTCGGTACACGGGGTGGACGTCAACCCGTTCGCGGTGGCGATCGCGCGGTTCCGGCTGCTGATCGCGGCGATGGCGGCGGCGGGGGTGCGGACGCTGGGGGAGGCGGCGTCGTATGACTGGCCTATGCAGTTGGCGGTGGGGGACAGCCTGATCCGTAACCGGAAGATCCGCGGCGAGCAGGGCACGTTCGACTTCGACGAGGAGGACGAGCCGGATCCGCTGGTCGACTTCCGGTACACGACCGAGGACGTCAACGACTTCGACCAGATCCTGCAGCGCGGCCGGTACGACGTAGTCGTCGGCAACCCGCCGTACATCACGGTCAAGGACAAGAAGCTCAACGACCTGTACCGGTCGATCTACGATGCCTGCCAGGGGACGTACGCGCTGTCGGTGCCGTTCGCGCAGCGGTTCTTCGAGCTGGCGAAGATCGGAAGCGCGGATACAGGCGAAGGGTGTGGCCGCGTCGGGCAGATCACGGCGAACTCCTTCATGAAGCGGGAGTTCGGGACACGACTGATCGAGTCGTTCTTCGGGCACGAGGTGGAACTGACGGAGGTCATCGACACGAGCGGGGCGTACATCCCGGGGCACGGGACGCCGACGGTGATTCTCGTGGGGACGCGGCGGGGGTACAGCAAGCGCGGGGCGACTGTTCGAACGGTTCGGTCGGTTCAGGGGGAGCCTTCGGCTCCGGAGAATCCGGAGGAGGGGTTGGTCTGGCGGGCGATCGTCGAGCAGATCGACGCGCCTGACTCCAAGAGCCAGTGGGTGTCTGTTGCGGATCTTGAGCGGGAGCGCTACTTCGCGAAGGCTCCCTGGATCCTCGCGGATGGCGGCGCCGAGCTCGATGAGCGGCTGAGCGCTGGTCGCACGGTCCCGATGAAGGCGGTTATCGAACCACCGATCGGCCGGGCCATTCGAGCAGGCTCGGACGAGGCATACATTCGGCCACTGCGACCGACATTCCGCACCGTCACCGACCGAGATGCACTGCGCCCCCTAATGAAGGGCAACAACGTTCGCGACTGGATCGCGACCCCTGAAGAATTGATCTGGTATCCCTACGCCGCCGGGGTTGATCTGGACGACTTGCGCACGGATTTGTGGCCTTTGAGGGCGATGCTCGCTGCGCGGCGCACATTCCAAGGTGACATGGCGGATGCTGGCCTCGGCTGGTGGGACTACATGCAGCACACGGCCTCGGCTTACAGGACCCCGCTGTCGATCACGTTCGCCGAGATTGCAACACATAACCACTTCATGCTGGACCGGGGTGGAAGGGTGTTTAACCGCACTGCGCCGGTGATCAAGATGCGGGAAGAGGCTACCGAGGAAGATCACCTCCAACTGCTAGGTGTTCTTAATAGCTCCACGGCCGCGCTCTGGCTCAAGATGGTCTGCCATGACAAGGGCAACGGTGGAATTGGGGGTGGTATTTCGGATGAGTTTTGGGAGCACCGTTTTGTGTTCAACGGCGCCAACGTCCAAGACTTCCCGCTCCCCCCCACCTATCCCACCCCCCTCGCCGTCTCCCTGGACGCTGCCGCCCACGACCTCACCGCCTCCTCCCCCACTGCCGTAGCAGCCAACGCCACCCCCACCTCCACCTCCCTCCGCGAAGCCCGCACCACCCACGAAGCCACCCGCGCCCAAATGATCGCCCTCCAGGAGGAACTGGACTGGCAGGTCTACTCCCTCTACGGCCTCACCGACACCGACCTGCGCCCCGCAGACCCGGCAGACGTCCCGCCCCTCGCTCTCGGCGAGCGCGCCTTCGAGATCGTGCTTGCCCGTGCCATCGAGCGTGGCGAGGCGTCCTCCGAGTGGTTCACGCGGCACAACTCCACACCCATCACCGAGCTCCCCGACCACTGGCCGGCCGCGTACAAGGACATCGTCAACCAGCGCATCGCGACGATGGAGTCGAACTCCGCGATCGGCATGGTCGAGCGCCCCGAGTACAAGCGACGCTGGGCCACCGACGGGTGGGACGCCATGCAGACGGCGGCACTCCGCGCGTGGCTGCTCGACCGGATCGAGGCCCGGCGTGAGCTGTGGTTCGACGGGAGCGATCAGCCCACCCTCATCACGCTGCCCCGCCTGACCGACCGGCTTCAGGAAGACGACGACTTCGCCGCTGTCCTCAACCTCTACGCGCCCCGCGCCGACTTCGCGAAGACCGTCGCCGAGCTGGTCGGCGACCAGCACGTCCCGGCCGCCGCCGCCCTGCGCTACAAGCCCGCCGGCCTCAAGAAGCGTGCCGACTGGGAGCGGACCTGGGAGAAGCAGCGTGCGGAGGACGCCGCTACCTCCGAGGACGAGAAGCGGAAGATCCGTGAGGCGACCGCCGTGCCGCCCAAGTACACCTCCGCCGACTTCCTGCGCACCAGCTTCTGGTCGCAGCGCGGCAAGCTCGACGTACCCAAGGAGCGGTTCATCTCCTACGGTGCGCAGAGCAACGTACAGACTCCCGTCCTGCTCGGCTGGGCAGGCTGGGACCACCTCCAGCAGGCGCAGGCCATCGTCGGCTACCTCAACGAGAACCAGCTGACGCAGGACGAGCTCGTCCCGTACCTCGCCGCCCTGCTCGAACTCCAGCCGTGGCTGGACCAGTGGCACGGCGAGTACCTCCCCGACTTCGGCCAGTCGGCGGCGCAGGCGTACCACGACTTCCGTCTCGCCCTTCAGGGCGAGCACGGGCTGACCGACGACGACATCCGGGCCTGGCGGCCCGTGGCGGCGGCGCGCGGTGGCCGCGCCAAGACGACGAAGTGAGCTGAAGAAGCGACATGGCAGCGAACCCCGCGAACGGCAACAACGGCACCCCGCTCCTCCGCGAGCTGATCAACATCAAGCCGGAGGTGTCCAGCTCCGACTACGTCCTCCAGCTCGCCGACGCCACCACTCCCGACGGCGCCGAGAGGGCCCTCGCCGACTACGTCGTCACCGACGACCTCGTGCAGCACTTCAACGAGGCCCTCGGCATCATCAAGTCGGCGGTGGACAGCCACTCCTCGAAGGCCGCCTATCTGCACGCCTCGTTCGGTGCCGGTAAGTCGCACTTCATGGCCGTCCTGCACGCCTTGCTCAACCAGGCCCCGGCGGCTCGTGGCAAGACCGACTTCGACCCGGTGTTCGCGAAGAACGGCTGGCTGCAGGACGGTGAGCGGCGGTTCCTGATGGTGCCGGTGCACATGCTCGACGCCAAGTCGATGGAACAGCGGATCCTCGGCGGATACGTCAAGCGGATAAGGGAGTTGGAGCCCGGCGCGCCGACCCCGCGGGTCTACCGCACCGATGCCATGTTCCGTGATCTGCAGTCCATGCGGGACCGGCTCGGCGACGAGGATGTGATCAAGTTCCTGGCGGGTGCCGCGCCCGCTGAGTCCACCGGAGAGTGGGGCGAGTTCGGGGCAGCCTTCACCTGGACCACTGAGCTGCTCGACGACGCGATGGCCGCCGAGGAGCTGGAAGTCGGGCAGGAGTTCAACCCCGCCGACCCGTCCACCCCCGGCGAGCTGCGAGCCCGGCTCGCCCAGGACACGGCCAAGGTGCTGCCCGGCTACGAGGAGCGCGCCGTCGAGCAGGACGGCGGCTTCATCAGCCTCGACCGGGGCCTGTCGGTGATCGCCCAGCATGCGAAGAGCCTGAACTACGACGGGATCGTGCTCTTCCTCGACGAGCTGATCCTGTGGTTCGCCTCCCGTATCTCGTCCTCGGAGTTCGTGTCGCGGGAGACCGCGAAGATCACGAACCTGGTGGAGGGCGGCGACGAACGCCGCGCCGTCCCCGTCGTGTCCTTCATCGCCCGCCAGCGCGACCTGCGCGACCTGGTCGGATCCGCTGAGGACGGGGGCCGCTACCAACGGGCCATCGTCGACAACCTGGAGCTCGCCTCCGGGCGGTTCGACCGCATCAGTCTGGAGGACCGCAACCTTCCGCAGATCGCCCACGCGCGCCTCCTCAAGCCGCTGACGACCGAGGCGGACACGGTGATCGGGGAGGCGTTCAAGAAGGCGAAGTCCACCAACGCCAAGTTCTGGGACGAGCTCCTGGGCGGCGACGAGAACAACGTGGGCGCCACGGAGACCGCGTTCCGTTTCACGTACCCCTTCTCGCCCGCCTTCATGGACACCCTCGTCCACCTGTCCTCGGCCCTTCAGCGCTCCCGCACCGGCCTCAAGCTGATGGGCGAGCTCCTCGCCGCGCGGCGCAATCTGCTGCGCGTCGGCCAGTTGGTGCCGCTCGGCGACATCTACGCGCTGATCTCGGGCGGCGGCGACAAGCCGTTCACCGACGAGCTGCGGGTCGTGTTCGACGAGGCCGACCGGCTGTACCGCAACCGGATGCGCCCCTACCTCCTCGACCAGTACCGGGTCGCGGAGGAACAGGTCGCGGCGTACCAGCAGGACCCCGCCGCCATCGAGGACGGTGATCTCGCACGTCGGCTCGGGCAGTTCACCGACGACGACCGGCTGATGTCGACCCTCGTCCTGTCCGCCCTCGCGCCCGCCGCGCCCGCCTTCCAGAACATGACGGTCAAGCGGCTCCTGGCCCTCAACGCTGGCACCATCAAGGCGCTCCTTCCCGGCGGCGAGATCCCCGCACTGATCAACAAGTTGAAGGAGTGGGCGGGCCGGATCCCCGAGATCAAGCTCGCGGGCGACGGCGTGGCGATGACCGTACGCCTGGAACTGAGCGGTGTGGACAGCGAGTCCGTCGTCCGCAACGGCCGCGAAGCCTTCGACAAGCCCCGCTACCGCCACGACGCCGCCGTCGAGCTGCTGCGCTCTCAGTTCGCACTGACCGCGGCCAAGGGACAGGGCGGCTTCGACGCCTACGACACCCTCGACTTCACCTGGCGGGGCAGCAAGCGCCGTACCGAGATCGTCTTCGCCAATATCGCCGACCGGGAGGAGACTACCGACTCCATGCTCACTCCGGTCGACGCGGAGACCTGGCGTCTCGTCGTCGATCTGCCGTGGGATGAAGGAGAGTTCGGGCCGCGCGAGGACCTGAACCGGATGAACAGCTTCTGGGAGCGGCACCCCGAGGTCCAGCACTCCCTCGCCTGGGTGCCCACCCATATGACGACGACGATGTACGCGGACTTCAACCGGTACGTGGTCATCAAGCGGATCCTGAACAGCGGCAGCGACTTCGACAGCCGTTTCGCCGCTCACCTCGGCCCCGACGACCGGGTGCGGGCACGAGGGCTGCTCACCACGCAGGCCGAGACCCTGCACGACCGTGTGCTCGCCGCCTTCAAACAGGCGTACGGCCTGGCGAAGAAGCAGGAGGGGGACGTCCTCGACGACTTCTCGGAACACATCGCCACCAAGCCGGGCGCACCCACGCCCGCGCTCGGCCTGAGCGCCGCCCCGCGCGATGCGATCCGCGACATCGCGGGCAAGATGCTCGCCTGGCAGTACCCGGCCCACCCCGACCTCGGCCCGGGGGCCGTCACGCCCGCCCAGGCGCGTACCGTCCTCGGATACGTCAGCGAGGCCGCCGGGGCCCGCGAGGGCAAGGCGGAGATCGCGCGCGGGGACCAGGGGTTGATGCGGACGGTCGCGCAGCCGCTCAAGCTTGGCACGATGGGGGAGAGCTACTTCACCCTCGGCGGGTACTGGCGCGATCACTTCAACCGGCTCGCGAAGAACGACCCGGACGCGGACATCGGCTACGGCTCGCTGACCGCGTGGACGGACGAACCGCAGCGGATGGGGCTCCCGACCCACATCCAGCAGCTCGTCGCAGCCGCGTACGGCGAGATGGAGGACCGGGTGTGGGTGATCGGCGGGGCCCCCGTCGCGGACCTCAAGCTGGGCGAGATCAAGGACGGCTGGGCACTGCGCCGCCAGCCCCTGCCCTCCGAGTCGGCCTGGGAGGCGGCCCGTGCGCGGTACGAGAAGATCTTCGGCACGACGGCCCCCGTGCAGTTGCGCGGGCGGATCGTCAATTCCTTCGCCGAGCTGGTCCGTACCCACGTCGACAAGCACGTGCCCGCCAACCGCGAGCTGGTGGCCGAGCTGGAGCGGCGAGCGGACTTCCTCGGCCTCGACGACACCGCAGTCAGCGGCCGTCTGCACACCGCACGCCGCGGCCTCGCCCTGCTCGAGGAACTGCTCGCGGCGAAGGGGCGCGGGGCCAAGCAGGTCGTCGAGACCCTCGCCTCGTTCGGCCTCGGCGAGCTGACGCCGGAACGGCTCGGCTCGTCCGTCTCGACGGCGGACGTAGTTGCCCCCGCCCTGCAGAACGCCTCCTGGGACGTGCTCGAACTCGGTACGGGCATGGACGCTCTCACCACCCTCCAGGAGGACGCGCGCGAGGACCAGTTCAGCCGGAAGCTGCAGGACTCCCTGCCGCGGGCCCAGCGGGCGATCACCCAGGCCCTGGCCGTCCAGCGGCAACAGCAGCAGCGGACCGAACCACCGGCACCGACCCCGGCCTCGCCCACCCCGGACCAGGTGCCGCTGACCACCGACACCTCGCACCCCAAGGTCGAGACCACCGCCCGTACGGGCTCCGTCCAGGGCAGCGCCACCGAGGTCGAGCAGGCCCTGCACCAGGTGGCGGCCGCGCATCCCGGCAAGGCCATCGAGATCACGTGGAAGGTGGTCGACTGATGCCTCAGGCCGGCCGGGGCGTCGCCCGTCTCACGCCCACCGCCGTCGCGAACTACCTCGCGGGTCAGCGCGCGCTGCTCAAGCAGCCCGAGCAGCCGGACGGTGACACTCGCCAGGTGGTGCTCCTGCGCTCGGCACCCACGTGGGAGGAGCAGGCGATCCTGCCCTGGAACGGCGGCAGGCACGCACGGGTGGCCGCCGCGCCGTCCGTGCTCGCCGTCTACCAGGAGGCGCTCGGCCACCTCGACGCCTCCGGTCCTGGTTCGGCAGAGGACCCGTCCCTGCTCGTCCTGCTCACCGACCGGGAGGACGCCGAACTCGACCCCGGCATCCTGGTCCGTGCGTACCGGCACGCCATCCAGCATGTCGACAACTGGGACCTCATCCGCGAGACCTTTACCGCCTCCGGTATCGATCCACGGCTCGGCGACGAGACCTGGGGGGTGGCCGAGGCCCTCCTCGAAGCCGTCCCGGCGGGCGGCTGGCCCGGCCTCAACCGGCAGGTCCTGTCCCGAACACACGCCCTCGCCACCCTCGCACGGCGACGGCTGCTGCTCGACGCGGACGCCCAGCTCGACATCGACACGCTGCTGCTGTGGAGCCGCACCTCATCCGAAGGACCGCGCGCCTACCGCGCGCTGCGTGACGGGGAGCGGGCCGGGCTGCGGCGCTTCCTCGCCGAGGTGGACCAGGCTGGTCCGACCGCCGACGCCCTGCTGTCGATCACCGAGCACGACGAGCCGTCCGTCGCCCTGCCGTTCGGGCTCGTCGCCGCCGCGCTGTGGCAGCACGCCCCGGCCGGCCCCGAGGTCTTCCGGGCGCGCGGCCGAGCGGAGAACATCCTCGGCCGCGAGTTCACCGACGAGGCCATGCGACGCTACGGGGAATCCACCGAGAACCTCGTCGCACGCAACGCACAGCTCCTCGCCGAGGTCACTCCGGACGCCGAACGGCTCGCCGGACATCTGGGTGCGACCGAGGCCGTACGCCACAGCCCCTACTTGCCCGCCGGACTCGAAGCGCGCCTGTCCGCCGTGGGTTCGGCGATCGCCGACCGAGATCTCGATGCCTGCCGTACGGCGCTGCGTGCAGTGCAGGCGCAGCACCTCGCCGAGACGGCCCGCACCCGGATCGGCCGCGCCCGGATGGCCGTGCGCCTGGTGCAGTGGCTGGCCACCGAACCCGCATGGACACCGGACACCGTCGCGGGCGCCCTGGCCCACTACAACGCCGAACTCTCGTGGTCCGACCGTGCGTTGGAGCACCTGGAGGCGGGTGGCGACACCGAGCCCGCCCTGTCCGGTGCCTACGACGCGCTCGCCGCTGACGTGCGCAAGGTGCGGCGCCGCATGGACCGGGCCTTCGCCGAGCAGGTCGCCGAGTGGACCACGGCGGGTACCGCTCCCGGCTCGATGCTGACGGTCGAGACCTTCCTCGAGCGGGTCGCGAAGCCTGTGGTGAAGTCCCAGCGGCGGCTGATGCTGCTCGTCGTGGACGGCATGAGCGCCGCACTCGCGGGGCAGCTCGGCGAGGAACTCGCGGCGCACTGGACCGAGTACGACCCCACTGGCGAAAAGGGCATGCCGCCTACCCGCCAGGCGATGGCCGCCGCCCTGCCCACCGTCACCGCCGTCAGCCGCACCACTCTCCTCACCGGCAGGCTGCAACGCGGCGACCAGAAGACCGAGAAGCGTGAATTCCCTGCCCTGCGGTTGTGGTCGGGGCAGAAGGCGGCCGTCTTCCACAAGGACGACCTCCGCCCCGCCGGCACTGGTGGACGCTTCGGGCCTGACCTGGAGGCGGCGCTGGCCGACGACGCGTCACACCTCGCGGTCGTCCTCAACACCGTCGACGACGGACTGAAGAACGACGAACGACTCGACGAGTGGGACTGGACGATCGACGACGTCGACGCCCTGACCCCACTCCTGGACGAGGCCCGCCGGCGGGGCATGGCCGTAATCATCACCAGCGATCACGGGCACGTACTGGAGCACCGTGGCGTGAAGGTACCCGTCCCTGAGGTGGTCAACGCCCGCTACCGCGACGTACCGGATGGTGGAGCCGAACAGCTGGTCAGCGAAGCAGAGATGGCGCTCGCCGGTCCCCGCGTGGTCGGAGTCCCGATTGTCGCCCTGTGGTCGGCCGACACCCGCTACACGAATCGTGCCGCCGGATACCACGGGGGCGTGCACCCGGCCGAGTTCACGATCCCAGTGCTCGCGTACCTGCCGAACGGCGCGACAAAGGACATCCCGCCAGGGTGGCGGCAACTCACGGACACGTATGAGCCGCACTGGTGGAAGCTGGACACGAAGCGCCTGCACGCGACCTCGACACCACTCTCCGCAGAGACCGGGACGACACAGCCGGCGAAGTCCAGGCGTACCTCGACGAAGAAGTCCGCTCCTCAGGACACGGGTCTGTTCGAGATCGGGGTGTCCCTCCAACCGTCCGAAGCCGAGGGGACACTGCTCTCCCTGCAAGCCCAGTCTCCGGTGGAGCCGCTCCTGGATGACCTCTTCGCCTCCCCGGCCTTCAGTGACCAGCTCGCCCTCCTCCCCCGCAAACAGGACCCGGAAAGACTTCGCCAGGCCCTTGCGGCGCTCTGTGAGAACAACACTCTCCCCCTGACAGCCGTGGCCGCCGCCGCGGGCATGCCACCTGCCCGGGCCCGCGGCTACGCCGCCGTCCTCATCCAGCTCCTGAACATGGACGGAATCCAGGTCCTCGAACTCCTCCCCGACAACAAGACACTGAAGCTCAACCCGGCGTGGCTGAAGTCCCAGTTCGGGCTCGGCTAGTAGGTCCGTTGCCGGTATCCATGCTTAGAACTGGCTGGACAAGGGTCCCTGGCCACTGAGTTGAGCGACCGTCTGCTACTGCCTGCACCCTGACCACGCGCACTGCTCAGCCCGAGGCGCCTGGACGCTCTGGCATGAAGCTCACGTGCGGGCTGGCATTCCGGTTGTGGCTCTCGCGTGGCCGCATCGACCGTCCGGGAGCTCGGTACCCCGCACTGCCCCAGCGGGCTGCTGCGTTGTGGATGAATCCTTCAAGCCTTGGCCGGCTGCCGGCCCTGTTGTGTAGCGTGGGCGCTCCTGAGCGCTCTTGTACGTTGTCGTGAACCCTGTGCTGGGATGGTGCTGGGATGCGCTTGCATAACCGCAGGTCAGACCAGTTGTGGTGGAGTTCCGCTTCAATGTATAGGCCACGCATTACCGTGGATCCTGTGAATTAGCAAAACGCCAGGTCAGGCGGGGTCGGCCCGAATTCGGGTCGACCCGCTCGCGTGCCCGTGGCTGGATTTTGGCTGGATGATCTGACGCTTCGTCAACTGTCGTCATCCGTCGTTCTCTGCACGCTGGCTGGAACGCGGCTGGACGTAGCTGAACCACGAGTCAGTTCGGAGGGGTGGCGCGCATGCTCCTGGGCGGGAAGAACGGCCCTGTCGTCGCCCGCACGGGCAGGTTGGCCGGACGTCATGGCAGTCCCGCGGGTGCGCCTGGCCGCAGGTTCGAGTCCCGGGCGGGAGCCACCAAACAGGGGAATCGGAACCGTCGCGGACGCGGGGCGGGACGCTGGTGGTGACGGCGGCCTTCTCGCTGTGAACCCGGCGTACAGCCCGACTCGTCTGCCATTGGGGCCCTGACCAGGGGAAACGACCTGGTCAGGGCCCCATTGTGTACGGCCGGGCTTCCCCCTTGTACCTGCGGTTTCCCGGGAGTTCCCGGGGGATTGTGCACGGGATGTGCACGCTGGTCCCGGTGCCAGGGGGAGTGCCGTCGAGCTGCGAGATGGTGCGCAGGTGGCAGCCCCGGCGGGGGGACGCGGAACATGGGAACAGGGAAAATCGCCAGTCGCGGGCGGCCGGCTCGTGCTCCCGGCCGCTGTCCGATTGAACCCATAGGTGGTTGTAGCTTGGCCGCAGCTTCGAGCCCCGGCAGGAACCGCAGCCAAGGGCCGGTCGTGCTGAACCCCCTGTGGCCTGCGGAGATTCGCTAGTCGTCGCCATGTCGGCACATCTGCCGAAGTCGCGTGTCGGCTGATGCAGTGATCACGCTCCTTTGAGCTGCTTTGCGTTGCCCAGGTTCGGAAGATTTCAAGTCCAGTGAGACGGTTG